>NZ_JBIAVJ010000038.1:0-55006 GCF_042894025.1 Streptomyces sp. NPDC001549
ACACCACCTTTTCGATCATCTCGACTGGGGGCTCAAGTCATACCGGGGCCGAAGGCCGGGAGCCTCATTGCGAGGCCACGAAGACGGTAACGGGGGCGCCCCGCCAGGCGCCCCCACCCCGTCGGCCCGGCTACGGCTGTGGCTGCGCGGGCGCGTGTGGGTCGGACAGGCTCCGGCTCATCCAGACGTCGTCGACGTAGGCCCCGTCCAGCAGGAACTCCTCGGGCAGGACACCGGCCACCGCGAAGCCGCATCGTCGGTAGAGCCGCTGCGCCGGCTCGTTGTGGCCAAGCACGCGCAGGTTGATACGGCGGGCACCACCGGCCCGCGCGGCGGCACAGACAGCCTCGACGAGGGCCTGCCCGACCCCGCCGCCCCGGGCGGATTCGAGGACCGCCAGCCCCTGGATGTGACGGACGTGCCGATTGGTTTCGAGGGGGCTCGCCGGGGCGTGGGCGATGTACCCGACGATCCTCTGCCCGCGCTCCGCGACGAGGAAGCTCTCCACGGGGTGCCGCTCGTCGAAGACGGCCGCGTCGGCCGGGCGCTCGGGGCCGGGTTCGCTCACGCGCGACCACGCCGAGCGGAACAGCTCCAGTATCTCGCGCTCGTCCTCCGCCCGAGCAGGGCGAATCACCACGTCCAATGCCATGCCGTCATGCTAACGACGGCGGAGGGGCACCCGAATACGTCCCGTACCCGAGTGCCCCTCCGCCGTGCGGCGCATGAAGGAGACGGTCTACGCCGTCTAGTCGACCTCGGCCACCGCCTGCGCGAACTGCGCCGCGTACAGCCGCGCGTACGCGCCGCCCGAGGCCAGCAGCTCCTCGTGCGTGCCCTGCTCCACGATCGATCCGCTCTCCATCACCAGGATCACGTCCGCGTCGCGGATCGTGGAGAGCCGGTGCGCGATCACGAAGGACGTACGGCCGCGCGCGAGGCGGGCCATCGCCTTCTGGATCAGCACCTCGGTACGGGTGTCCACCGAGCTCGTCGCCTCGTCGAGCACCAGGATCACCGGCTCCGACAGGAACGCCCGGGCGATGGTGATCAGCTGCTTCTCGCCCGCGCTGACCCCCGCGCCCTCGTCGTCCAGCACGGTGTCGTAGCCGTCCGGCAGGGTGCGGATGAACCGGTCCGCGTGGGCGGCCCGCGCCGCCCCCTCGATCTCGGCGCGGGTGACCTCGCGCGAAGCACCGTAGGCGATGTTCTCCGCGATGGTGCCGCCGAACAGCCAGGTGTCCTGGAGCACCATGCCGATGCCGCCGCGCAGTTCCTCGCGGGTCATCTTCGCGATGTCCACCCCGTCGAGGGCGATCTCCCCGCCCGTGACCTCGTAGAACCGCATCAGCAGATTGACCAGCGTGGTCTTTCCGGCGCCGGTCGGGCCGACGATCGCGACCGTGTGGCCCGGCTCGACCGTGAGCGAGAGGTTCTCGATCAGCGGCCTGTCCGGCTCGTAGCGGAAGGCCACCTTGTCGAAGGTGACCTGACCGCGCAGTTCCTGCGGACGCTCCGGAACCTCGGCGTCCGCCTCCTGCTCCGCCGCGTCCAGCAGCTCGTACACCCGCTCCGCCGAGGCGACACCGGACTGCACGAGGTTCGCCATCGAGGCGACCTGCGTCAGCGGCATCGAGAACTGCCGCGAGTACTGGATGAAGGCCTGCACGTCACCGATCGACAGGGTGCCGGAGGCGACGCGGAGCCCGCCGACGACGGCTATCAGCACGTAGTTGATGTTCGAGATGAAGAACATCACCGGCTGCATGACGCCGCTGACCAGCTGCGCCTTGAAGGAGGCCCGGTACAGCGCCTCGTTCTGCTCGGCGAAGACGGCCGCGGACTCCTTCTGCCGGCCGAAGACCTTGACCAGGCTGTGGCCCGAGTACATCTCCTCGATGTGGGCGTTGAGCGCGCCGGTCGCCTTCCACTGCGCCACGAACTGCGGCTGCGACTTCTTGCCGATCTTCGCGGCGACGAAGACCGACAGCGGTACGGTCACCAGCGCGACCAGCGCCAGCAGCGGCGAGATCCAGAACATCATCACCAGCACGCCGACGATGGTCAGCAGCGAGTTCAGCAGCTGGCCCATCGTCTGCTGGAGCGTCTGGCCGATGTTGTCGATGTCGTTCGTGGCCCGGCTCAGCACCTCGCCGCGCTTCTGCTGGTCGAAGTACGACAGCGGCAGCCGCGACAGCTTCGCCTGGAGCTCCTCGCGCATCCGGTAGACGGTGCCGTTCATGACGTGGTTCGACAGCCGCGTGGCGACCAGCATCAGCAGGCCGGCCAGGGTGAAGACCACCAGCGCCCAGATCGCGACGACCCCGACGGCACCGAAGTCGATGCCCTGCCCCGGGGTGAAGTCGGTACCGGCGAGCATGCCCGCCATACCGTCCTGGCCCCGGGCGCGCAGGCCGTCCAGCGCCTGCTGCTTGGTGGTCCCGGCCGGCATCTCGCGGCCGACGATCCCCGCGAACACCAGGTCGGTGGCCTCACCGAGGATCTTCGGGCCGACCACCGCGCAGCCGACACTGCCGACGACGGCCGCGACCATGCCCCAGATCTTGGCCCGGTCGTACGCGAGCTGACGCAGCAGCCGCTTGCCCGAGCCCTTGAAGTCCATGGACCGCTGGGCCGGCCCCATCATCATCCGTCCTCCGGGCCCGCTCATGCGGCCTCCGCCTCCGTCAGCTGGGAGAGCACGATCTCCCGGTAGGTCTCGTTGCCGGCCATCAGCTCGTGGTGGCGTCCCTCACCCACGACCTGGCCCTCGTCCAGGACGATGATCCGGTCGGCATCACGGATCGTGGAGACCCGCTGGGCGACGATGACCACGGTCGCGTCCTCGGTCTCGCGGGCGAGCGCCGCGCGCAGCGCCGCGTCCGTCGCGTAGTCCAGCGCCGAGAAGGAGTCGTCGAAGAGGTAGATCTCCGGGCGCTGCACGAGCGTGCGGGCGATGGCCAGACGCTGGCGCTGGCCGCCGGAGACATTGGTTCCGCCCTGGCTGACGGGGGCGTCCAGGCCACCCTCCAGCGCGGAGACGAACTCCTTGGCCTGGGCCACCTCCAGCGCCTGCCAGAGCTCTTCGTCGCTCGCGTCCGGGCGCCCGTAGCGCAGGTTGGAGGCGATGGTCCCGGAGAACAGGTACGGCTTCTGCGGCACCATGCCGACCGTCCTGGCCAGCAGGTCCGGGTCGAGGACGCGGACGTCCTCCCCGTCGACGAGGACCTCGCCGCCGGTCGCGTCGAACAGTCGCGGGACCAGGCCCAGCAGCGTGGACTTGCCGCTTCCGGTGGAGCCGATGACCGCCGTGGTCTCGCCGGGGCGGGCCACCAGGTCCACCCCGCGCAGGACGGGGGCCTCGGCGCCCGGGTAGCGGAAGTCGGCGCCGCGCAGCTCCAGGCGGCCACGGCGGGCGAGTTCGCGCACCGGGTCCTTGGGCGGGACCACGCTGGACTCGGTGTCCAGGACCTCCTGGATGCGCTCCCCGCAGACCTCGGCGCGCGGCACCATCATGAACATGAAGGTGGCCATCATCACGGCCATGACGATCTGCATCAGATAGGCGAGGAAGGCCGTCAGCTGGCCGATCTCCATGCCGCCGCTGTCGACGCGCATCGCACCGAACCAGATGACGGCGACGCTGGAGATGTTCACGACCACGATGACCGTGGGGAACATGTAGGCCAGCAGCTTGCCGGCGGACAGCGAGATGCCGGTCAGGTCGGCGTTGGCCTCGCGGAAGCGGTCCTTCTCGTAGTCGTCGCGGACGAAGGCGCGGATCACCCGGTTGCCGGTGATCTGCTCGCGCAGGACCCGGTTCACGGTGTCCAGGCGCACCTGCATCTGGCGGAACAGCGGCCGCGTCCTGAAGACGATCGCGCCGACCGAGATCCCGAGCACCGGGACGACGGCGAGCAGTACGCCCGACAGCTTCACGTCGAGCGAGAGTGCCATGGCGATACCGCCGACGCACATGATCGGGGCCGAGACCATCAGGGTGAAGGTCATCAGCACCAGCATCTGGACCTGCTGGACGTCGTTCGTCGTACGGGTGATCAGCGACGGGGCACCGAACTGGCCCAGCTCCCGCGCCGAGAAGCTCTGCACGCGGTCGAAGATCGCGGTACGGACGTCCCGGCCGAAGGCCGCGGCCGTGCGGGCGCCGTAGTAGACGGCTCCGACGTTGCAGACGAGCTGGACGAGGGAGACACCGAGCATCAGCGCGCCGAAGCGCAGGATGTAGCCGCTGTCGCCGTTGACGACACCGTTGTCGATGATGTCGGCGTTGAGTGTGGGCAGGTAGAGGCTGGCGCTGGTCTGCAGCAGTTGCAGCAGGACCAGCACCGCGATGGGTTTCCGGTACGTACCCAGATGGGTCCGCAGAAGTCGTATGAGCACGCGCAGGCTCCGGTCGGCATGATCGAGGGGTTCAGCCCATCTTGGGCCAACCGGCCCTGTGATCCCCACCGGATTTCGCAAAGGCCGGTCAAAAGGACCAGCCCGCCCCGACCCGCGACGTAGGCGGTCACAGCACTAGAACGCCCCGGGGTGGATCTGCTCCCGCGTCGCGATGTACTGCTGGCGCACCGCCTGCCACGCCGGGAACTCCTCGCCCGGCTCGAAGACCTGGGCCGCGGGGGCCGGCCAGACCGGCGGGGTGTGCGGGGCCAGGGTGCCCTGCGCCACACCGAGCGCCCAGGCCGCCTGGCGGGCCGCGCCCAGCGCCGCGTAGTCGGCCGGCGCCGGTACGACGACCTGCGTACCGAACAGCCCGGGGGCCGCGGCCTGCACGGCGGGCAGCTCGGCCGCCGCGCCCAGCAGGAACACCCGGCGGATCTCGACCCCGCGCGAGCGCAGCACGTCCAGCGCGTCCACCAGCCCGCACAGCATGCCCTCGAAGGCGGCCCGGGCCAGGTGCTCCGGCTTCATCGAGTCCCGGCGCAGCCCGGACAGGGTGCCGGCGGCGTGCGGCAGGTTCGGGGTCCGCTCACCCTCCAGGTACGGCAGGAGTACGAGGCCGTGCGCGCCCGGCGTCGACTTCAGCGCGAGCTCGGACAGCCCCTCCAGATCGGTGCCGAGCAGCTCGGCGGTGCCGCGCAGCGCCCGTACGGCGTTGGAGGTGTTCACCACGGGCAGGTGCATGCCGCTGGCGTCGGCCAGCGAGGTGACGAGCCCGCCCGGCTCCGACACCGCCTCGTGGTGCACCGCCATCACCGAACCGGAGGCACCGAGCGAGACCACCGCGTCGCCGGGGCCCAGCCCCAGCCCGAGCGCGGCGGCCATCGTCTCGCCGGTGCCGGCGGAGATCAGCAGCCCCTCGGGCGTGGTCCCGGCGGCATCGGCCGGGCCGAGCACCTCGGGCAGCAGCGCCCGGTGCCCGAGCGCCAGCTCGACCAGGTCGGGGCGCCAGGTTCCGGTGGCCGCCGACCAGTACCCGGTACCGGAGGCGCCGCCGCGGTCGGTGGTCCGGCGGGCCGGGCGGCCCAGCAGCTGCCAGACGAGCCAGTCGTGCGGGGACATCAGCACGGCGATCCGGCGGGCGGCCTCGGGCTCGTTGCGGGCCAGCCAGGCCAGCTTCGCGACCGGCTGCGCGGAGTGCGGGACCGAGCCCACCGCCTCGACCCAGCCGTGCCGGCCGCCGAAGGCGTCGATGAGGTCGGCGGCGGCGACCTGGCCGCGCTTGTCGTTGCCGACGAGGGCGGGACGCACCAGAGCGCCCTGCGGGTCCAGCGGCAGCAGGCCGTGCTGCTGGGCGGAGACCCCTATGGCCTGGACCCCTTCGAGGAGCCCGCCGCCGGCGGCCTCGCCGAGCGAGAGCAGCCAGGCCTGCGGGTCGGTCTCGTGGGGGTGCGAGCCGGCCGGTTCACCCGTGGGCTGTGGATGGGGTGCGTACCCCTGGCGCAGCACGGCGCCGGTCTCGGTGTCACAGACGACGATGCGTGTGAACGCGGAAGAGCTGTCCAGCCCGGCGACTATCCCCATGCGGTGAATTCTGCCGCACGCGGGGCCGGACTCGACCGGTCCGGAGCCCCCGGAACCTCATGGATCCCGCGGGCCCCAGCACGGACCTGTGCAGCTCAGGTGTTGCTGGTGCCCCAGTCGTCCTCGCCGGCGCCGCCGCCGACCCGGTTGCGCAGCCCCCGTACCCGCCCGGCGAGCGAGTCCGGGACGGCGTCGCCGACCTTGTGGCTCACCGCGGTGAAGGCCTTCCCGGCGAACTCGCGCCCGGTCTGGCCCGCGGTCTCGGCGGCATTGCGCACCGCGGGGTTCTGCGCGAGCTGCCGGGCGGACTTCCGCAGCTGCTCGTAGCGCTCGCGTCCGGCCCGGGTTCCGAGCACGTACCCGAGGGCCAGTCCGACCACGAACGTGACCTTGTACCGCATGCCTGTCACCCTTCGTCGTGTGGTGCCCGGCCCGCTGTCGATACCGATTGGCGGAGCACCCCCCTGCTTGCGCTAATCTATGACTCGCAACGGGCACTCGCCCCCCGGCAACGCCGGAGGTGGGCTGTTCGATGCACCGCAGCAATCCCCTGTAGCTCAATTGGCAGAGCAGCCGGCTGTTAACCGGCAGGTTACTGGTTCGAGTCCAGTCGGGGGAGCGCGGTCCCCTGTAGCTCAATTGGCAGAGCATTCGGCTGTTAACCGGAGGGTTGCTGGTTCGAGTCCAGCCGGGGGAGCAAGGAAGAAGAAGAGGACCCTGAGGGGTCCTCTTCTTTTCTTTGTCGCCCCGTCCGGAACCGGACAGCCCTCAGCGCGGTCTCTCTGAACAGGCGAAGCCGATCATGCGAGGCATCCGAGGCAGGAGATCGTATGAGCGGCTATGCTGCGGCAGACGGCGCGCACACGTGTACGCGCCACGCCGTGAAGGGGCGGTAGCTCAGCCGGTTAGAGCAGCGGACTCATAATCCGTCGGCCGTGGGTTCGAGTCCCACCCGCCCCACCACAAGCCGCAGGTGCAGAAACGATCGCACCTGCGGCTTTGGCGTTTCCGGGTCCTGTGCGCCGTCACGGCGGCCGGGCTCGGGTGTGCCAGTGGTGCAGCCCCGGCCACATGGCCGGAAGCTGCACCACTTCCTCATCGGGCGAGGACGAGCGGTCGGCGGGGTAATCCAACGGGGAGGCGGGCTACGTCGCCGGCTGCCGGGAGTCGAACGTTACGCGGCCACTCACATGCGCAGCAGCCGCACGGTGAGCGCCCGGTACTGGTGCAGTGCGCGGCGCAGCTCGTCCGTCTGCGCGTCGGTGCCCTGGCCCTGCCAGCTCGCACCGAGGGCGTGGCGGCGTTCCTCGAGCGTGGCCGCGAGGTGGGTGGTGGCCTCGGCGAAGGCGCTGTCGGCCTGCTCCACCGCCTGGCGCGGACTCTCGACGAAGGTGCTGAGGCACTGCTGGAGTTGCAGGGTCAGCTTGTCTCGTACGTCCTGCGGGAGAAGGTGCTCAGAGGTCGGGGTCTGCAAGAGGGCCTCGGCGCTGATGAGCGGCTCGCCCGGCTCCTGGGCCGGTGCGGGGCGAGGTGCGGGTGCCGGGCCGCGCGGGTCACGCCGCCCGGGAACCTGCCTTCGGGGCGGGGTCTGTCGTGCGCGCTCCTGGTCGTAGGTCATCGCGGGCCGCTTCCCTTCGCGTGGTGTCGCCCCGGAGGATGCCGGCGCGAGTCGTCCGGATGTTCCGCCACCAGGGCGTCGAAGAGGCCCCGGCCCTCGATCATGGCCCTCCGCATCTCCTCGGTGCTCTCCTGGCCGTCCACCGCCCTGTGCATGCGGCGATAGCCGTCGACGTGGCTCGCGTGGTGGACGGAGAGCGCGGCGAGCTGTTCTTCGAAGGGCCCGCCGCCGGGGAAGCCCCGGTCCTTTGCCAGCCGCGCCAGCAGCGCATCGGCCTCCGTGACCGATTCCTGAGGGGAATCGACGAACCGCTGCTGGATTCCGGCCCATTGGGCCGCGTACTGCTCGCGGGCCCCTGCCGGCAGCGGCTGCTCCTTGACCGCGCCGTGCTGCTTCATGCGGGCGCCGAGTTCTCGGCCCGCCGCCATGGTGTCGCCCTTGTGGCGGGTCACGGGGCGGTCGTACTCGGGCCCGAAGCGGCGCCTCGGACTACGCCCGCCGCGGCCCCGCCCGAGTGCGGCGAAGAAGGCGGCTGCCAGAGCGACGACAGCTCCGGCGATGATCACGGCCCTGGACATGGCCGCCCTCTCCGGCTCTTGGCTCGCCAGTGGCTCTGCTGCATTCCCGTCAACCCCTGTCGGTTCGTACCGCATGGTGGTGGGTCACCGCCTGAAAGCGTTTTTGATCTTCTCGCCGGACTGCTTCAGGTTGCCGGCCGCCCGGTCGGCCTTCGCCCGTCCAGCCGATCGCTTGTTGTGCGTGGTCAGGCCGGTACTGTCCGTGATCCTTCCCTGGAGGGCGTGCATTTTGTTCCTGATCCTCTGGGCGATGCCCATGGCGGCGGTCCCTTGCTCGGTCCGATGGGTGGGCTCCCTGCGGGTGTTCCGTGGTTTCGGCTGTACCGGCGACCGTTGTGCCCGCTGCCGCCGCGCACGACGAAGCCGAACCCGGTCAGAGCCGGTATGAGCCGGAGGAGGAGAAGCCGGATGGGGCGTGGCCGGGACCTCCACAGCGGTCACAGGGATGGTTCCTGCGTTTCGCGAGGTCCGGGCGAAGCGGAAGGTGCAGGGCGGCTCCCCGGAGGCTTCCCGGGTGGCACGGCCCTACGCCGTCGTCGTCAGTCAACGCCTGGCCATGTTCCTTGTCAATGGACCCGAGTGGCTGGGGAGTTCCGGGACTTCTGCAGGGGCGGGTGGGGTGAACGGTTGTCAGCGTGATCCAGTGCGCGCTATCCCGGAGCTCCCCGCGGGGCTACGCTCTTGTGCGAGGCCCCAGTCCCCGGCAGCGATGTCCCATTCCGCTACGGGAAGGCCTGCCGTGTTCGTCATGCTTCTCATCCTCGCCGTGATCCTGTTCGCCCTCGGCTACGCGTACCCCCTCCTGTGGGTGGCCGCCGCCCTGTTGGTCTTTGGCCTCGTGCACTACGGCAGAAGGGGCTCCGGCTACCGGGGCCACGGCGATGACGTCGACTACCGGGACTACCGCTACTACCGGGATCAGCAGGACCGCTGGGACCGCCGCTACAGCCGGCAGCGCCGCGGCCGTTGGAATCGACAGGACCGGGGCGACCGCGAACGCCACGGGTAGCAGGCGACACCCTCCCCGCCGTACGCGCGCTGCGGCGGGGAGGGTCAGCCACCCAGGCCGGTGAGAGGTTCCGTTCCGTCGACGAAGGCGCGGGCCAGGTCGGACAGGCGGCGGTTGTGTGCGCGGGCGTAACCCCGCAATGCGGTGAAGGCCTGCTCCATGTCGATGCCCTGGCGTTCGGCGAGTTTGCCCTTGGCCTGCTCGATCAGGACCCGGCTGTTCAATGCGGTCTGCAACTGCTCGTTGAGGAGGCTGCTGCGTTGGGAGGAGCGTTGCTGCAGGAGGCTGATCGTGGCGACGTCGGCCAAGGCCTGGGCGATGGGTGTGGCGGCGGGGTCGAAGGGCCCGGGTGTGGCGCGGAACAGGTTCAGGGCACCGACGACCTCGTCCCGCAGGCGCATCGGCAGAGCCTGGACCGCCGAGTAGCCGCTGCGGCGGGCCTGCAAGGCGAAGCGGGGCCAGCGGGCGGCTTCCGCGCTCAGGTCCGTCACCGTGACGGGCGCCCCGGTGCGGAAGCAATCCAGACAGGGACCTTGGTCGTTCTGGAGCTGGAAGAGTTCGAGCAGGCGTACCTCCTCGTCGGAGGCGGCCATCACGCGGAGTTCACCGGCCCGGTCCGCGAGGAGAACACCTGCCGCACTCACGCCGAGCATGCCGACGCAGCGGTCGGTCAGCAGGCGCAGGAAGTCGATCAGGTCGAAGTCCGCGACCAAGGTGTCCGCCAGTTCGACGAACGTCTTGGCAAGGAGCTGCTCATTCATCGCACGCACCTTCTGTTGTCAGGCATCGTCGGCCGTGCCGAAACCATCGTCCGTGCTCGGCGGGAACCGGAGCCGCCGGGCCACCACGTCGGCGGCCACCTCGGCGAGCCGGCGTTCGTGGGTGTAGGCGTAGGCGCGCAGGCGGATGAACGCCTCCTCGATGTCCACGCCGAGCTGGACGGTGAGCATGCCGGTGGCCTGGTCGATCTCGGCGCGGTGGCCGCCCAGATCCTCAAGGCGGCCGTCCGCCGAGCATGGGGCCGGCGGGTTTCCGTCCGGCCGCGTGCCCACCTCGCCGAGCCGGGTGCCGAGAAGGACGAGGGTGGCGGTGTCGGCGAGCACCATCGCATCGGCCAGTTGCTCTGAGTCCAGCTCGACCGGCACACCGGAGTACAGGTCCAGGACGCCGGGGCTGATGGCACCGATCTGGAGCGGGAACGAGAACACCGATCCCGCGCCGGCGGCGTTCGCCTCGGGGGCGAACACGGGCCACCGCCGGCGCTCTTCGTCCCCTCGCAGATCGGATGCCAGGACGGCCGACCCGAGGGCGTAGGCATCCACGCACGGACCTTCGCCCAGAGTGAGCTGGAGTTCTTCGAGCCGCTCGCTCACCAGGTCGGTACTGCACAGCGGGTGGCCGGCCGCGGTCCGGGACATCGCCGACACTCCGGCTCCACCGATCGGAAGCGTGGCCACCGCAGCGGTGCACACATCCACCACGGCGACCCGCGCGCCGCGCAGGGCTGCCTGTTGGGCCACCAGCACCTTGATCCTCACCGTCCGGTCACCGGTCATCGCGCCTGCCTCCAGGCACGGGGGCGGTGCGCCGGGCCGCCCGCGGCAGCGACTTCCGCGCTTTCCCCGGGGGGGCGGGACCAGCGCCTGGAGCACTGCCGTACCGGGCGGCCTCGCGGCGAGGTGCCCGTCACGCCACGCCGCGCAGGGCTGCGGTGACCGGGGGAACGGCGGGGGCAGGAGGACTGCCGAGCAGGAAACCGGAGCCGGTGATGCCGATGAGCCGGGCCAGCACGCGCGGCGGGTGGTGCAGGTGCAGGGATCCTCCGGCCGCCGTGAGCTGTTGCCACGTGGAGAGGAAGACGTTGAGGCCGCTGCAGTCGCAGAAGGTGAGCGCAGTCAGGTCGATGTCGACGGTACGGGCGCCGTCGCGCAGGCACTGCGTCAGCGTCGCGCGGAGCGGGTGGACGGTGTCCAGGTCGAGCTCTCCGGTCACAGTGATCAGCGTCCGGCCGATCTCGTCGTACCGGCGGGTGTTCGGATTTGGCATGCGCATGGCGGTGCCTCGGTTCAGGACCGGCCGGGCAGCGCCGTTCGGTGCCGGACTTCCCGGCCCTTCGCGGCTCTTCCGGTGCGGGTGTGCTCGCTCAGCGGGCGAAAGGCCGGTCCAGCAGCCTGTGTTCCAGGACGGAGGGACGAACCGTGCCCTCGCACGCACCGGGCGGTCGGACGGGGAGGTCCGTGCCGCGATGCAGACTTCGATGACAGGCAACGCGCCGTCGGGGGCTGGAACGTCCACGTTTCTCCGCAGCATAGCCCGGTCCCGGTGCCGGCGGACGGGCGGAAGCAGCCCTCTCGTGGCCGGTTGCCGACCGGCGGGCGAGCGCCATGCCGTGCGCTCCACCGGCAAGCCGCAGGTGCAGAAACGATTGCACCTGCACCTGCACCTGCACCTGCGGCTTTGGAGTGTTCAGGGGCGCTGGCGGTCTAGAAGTCCTCCGTCTCGTCCGTGAGGTGGCGCAGTACGTCCGTCAGGTCCTGCCGGCGGGCGAACGCCACCCGCTGGCGGTGGGCTCCCGAGCCGTCGCGCAGGAGGCCCGCCAGGGTCTTGGCGGCGTGGTCGAGGTCGCCGGCGGCGGCCAGTTCCGGGGCGATCAGGTCCAGCAGGGCCTCCGCGAGGTCCGCCGCGGGGAGTTCCGTCCCCGAGTACGGGTCGAGGCCGAAGCCCTCCAGGCCGTCGTGGGCCGCCCGCCAGCGCGCGAGGCGCAGTACGTCGTCCCGTACGGCCGGTTCGGGGCGGCGCTCCGCGATCTCGCGCAGCGCCGTGGAGACCAGTGCGCGGGCCAGTTCGGCCTGCAGGATGGCCGAGTCGATGTCCGGGGACATGTCGGGCGCCCGGATCTCGAGCGTCGGCCAGTGCCCGGAGGGGCGGAGGTCCCAGTAGACCATCTTGGTGTCCAGGGCCGCCCCGGAGCCGAGCAGGGTCTGCACCGAGCGCCGGAAGTGCGCCGTGGACGTGAAGTGCGGGGGCAGGCCCGCCGAGGGCCAGCCGGACCAGGCCATCGCCCGCCAGCTGGCATGACCGGTGTCACGGCCGCCCCAGAACGGCGAGTTGGCGGCCAGCGCGATCAGCGTGGGCAGCCAGGGTCTGATCCGGTTGGACACGGCCACCGCCGTGTCCACGTCAAGCGTGCCGATGTGGATGTGGCGGCCGCAGCTGACCAGCGTGTCGGTGAGCGCGCCGAACCGGCGGTGCTGCTCGCGCTGGCGCGGCTCGTCGTCGGTCAGGTGCAGCGGCCCCTCCACGGCGACCACCGGCGAGGGGGCGGCCAGCAGCCGGCAGCCGTGGGCGCGGGCGGCCCGGCCGAGGGTGCGCCGCAGGGCGGCGAGCTCGGCGCGCAGCGAGGCCGCCGAGTGGGCTATCGGGGTGGATATCTCCACCTGGTAGCGGGTGCCTTCGGGGTGGAGTTCGCCGGGCAGCCCGCCGGCCGTCGCCAGGACCAGCGGGGCGGCGGGAACCACCCGGAAGCTGCGGGCGTCGACGAGCAGGAACTCCTCCTCGACGCCGACGGTGAGGGGGACGGTGGTGCGCACCGTGTTCTGCGCCGTGCCGGTGCTCGTGGTGCTGTTGCCAGGTTCGATCACTACGCCTCCCTGGACATACGAGTCTTTTCATCATGAGCTGAACCCGAGGTGAGGAGCGCACGTCGATTCAGTCAAATGTCCGGTGATAGTGGCGAGTTACCGGTAATACGCCGCCCGGGCCGGGAGCCCGGGGCCGGGTGTGGCGACTGTTGCCGGTGTGTGAAGGGGCCGAAAATCCAGGAGGGCGGCGGACGGCCGGTGGTTATTATCCGCTGTGACCCGGACGACCGCCCCACCCCAGCTCTGGCAGCGCATATTCGCCGACCTCACCCCGCTGAGCGCATCCGCGGACTACCGGCGGCTGTGGTTCGGCGGAACCATCTCGTGGGTCGGTCAGGCGATGACCACCCTGGCGATATCGCTCCAGGTCTACGACATCACCCGGTCCAGCTTCTCCGTCGGGCTCGTCGGCCTCTTCTCGCTCGTCCCGCTCGTCGTCTTCGGCCTCTACGGCGGCGCGATCGCCGACACCGTGGACCGGCGCAAACTCGGCCTCTACAGCTCGATGGGCGCCGCCGCGCTGTCGGTCGTGCTCGCCGCCGCCGCGCTGCTCGACTTCCACCGCGTCTGGTTCCTGTACGCCGTCGTCGCGCTCCAGGCGGTCTGCGGGGCGCTCACCGGACCGGCGCGGTCCGCCATGATCCCGAGGCTGCTCCCGGTCGAACAGCTGCCGGCCGCCAACGCCCTGAACTCGGTGACCATGACCTTCGGGTCGATGGTCGGCCCGGCCTTCGGCGGGTTCATCGTCACCGTCGCGGGCTACGAGACGGCCTACCTGATCGACGCCGTCACCTTCACCGCCGCGCTCTACGCGATGTGGAAGCTGCCGTCGATGAAGCCCGACCGGGCCGAGGGCGCCCGGGGAAGGGCCTCCGTTCTCGACGGACTGCGCTTCCTCGGCACCCGGCCGAACATCCGGATGACCTTCTTCTCCGACCTGGCCGCCATGGTGCTCGCCCAGCCCCGGGCGCTGTTCCCGGCCATCGCCGGGCTCTGGTACGGCGGCGGCCCCGGTACGGTCGGCCTGCTGGTCGCCGCGATGGCCGCCGGGGCGCTGCTCGGCGGGCTGTTCTCCGGCTGGCAGGGCCGCATCCGCCGGCACGGGCTGGCGATCCTGCTCGCCGTCGCCGGCTGGGGGCTGGCCGTCGCGGTGTTCGGGATCACCCGGAACCTGTGGCTCGGCATGTTCTTCCTGGCCCTGGCCGGGTACGCGGACACCGCCTCGATGGTGTTCCGCACGACCATGCTCCAGGCCGCCACCCCCGACGACATGCGCGGCCGCCTGCAGGGCGTCTTCATCATCGTCGTCGCGGGCGGACCCCGGCTCGGAGACTTCCTCGCCGGGACCACCGCCGACCTGATCTCCCCGACCGTGGCCGTCACGGGCGGCGGACTGGCCTGTGTACTGGTGCTGGGCCTGCTCGCGCTGCGCTGGCGCAACTTCGCCCGCTACGACGCCCGCTCCCCACAGGCCTAGCCGCCGGGACCGCCGGGGCCGGGCGGGATCGCGTTCGGCGCCCGGCGGGGAGCGCCCCGGCACACACCCGGCCCCGGCGCGACCGGCCGGGCTACGCGTCCACCGGTTCCCGGGTGCGGTCGCCGCCCTCGGCGCCCGTGTTGGGGGTGCCGGCCGGCTCGAAGAGCAGGATCTGCGCCTCCTCCTCGGCCGCCGGGCAGTGTTCGACCCCGCGCGGGACCACGTACATCTCGCCGGGGCCCAGGACCACGTCCCCGTCGCGCAGGCGGATCGTCAGGGTGCCCCCGACCACCAGGAAGAGCTCGTCGGTGTCCTCGTGGGTGTGCCAGACGAACTCGCCCTGGAGCCGGGCGGCCTTGACCTCGTAGTCGTTGACGCGGGCGATGCGCCGCGGGGCCCAGCCGTCGAAGCTGCCGCAGAACCACCCGCTGGTGGACAGCATCGAGGGCATGGTGGTCACGGATCACGACGGGGCCGGGCGCGTACGGCTGCTGCTGGCCAGCGACGACAACGAGCTGGCCCAGCAGGTGACGCGGCTGTACCGGGTGGACGTCCGGCTGCCGCAGCGCAGGCGTTAGGCCGACAGGGGCCGGGCCGGGCCGACGATGCCGCGGGCGACCCCCAGGGCGACCAGGTCCTGGGGGCGCACGCGGAGCTGGTCCGCCGTGGCGGGCGCGGCCGACGGGGGCCGCTTGAGGATGGCCGCCGCCAGTTCCGGGGCGATCACCGAGAAGTAGCTGTCCGGGGTGACCCAGGTGTTCCCGGGTGCGGCCAGCGCGAGGGCGCCGCCCGAGCCGCCCTCGCCGATCAGCAGGGTGGTGACGGGGACCGTGGCCGCGGCCAGCGCCGCGAAGGTGTCGGCGATGGCCGCGCCCGCGCCCGCGTGTTCGGCGGCGGCGTCGTTGGCCGCGCCCGGGGTGTCCACCAGGGTGAGCACCGGGATGCCGAGGCGGTCCGCGAGGCGGATGACACGGGCGGCCGTACGGTAGCCCGCCGGGCGGGTGGCGGTGCCGCACTGGGCGGCGTAGGCGACGGCGCGGCCCTCGCGCAGCCCGAATCCGCACAGCATGCCGGGGTCGGTGCCGCCCGCCCGGTCCCCGGAGAGCGGCAGGCGGAGCTCGAAGTACGCGTCCAGGTACGCGGCGGCGTGCGGCCGGCCGGGGTGCCGGGCCTGCAGGACGGCGTCCCAGCCGGTCCGCGGAGGTGCTACGTCCGCCAGCGCGCCCGGCGGTTCGACCGGCCCCGCGGGGCGGGGCGCGGCCAGCACGCGGAGCCAGTCGGCGAGGGTGCCCGGCAGCTCGGCGGCGGGCACCACGGCGTCCACGTGACCGGCGGCGTACTGGCCTTCGGCACAGTAGGCCGCCGGATCCGCGTCCGCCGGACGCACCCGGGACCCGGCGAAGCCGACCTGGGCCCCGGGGAGCGCGAGGACGACATCGGCCCCGGCCCCCAGGGTGGCCCAGCCGCCGCCCGTGGTCGGATCGCGCAGGACGGCGAGCTGGGGGAGCCCCGCGGCCCGGGTCAGCACGCACTGGCGGGCCACACGCTGGAGCTGGGTGAGGGCGAGCATGCCCTCCTGCATCCGGGAGCCGCCGGTGGCGATGAGCGAGACGAGGGGGAGCCGGTGCTCGCGGGCGTGGGCGTACGCGGCTTCGAGCCGGTCCCCGGTGCGCTGCCCCAGCGAGCCGCCGAGGAAGCCGAACTCGAAGGAGATGACGGTGGCTTCGTGGCCGCCGACCCGGGCGGTGCCGGTGACCACGGACTCCTGCTCGCCGGTGCGCCCGGCGGCGCGGGCGCGGGAGTCGTCGTAGCCGGTCCACTCCAGGGGGCCGTCGGCTGGGGACTCCCGCCGGGGCGCGGGGAGTTCGGTGAAGCTGCCGGGGTCGGTCACGGAGGCGATGGCCGCGCGGGCCGAGAGGCGGGTCGTCACGGGGTCACCCTAGGGGCTGCACCCGCGGGGCGGTCAGGGGGAGGGACCGGGGGAGGAGGGCCGCGGTGAAGAAGAGGGCGCCGAGCGGCAGCAGATCGAGGCTGACGGCGGTGGTGGCCGTGCCCAGCACCACCATGACGGGTCGCCAGGGGCTGACGCGGCGCTGGACGGCGAGGTGGACCAGAAGCCAGAGGAGGCCGGCGTAGAAGAGCATCGGGCCGACGGTGTAGACGGCGGGGAGCACCCCGGGGTGGCTCTGGATCTCCTCGAAGAGCCGCGCCATCTCCGGGCGGTCGGCGGCGCGGAAGCCGACGACGAGGTCGATGGAGGCCTGGGCGGCGACCGCCAGGGTGCCGGTCAGCCCGAGCAGGGTGGCGGCGCCGGCGCCGAGGCGGCCCGCCCCGCGGGCGGGCCCGGTCAGCCGGTGCAGGGCCGGGAGGATCAGGGCGAACTGCAGCACCCCGGCCAGCAGGAGGACGTGGCCCGCGGTCCAGGCGGGGCCCGGGCCGTGGCCGGGGTCGCTGAGCCGGATGGCGCCGTAGGCCAGCATGCACAGGGGGGCGGTGACGAAGGCGGCCCGGGTGAGGGTCGCACGGCGGTGGCTCAGCGGCTGATGGGTCATGTACTGATGATTTCGGCCGTGGCGTCGACCCGTATCCGGCATGACCCCGAGGCCACCCCGAGCCGCCCCTGACCCCGCCCGGGCGCCTCACCCGAGGGTCGGCAGGGGGAAGGCGATCTTGAGGGCGTAGGCGGCGACCAGGCCGTAGCCGAGGCGGAAGGTCCAGACGCGGGCGCCGTCCGGGACGCGGGTGCCGGCGAGGGAGCCGAGCGTCACGAGTGCCTGCTGCCAGAGGAGGGAGGCGGCGCCGACACCGAGGAGGAAGGCGGCGCCGGCCGGGCCCGTGCCCAGGGTGGCGCCCTGGGCGGTGGTGAGGGCGGCGAAGTAGAGGGCGGTGGTGGGGTTGAGGGCGGTGAGGCCGACGTACCGGGCGAAGGCCCTGGCCGGCCGGGCCGGGGGCGGGGCGGACGCCGGGGCCGGGGCCTGGGCGGGGGCCTGGGCGGGGGCCTGGGCCTGGGCGGGGGCCGGGGCCGGAGCCTGGGCGGGGGAGGCCCCGGAAAGGCCGCGCGCCGCGATGACCAGCAGGATCACCGCCGAGGCCAGCCGGACCCAGGCCTCGACCGGAGAGATGTGGGAGGCCACCCAGGGCCCCAGGGCCGTGGCGAGGGCAGCGTAGCCGAGGTCGACCGCCGCGATTCCCGCGGCCGCGGCCACGGCCGTGCGGCGGTCGCGCATCGCCTCCTGCAGCAGCAGCACGCTCATCGCCCCCATGGGCATCGCCACGCCCAGCCCCGCGGCCGCGCCCGCCAGCGTCGGTGTCATCAGTTCGCTCATGGGGCGAGCGTCGGGCCCGGCCTGCGGGGGATGAGCGCGCATACCGGGCCCGGCTGCGAGAATCGCGGTATGGACCGCCTCGACAGGGAAATCCTCGGCATCCTGCAGCAGGATGCGCGGATCTCGTACCGCGACCTGGGAGTCCGCGTGGGCCTCAGCGCCAACGCCACCGCCGACCGGGTACGGCGGATGCGCCGCGAAGGGGTGATCCGCGGGTTCACCACGATCGTGGACCCGGCGGCCGACACCGCCGGCGGGCTCGTCGTGTTCATCGACGTCACCCTGCGCCAGGACACCACCAACGAGGAGTTCGAGCGGCAGGTCGCCAAGCTCTCCGGGATCACCGAGGTCGTGCACGTGACCGGCGAGCACGACTACCTCGTACGCGCCCGGGCCGCCGACCCCGCCGCCCTCGACGGGCTGCTCCGCCGGATGAAACGGGAGGCGGGGGTGGCCCAGTCCAACACCCGGATCGCGCTGCGCGCGGCCACCCGGCCGGGTCAGTCGCCGGGGTGGTCCGGCCAGTTCACGGGGTAGCCGTTCCGCTCGTGGACCTCGGAGAGCACCTGGACGCACGCGCCGAGGTCGGAGTCCGTCCGAGGCCGGACACGTCGGTCGTGCCGGTGATGCGGGCCCGGGGTTTCGCCGGCTGGAGGAGCGCTCTCGTCGTTCACCGGAGAATGGAAGCACAGCCTGCGGAACAGAGCTCTGTGACCAGCCGTTTCCGCTGCATCCCGGCGCCCCGCGGCCTGTCACACGTCACAGCGCCGACTCCCACGTCACCGTCGTGCCCCGCGCGCCCGACTCCGTACGGCCGTCGTCCGCCACCGTCAGGCGGACCCGGGACGGGCTCGCGTTCACCTGCACGTCGATGAAGGTGATCTCGCCGCGCCGGTGCGCCGCGGCCAGGGCGCCGCGCAGGGCCCCGAGCAGGTCGACCGCCACCGGATCCGGCAGCAGGGCGTCCACCGCGCCCGCGAAGTGCACCGACGGCTGGAAGCCGAGCACGGCCGCCGCCCCGCCCGTCTCGCGCAGCACCCGCCCCCGGAAGGTCGTCGGGGCGTCGGTCGGCGGCTGCTGGAGGGCGAAGATGGCCGTCCGGACCTCCTGGATGGTGGAGTCGAGCTCGTCCACGGCCCGGCTGAGCTCGTCGCCGACCGTGTCCCCGGACGGGGCGTTCGCGGCCCGCCGCCGGGTGCTTTCGAGCATCATCTCGGTGGCGAAGAGCCGCTGGACCACCAGGTCGTGCAGGTCCCGCGCGATCCGGTCGCGGTCCTCGTACACCGCCAGCTGCTCCCGGTCGTGCTGGGCGTCCGCGAGGACGAGGGCCAGCGCGGCCTGGGAGGCGAACTGCGCGGCGAGCAGCCGGTCCACCGCGTCGTACGCGGGGCCGCCCCGGGCGCGGGGCAGGGCCAGGGTGCCGATCAGCTGGCCGCCGCTCTGCAGCGGAAGCATCATGCTCGGCCCGAACCGCTCCCGCACGTGCGTGGTCATCCGGGGATCCGTCGCCGAGTCGTCGATGAAGACGGGTTCGCCGCCGAGGAGTTGTACCAGCACCGGCGAACCGGGGGCGATCGCCGTCCCCACCAGGTCCCCGGGGTCCCCCTGCGTGGAGGCGGCCACGATCTCCATGCCGCCCTCGGGGGTCGGCTGGAGCACCACCCCGGCCGCGGCGTCCGCCAGCAGCCGGGCCCGTTCGGCCACGCACATCAGGGCGTCCGCCGCGGGGCGTCCGGCGAGCAGGGTCGTGGTCACGGCGGCGGCGCCGTCGATCCAGCGCTCCCGGCGGCGCGCGGTCTCGTAGAGCCGGGCGTTGCCGATCGCTATGCCCGCCTGCGAGGCCAGGACGCGCAGCAGGGCGAGGTCCTCGTCCGTGAAGGGGCCGCCGCCCCGCTTCTCGGTGAGGTAGAGGTTGCCGAAGACCTCCGTGTGCACCCGGATCGGGACGCTCAGGAGGCTGTGCATGGGCGGGTGGCCCGGCGGGAATCCGGCCGCCCGCGGGTCCTGGGCGACGTCGTCCAGGAGCAGCGGGCGCGGGTCGCCGACGAGGGCTCCGAGCACGCCGGAGCGCGCGTCCGGCAGGTGCGGGATCGCGGCCCGCTCCTCCTCGGTGAGCCCTGCCGTGAACAGCTGGGTCAGCAGGACGCGCTCGGGGTCGACGACCCCGAGCGCTCCGTACCGGGCCGCGCACAGCTCGGTCGCGGAGTCCACGATGTGCTGGAGGGTGGTGTGCAGCTCCAGCTCGGACCCGACGTTGAGGACGGCTTCCAGCAGCACCGGAAGGCTCGCCGCCTCCTCGGCGGGCTCCCCGGGCTCCCCGGGGCCCCCGGACTCCGCGGGTTCGTAGGACTCCTCGGTCTCTTTGATCTCCTCGGACTCTTTCGGCTCCTGGGGCCTCATTCGGCCAGCGGGTTGAGGACCATGGGGGCGATCTTCCCTTCGAGCATCGCGCCGAGACCGAGTACGGCGCACACGTCCGGCCGTTCCGCGATGGCGACGGGCATTCCGGTGGCGTCCCGCAGCATCTGGTCCAGGCCCGGCAGCAGGGCGCTGCCGCCCACCATCATGATCCCCCGGTCCGTCAGATCGGCGACCAGGTCCGGCGGGCAGTCCCGCAGTACCTTGCCGATGCCGTCGAGGACGGCGGTCAGCGGCGTGTGGATGGCGTCCCGGACGGCCGCGGTGTCCACGTGGACGGAGCGGGCCAGTCCGGTGGCCACGTCGCGGCCGTGGATGAGGGTGGATGCCGGCCCCTCGGCGGTGAGGCCGTTGCCGTGGAGGGCCAGTTGCAGCGGCCGGACGGCCTGGCTGGGCAGCATCAGCTCGTGCGCGTGGCGCAGGTGCTGGACGACCGCGTGGTCGATGGCCTCGCCGCCGACCGGGATCCGCTCGGCGGTGACGATGGATCCGAGGGAGAGGACGGCCACCTGGGTGGCCGCCGCCCCGCACACCATGATCATCGTCGCGGTCGGCTGCTCCACGGGGAGTCCGCAGCCGACGGCCGCCGCGATCAGGGTGTCGACCAGTTCGACGCGCCGGGCGCCGAGCCCGACGAGGGTCTCCACGGTGGCCCGCTGGGCGAGCGGGTCCGCGTCGTGCGGGGTGCAGGCAGCGGCCCGCAGCCGCGGCTTGCGGCGCAGGGCGCGCCGCAGCTTCTCGCCGAGGAGGTGACGCAGCATCCGCTGGGCCATCTCGATGTCGACGACGGTGCCGCCGGAGACGGGGCGTACGACCCGGATGTAGTCGGGTGTGCGGCCGGTCATCCGTTCGGCGAAGGAGCCGACGGCGATGAGTGCGCCGGTGCGCGTGTTGACCGCGGCGACGCTGGGTTCGTCGACCACGAGGCCGACGCCCTTGACGTACACGCGGGTTCTTGCCGCCCCCAGGTCGACGGCGACGTGGCAGCGGCGCAACTGCTCAAGACTGACGGTCACGGCAGATCCTCCGAGAGCGCTGACGCAAGAGGGCCGACGGAAATGTCGGTCACTTTTCATATCATCGCGGGCAATTCGGTCTCATGGCCCGTTGAGCTGCTCCGGCCGGGGGGTGCGTCGCGGCTGCATGGGGGTGGATTTCTGTACCGACAGGCAGCACCATGCGCGCACCGCACGCGCTACTCACGCGTAACAAGGTAAAGGGGACCCGATGCTGACGGCCCGACAGAGACTGCAGGCGCTTCCACCCCTCCCGGCGCTCCTGACT
The DNA here is from genome assembly GCF_042894025.1 of Streptomyces sp. NPDC001549. NCBI lineage: Bacteria > Bacillati > Actinomycetota > Actinomycetes > Kitasatosporales > Streptomycetaceae > Streptomyces > Streptomyces sp. NPDC001549. The sequence goes on from NZ_JBIAVJ010000038.1 coordinate 21,337, forward strand.
CTTCCGGTGCTCCTGGCACTCCTGACGCTGTGCCTCGCGCTGCCGACGGCTTCACCGGCCCAGGCCTCCTCCCGCAATCCGGTGGTCCTCGTGCACGGCTACAACGCCGACCCGGGAGTCTGGGGAGCCCTGCGCGCGGACCTGCGCGCCGCCGGGTACACCGACGCGGAGCTCTTCTCCTTCGGCTACGACACCCACCAGTCCGTCAACGAGGTCCTCGCCGGGCGGCTCGGCGCCTACGTCGACCAGGTACGCCGGGAGACCGGCGCCGCCAAGGTCGACGTCGTCGCGCACTCCTTCGGTTCGCTGGTCAGCCGCTGGTACGTGAAGTTCGGCGGCGGCGCGGCCGCCGTGGATCACTGGGTCTCACTGGCCGGACCCAACCGGGGCACCTCCACCGCCTGGGCCTGCGCGCTGTGGGACCAGGCGTGCCGGGACATGACCCCCGGGTCGTACGTGGTGAAGAACCTGAACGGCGGGGACGAGACCCCGGGCGCGGTGACGTACGCGACCTTCTGGTCCAACTGCGACGAGGTCGTCAACCCGGACGACAGCGTCCCGCTGACCGGAGCCGCCAACACGCCGGTCGGCTGCCTCAAGCACAACGACCTGCTCGGCGACGACGGCACCTCGGCCGGGATCCGCGCCTTCCTCTCCTCCTAGCCTTCTGGCCTCCTGGCCTCCTGGCCTCCTAGTAGGGGGTGTCGTCCAGGGAGAACCGCTGCAGCAGGCCGTAGGTGAACTCCGCCACGCAGGGCCGCCCCCGCGCGGCGAAGGCCAGGCGCCAGCGGGTCGGCGCGGTGCCCTCCATCGGCCGGACCGGGGCGAAGGCCCGCGCCACCTCGTCCACCGTCGCCGACCAGGGCCGCAGATCGTCCGGCGACTCCAGTACGGGCCCCCGCGCGCCCGGGGTCCGCACCAGCCACTCGTTCCACACGGCACCGTCCGGCGCGGCCAGCACCTCGAAGCGCAGGTCCGGCCAGAGCGGCAGCGGCCACAGCAGGGCCTCGCACTCCAGGTCGCCGATCGTGCGGTGCTCGGCGGACTCCGGCGGGCCGAGCACCGAGCGGTACCGGGCGAGGGCCCCGCGGGAGCGGGGTGAGCGGACCATCGCCTGCCAGTGCTTGTTCGCCGCGCGCTGGTCCGCGAGCGAGGCGCCCAGCCGGTGACGGGCCTCGTCGGCGAGGTCCGGCTGGAAGTCGGCCATCCGCCGCAAGAGCACCAACTGGAATCCGGTCGGCCCGAAAGATGTCATGGAAGGAACGATTCCACACAGGATCCTTACGTTCTCGGGATCCGGATGTTGCCGCAGACCACGTAGCCTGCGGGCGCCATGAACTATTGCCACGCCTGCCGGAGGCACCTCAACGGCGCACTGGCGTGCGCCGGATGCGGAACCCCCGCCGAGTACCTGATACCCGCCGCCTCCGGCGCCGCGCCGACCGCCGTGCCCGCCGCCGAGGCGCCTGTACCCGGACCGCCGACCGCACTGGCCGAGGTCTTCGCCGACTCGCTCGTCGTGCTGTCCGCGCCGAACGAACGGCGCGCGGGCGCCCGCCGCCGGGTCACGCACCGGCGCCGCCGCCGGACCGTGCTGTCGCTCTCGCTCGGCCTGCTGATCGCGGTCGGGGGCTCGATGGCGGTGGCCCGCATGGCCACCGACGGGGAGCGCGCCGACCGGGCCGCGACCGTGGTGCTGACCGACGACGGCCCGCAGCAGCCCGCCCCGCTGCCCGACGCTCCGACGGCCGGTGCGCCCACGGGACCGGGAAAGGCCACGGCGAAGGCCCCCGCCACGGGTACGAAGACGGCCGGTGCCGCGGCGTCTTCCGGGAGCGCCGCGCAGCCGGGTCCGGCCTCGTCCGCCCCCGCGCCCGCGACGTCGGACCCGGCGTCCCGTACTCCCGGCCCGGCGCCGTCCGCAGGGAAGACCGCGTCGGGGAAGCCGTCGCCGAGCGCCTCCGCGAGCACGCAGCCACCGTCGCCCCCGCAGTCCCCGACGCCGTCGCCCTCACCGACCAAGAGCTGCTGGATCTTCTGCTGGTTCTAGGCCCCGTCGCCAGGCCCTCCCGGACCCCTGCCGCCGCCCGCGGACACGCGTCCGGAGGATTCTTTCGGCCGGTGAGCCGGACCGGGCCAGGCCGGACGACCGGGCCAGGCCGGACCGGGCCAGGCCGGGCGCATGCCGGGCGCATGCCGGGCGTATGCCGGGCCGGGGCCGGCCGGGCGGTGCCGTCAGGCCAGCATGCGCCTGAGGAGGTCCCGCAGGACCGTCCGTTCCTCCGCGGACAGCCCGGCCAGCGGTTCGCGGGCGAAGTCCAGCGACTCGCGCAGCCGCTCCGCGGCCAGCGTGCCCTCCTCGGTGGGGGCGGCCAGCTTCACCCGGCGGTCCGCCGGGTCCGGGCGGCGTTCGACCAGGCCCCGGGTCTCCAGGCGGTCGACGATGCCGGTCACGTTGGAGGGCTCGCACCGCAGCTTCAGCGCGATGCGCCGCATCGGCATGGGCTCCAGGGAGAGCATGTTCAGCACCTTGGCCTGGGCGCCGGTGAGCTGGTGGCTGGCGGCCGCGTGCTCGTACTCCATGTGATAGCGGGCCACGACGTCGCCGATGAGCTCGACGACTTCGACGGTCACTGGGTCCACTCGACGACTGGGCATGGAACCAGCGTACCCATTTACTTGACAACATGAAATATCTAGGCGCATGGTTGTTTCACCTAGTGAAGCAATTTCGTTCTGACCAGGAGCGCCGCATGTCCCAGATCCCCGCCGTCAGCCGCGAGTGGCACCTCGTCCGTCGCCCGCAGGGCTGGCCCGTCGCCGAGGACTTCGCCCTGCGCGAGGTGCCCGTGTCCGCCGAGCCCGCCGCCGGCCGGATTCTCGTGCGCAACCTGCACATGTCCGTGGACCCCTACATGCGCGGCCGGATGAACGACGTGAAGTCCTACATCCCGCCCTTCCAGCTGGACGAGCCGATGCAGGGCGGCGCGGTCGGCGAGATAGTCGCCTCCGCCGCCGAGGGCTTCGCGGTGGGCGACCACGTGCTGCACCACCTGGGCTGGCGCGAGTACGCGGACCTCGACGCCGCGCACGTCGTCAAGGTGGACGCCTCGCTCGCCCCGCTCTCCGCCTACCTCGGCGTCCTCGGCATGCCGGGTCTGACCGCCTACGCCGGACTCTTCGAGGTCGCCTCCTTCAAGGAGGGTGACTCCGTCTTCGTCTCCGGTGCCGCCGGTGCGGTCGGCAGCCTCGTCGGCCAGTTCGCCAGGATCAAGGGCGCGTCCCGGGTGATCGGCTCCGCCGGCTCGGACGAGAAGGTGACGCTGCTCACGGAGAAGTACGGCTTCGACGCCGCCTTCAACTACAAGAACGGCCCCGTCGCCGAGCAGCTGCCGGCCGCCGCCCCCGAGGGCATCGACGTCTACTTCGACAACGTAGGCGGTGACCACCTGGAGGCCGCCATCTCCTCGATGAAGGTGAACGGCCGGGCCACCCTGTGCGGCGCGATCGCCGGCTACAACGACACCGAGGCCGCCCCCGGCCCGCGCAACCTGATGCAGGTCATCGGCAAGCGCCTGCGCCTCCAGGGCATCCTCGTCAACGACCACAACGGACTGCAGCAGCAGTTCGTCCAGGACGTCGCCGGATGGCTGCGTTCCGGTGAGCTGCGGTACGACGAGACGGTCGTCGAGGGTGTCGAGAACGCCACCTCCGCCTTCCTCGGCATGCTGCGCGGCGAGAACACCGGAAAGATGATCGTTTCTTTCACCGGTTAGGCTCACTGCACACCGTCGTGATCGTGGGCGCGACTCACGGCGATTACCAGGAGGATTTTCCTTTATGTCCATCCAGCAGTCCGACGTCGCCTACACCGCTGTCGCCACCGCCGAGAACGGCCGTGACGGTCGCGTCGCCACCAACGACGGCCAGCTCGACGTCGTCGTGAACCCGCCGAAGGAGCTCGGTGGCAGCGGCGCCGGTACCAACCCGGAGCAGCTGTTCGCCGCCGGCTACAGCGCCTGCTTCCAGGGTGCCCTGGGCGTCGTCGCGAAGAACGTGAACGCCGACATCTCCGGCTCCACGGTCACCGCCGAGGTCGGCATCGGCAAGAACGACGAGGGCTTCGGCCTCATCGTCAAGATCTCCGCCGTGATCCCGAACGTGGACGCCGCCACCGCCAAGAACCTCATCGAGAAGGCCCACGAGGTCTGCCCGTACTCGAAGGCCACCCGCGGCAACATCACCGTCGAGCTCGCCGTCTGATCCGACGCTCGCAGCGCGAAGGCCGCACCCCCACCGGGGTGCGGCCTTCGCCGTAAACTGGCCCCATGCGTGATCTTGCGGGGGGCTTCCGGTATCTGCTGGCCGGACAGCGATGGGTGTTCGGCCACGGCCGGTGGCTGGGCTTCGGGCTGCTGCCCGGGCTCGTGGCGTTCGTCCTCTACGCCGGCGCCCTGATCGGGCTCGGCTACGGGGCCGACGACCTGACGGCCTGGGCCACCCCCTTCGCCGACGACTGGTCCTCGCCGTGGCTCGCGCTCTTCCGCGGCTTCCTGACCGCCCTGCTCTTCAGCCTCGGGCTGTTCCTCGCGGTGATCACCTTCACCGCCGTGACCCTGCTGATCGGCCAGCCGTTCTACGAGTCCCTCTCGGAGCAGGTCGACCGCAGCGAGGGCGGCGAGGTGCCGCAGTCGGGGCTCCCGCTCTGGCTGGAGCTGTGGATCTCGGCCCGGGACAGCGTGAAGGTTCTCCTGCGGGTGCTGCTGTACGGGATCGTGCTCTTCGCCCTCGGGTTCATCCCGGTGATCGGCCAGACGGTGATCCCGGTGCTCGGCTTCTGCGTCTCCGGGTACTTCCTGACCCAGGAGCTCACCGCCGTGGCCCTGCAGCGGCGCAAGGTGGAGCTGCCCGACCGGCTGGAGCTGATGCGCTCGCGGCGGCTGCTGGTGCTGGGCTTCGGGGTGCCGCTGGTGCTGGCGTTCCTGGTGCCGCTGGTCGCGGTGTTCCTGATGCCGGGCGCGGTGGCCGGCGCCACGCTGATGGCCCGCGACCTGATGCGGACCGACGAGGCTCGGGCCACCGAAACCACCCCCGCGGGCTTCGGCCCGCCGCCGCCCGCGTACTCGTAGCGCCCCGGCCCGGGCCGGCTACCGCTTCAGCAGCAGGACGGCCCCCGTCGTGTCCTCCCCGCCGTGCGCGGCCGGGTCCGCGGCGAGCCGCCGGCGCAGCAGGTCCACGTACGGGGTGACCAGCTCGGCGCTGACGCCCTGCTCCTCGGCGGTGCGCAGCATCGTGCCGCTGCCCGCGACCTGCATGGCCAGGTTGGACACCACCCCCGAGGTGAAGTCCCGCGAGGTCAGCCGCTCGGCGGCGTTGCCGACGAAGAAGCCCATCGCGCCGAGCCACTCGGACAGCAGCGGGGCCAGGTCCTTCGGGGCGATGTCCTCGCCCTCGATCAGCGCGTAGGCGTGCGAGATGCCGGCGAACATCCCCCACATCGCGCTGAGCAGCGCCACATCGTGCAGGGCCGCGTGCTTGGGGTTCTCGCCGACGAAGCGGGACCCTGCCGGGACCTCCAGGACCGCCCGGTGGCTGTCGAAGAGTGCGCGCGAGCCGCTGTAGAAGACGTAGCCGCCGGCCTCGGGGACCCCGATCATCGTCGGCGTGGCCATGATCCCGCCGTCCAGGTACCGGGCGCCGCGCTCCTCGGCCCAGGCGGCGCGGGCGCGCGCGTCGGCCGGGGTGCCGGTGGTGAGGTTGACGAGGTCCTTGCCGGTCAGGTCGATGCCGTCCAGGGCGGAGCCGACGCTGGCGTCGTCCAGCAGGCAGACCACGACCAGCGCGTTCGCGGCGACCGCGCCGGCCGCGGTCGCGGCGACGGAAGCCCCTTCGGCGGCCAGCGCCTCGGCCTTGGCGGGGGTGCGGTTCCAGACGGTCAGGGAATGCCCGGCGGCGAGCCAGGTGCGGGCGAGGGCGGTGCCCATGTCGCCGAGGCCGAGGAGGGTGAGGGAGTGCTGCGGTGCGGTGTGGGTGTCGGTCATGGCGTTTAGCCTGGTGGCGGGCGGCAGGACGCTCAAGTACGCACTTTGGAGTGGGTGGTTACCCCAAGGTGAGCGAGCAGGTGGGGAGGGTGCGCGATGGCGGTGGCACGAAGGCCCGGTGCGGATCACTGTGGGATCGCCGCGGCGATGTCCGTGATCGACGGCAAGTGGAAGGTATCGCTCCTGTGGGAGCTGGAGCAGCGCCCGCGCCGGTTCGGTGAACTGCGCAGGCTCGTCCCCGGGGTCTCGGAGAAGGTGCTCGCCGCCCAGCTGCGCGAGCTGGAGACCGACGGCATCGTGCACCGCGAGGTGTACGAGGAGGTGCCGCCGCGCGTCGAGTACTCCCTGACCCCGCTGGGCCAGGACCTGAACGCGGCCCTGGAACCCCTGGGGATGTGGGGCAGCAAGCACCTGCTGCCCGACTCGGCGTAGACCGCAGCGGCAAGACCAGGCGATGCGCGCACAGACCGGGCCGGGTACGGGGTGCCGGGCGCGCCGGGGCCGGGCGCGCGCCGGGGCGTCTCCTCGGGTGCCGAACGTGGCCAGGGCCGGAGAGCGCAGCGGAAGTGGGTTCGGAGCCCTGTGGGGACGCCCCGGCACACACCCCACCCCGTCACAACCGGCGGGCAGACCTCAGGTCCGGGGCTCCACCCACAGCGCCTCGGCGACGGCGCACAGTTCGCCGCCGGCCGTGGCCAGGGCCGTGCCCACGGTGTACTTGCGGCCCGAGGACGACAGCATCCAGGCGTACGAGACGAGCCCCTCGCCCACCGGCACCGGCCGCAGCAGCCGGGCGCCGAGCGCGGCCGTGACCGCACCGGCCCCGCGGCCGTCGAGCAGCCGCCCGGCCGCGTTCCCGGGGCAGTCCAGTGCGCCCCACACCAGCTCGGGCGGCAGCAGCCCGTCCGCGCCACCGAGTCCGGGCGCGGGCGTCCAGGCCGCGGCGACCAGCTCGCGGCCCGGCACCGTACCGCAGTGCAGGCGCAGCCCGGTGGCGGGCGTCCGGTCCAGGCCGCAGCCGAAGCAGTCGGGCTGACCGTCCGGCGGGTCCGCCCGGAAGGCCTCGGCCGCGGCCACGGCCCGGTCCCAGGACGGGGCTTCGGGCCAGTGCGTGCCAGGCGCCCCGACCGGGGTCGCCACGGCCAGGAGCAGCTCGCCGTCCGTCAGCTCGCAGCCGCCGTCCGCGATCGCGGCGAGCCGCACCGGCGCCCCGGTCGGCACGGGCCGCCGGAAGTCCACCCGTACGTCCTTCGCGGCGGCCCGGGCGGCCAGTACGCCCGCCACGTAGCCGCCGAAGGCCACCCCCGGATATCCGTGGAGGCGTTCCGGAACCGTGATCGTCTCGAAGTCGCTCATGGCACCCACCTCATCACACCGGGACCGTGGCGACCGAGGCCGTCACCACCGAGGGCGTACGGTCGTCCGCCTCGGCCAGCAGGGCGCCGCCCGGGGCCCACACGGCCGAGCGGCCGCAGCCGGTCCACGGGCCCGCCGGGCCGACGTGGTTGGCGAGGACCACGTACAGGCCGTGTTCCTTCGCGATCCCGGGGTGGACGGTGGCGCGCTCGTGGATCCCGTCGCCCGTGCCGTACAGGGAGCTCGCCAGGTGGACCCGGCAGCCGTCGGCGGCGCCCCGGCCGGGCAGTTCGGGGAAGTGGTTGTCGAAGCAGATGCCCAGACAGAAGCGGATCCCGCCGAGTTCGAAGCGCCCGTCGCCCCGGCCCGGTTCGAAGACCTCCTGCTCGTGGCGGTAGAGGTGCTGCTTCGCGTACGTCGTCACGTGCGCGCCGTCCGCGTCGTGGACCAGCGTCGCGATGGCGGGGCGCGGGCCGCCGGTGGGCAGGGCGACGTTCACGGCGGTGGCGATCCCGGCGGAGCGCAGCGGATCCAGCCGGGGGTCGTCGGCGGCCGTCCACAGGCCCGGGTCGGCGGCCAGTGCGGCGAGCTCGTAGCCGGTGAGCGTGAGCTCGGGGAACACCACCAGCTCGGCGCCCTCTTCGCGGGCCGCGGCGGCGAGGTCCGCGGCCCGCGCGACGTTGGCCCGGACATCGGCGGGGGTACAGGTCAGCTGCGCTGCGGCGATCTTCACCGGGTCAGGATGCCAGCCCGGCGGCGACCTCCTTGAGCAGGGCAAGGAAGGCGAGGGCGGCGGGGGAGGGGGCGATCCCGCGCGGGGTGGCGGCGTAGACCCGGCGGCGCGGGGTGTCGTCCGGGTGCAGGGGGACGAGCGCGAGGTCGGCCCGTGCCGAGGAGGCGGCGAGCGCCGGGATCACTTCCCGGTCTCCCTCGCCGCGAAGGACGTGTCCCTGGCCACCGCCCACGCGGCGCTGCCGGTCCTGGAGTCGGTGCACGCCGCGCTGACGTCCCGTCCGGACCTGGCCGACCGGGACCTCTCCGCCCTCCGCGCCTGACCCGCCCGGGCGGCGGGGCGGGACTTCGCCCACGGCCCGGATCAACCTGCATAAAATGCCTGTGTGATCTTCATTGTGGTGAAATTCCCCGTCAAGCCCGAATACGTCGACGCGTGGCCCGACAAGGTCGCGCCCTTCACCCACGCCACCCGCGCCGAACCCGGGAACCTCTGGTTCGAGTGGTCGCGCAGCCTGGAGGAGCCGGACACCTACGTCCTGGTCGAGGCCTTCCAGGACGACGCCGCCGAGGCGCACGTCACCTCGGAGCACTTCCGCGCCGCGCTGGAGACCATGCGGCCGATGGTGACCCGTACGCCCGAGATCGTCAGCACCACCATCGAGGGTGCGAACGGCTGGAGCCGGATGGGCGAGCTCCAGATCGACTAGGTCGTGTCCGGGCCCCGCAGCAGGGTCAGGAAGGAGCGGAAGGCGGCGGGCATGTCGACCGATTCGGGGGCCAGCAGCCACTGGTACTGGAGGCCGTCCATGACCGCCGTCAGCAGCGGGGCCACCTGCTCGGGGGTGAGGCCGGAGGGGAGGCGGTCGCCGAACTCGGCGCGCAGCACCGCCGCCATCTCCGAGCGGACCTGGGCGTAGCGCTCGGTGAAGAACTCCCGGGCCGGGTGCCCGTCGGTGACGCTCTCGCCCAGCAGCGCCGAGAAGGTCTGCACGATGCCCGGGCGCATGGCGTTGTACTCGACCAGCGAGTCCAGCAGGTCCAGGCGCCAGGTGTCGGCGGCGGAGCGCGAGCCGCCGCCCGTGTCCCAGCGGTCGCGTTCCTCCAGTACCGCGACCAGCAGGGCCTCCTTGGTCGGGAAGTAGTGCAGCAGCCCCTGCTGGGTCAGGCCCACGCGTTCGGCGACGGTGGCCAGGGACGCGCCCCGGTAGCCGCGCTCCGCGATCACCTCGACGGCCGCGCGGACGATCTCCCCGCGGCGTTCCTCGCTCCTCGCCCTGACCATCGATCCGGCACCCCTTCCCGTTCGCGTTCACGTGCTGTGCCCTGCCCACAGGACCGTACTGGATCCAAATATCACGAACACATTACGAACCCTACCGTTCAACAGGTAACAGGTCCACGATGGGGGCACCGCACCGAGCAACCGCACTCAACGAGGAGGCACGGCCGTGACCGATGCCGATCAGGTCCGCGATCAGATGCGCAGCGACGCCGTCGAGGCGGCGCTGGGCAAACTGGACCTCGACACCAAGACCCGGCTCCTGGCCGGCCAGGACATGTGGTCCCTGCCCGCCGTCCCCGCGATCGGGCTGGAGTCCCTGGTCTTCTCCGACGGGCCCATCGGGGTCCGCGGCGTGCGCTGGACCGCCGACGACCCGTCCATCGCCCTGCCGTCCCCGACCGCGCTCGCCGCCGCCTGGGACCCGGAGCTCGCCCGCCGCGCCGGCCGGCTCCTCGCCCAGGAGGCCCGCCGCAAGGGCGTGCACGTCCTCCTCGCGCCCACCGTCAACCTGCACCGCTCCCCGCTCGGCGGCCGGCACTTCGAGTGCTACTCCGAGGACCCGTACCTCACCGGCGCCGTCGGCTCCGGCAATGTGAACGGTGTCCAGGACGGCGGCGTCGGCACCACCGTCAAGCACTTCGTCGGCAACGACGCCGAGACCGACCGGTTCACCGTCGACAGCGCCATCGCCCCGCGCCCCCTGCGCGAGCTGTACCTGGCGCCCTTCGAGGCCATCGTCGCCAATGCCCACCCCTGGGGCATCATGACCGCCTACAACCAGGTCAACGGCACGACCATGACCGAGCACCAGTACCTCGTGAACGAGGTCCTGCGCGCCGAATGGGGCTTCGACGGCTGCAACGTCTCCGACTGGATGGCCGCCCGCTCCACCGTCGGCGACATCCTGGGCGGCATGGACGTGGCCATGCCCGGCCCCACCACCGTCTACGGCCCCGCCCTCGCCGAGGCCGTCCGCGCCGGCGAGGTCCCCGAGTCCGCCGTGGACGAGGCCGTGCGCAACGTCCTGCGCCTCGCCGCCCGCGTCGGCGTCCTGGAGGGCGCCCCCGCCGCCGTGGAGAGCGCCCCGGCCCCGATCGACGGCCAGGCGCTGGCCCGCGAGCTCGCCGCCCGCGGCTTCGTCCTGGTCCGCAACGAAGGGGCGCTGCCGCTCGACGGGGCCGCCGGCCGCACCGTCGCCCTGTCCGGCGCCGCCGCCCGTGACGCCCGTGTACTCGGCGGGGGCAGCGCCACCGTATTCCCCGAGCGGATCGTCTCCCCGCTCGACGGCCTCACCGCCGCCCTCCCCGAGGGCGCCCTCACCTACAGCATCGGCGCCGACCCCTCCGACGAGCTCACCCCCGCCGGCCAGGGCTTCGAGCTCCACGCCGTCTGCCGCGACGCCTCCGGGACCGTCCTCGGCGAGGGCGGCCTGCCCTCGGGCCAGGTCCAGTGGATCGGCGACGACCTGCCCGCGGGGGTCACGTACGAGACCATGGCGAGCATCGAGGTCCGCGGCACCTTCGTGCCGCGCGAGAGCGGCGAGCACGCCTTCGGCACCCGCGGACTCGGCGCCTTCGCCCTGACCGTCGGCGGCGAGCACCTGTGGAGCGGCGTCCAGGAGATGGGCAACGAGGCCGACCCCTTCGAGGCCTTCTTCGGCGCCCCCAGCGAGCGCGCCCGCCTCACCCTCACCGAGGGCGAGCCCGTGGAGGTGTCACTGACCTTCCAGGTCCCCGACATGTCCGCGCTGCCGCTCCGGGCGATCATGTTCTCGCTGCTCCACCTCGGCCCGCGGCGCGACGCCGACGAGCTGATCGCCGAGGCCGTGGCCGCCGCGCGCGAGGCCGGCACCGCCGTCGTGGTCGTCGCCACCACCGAGCGCGTGGAGTCCGAGGGCTTCGACCGGCAGGACCTCACCCTCCCCGGCCGCCAGGACGACCTGGTGCGCGCGGTCGCCGCCGTCAACCCGAACACGGTGGTCGTCGTCAACGCGGGCTCCCCGGTGGAGCTCCCGTGGCGCGAGGACGTGGCCGCCGTCCTGCTGACCTGGTTCCCCGGGCAGGAGGGCGGGGCCGCGCTGGCCGACGTACTCCTCGGCGACGCGGAGCCCGGCGGGCGGCTGCCCACCACCTGGCCCGCGCGGTTCGCGGACGCGCCCGTCACCGAGGTCGTCCCGACCGAGGGGCGCCTGGAATACCGCGAGGGGCTCTTCGTCGGCTACCGGGCGTACGAGAAGCACGCCGTGACCCCCGCCTACCCCTTCGGGCACGGACTCGGCTACACCGACTGGACGTACGACTCCCTGGAGGCCACCGGCGACACGGTCCGGGTCCGCCTCACCAACACCGGCGCCCGCCCCGGCCGCGAGGTCGTCCAGGTCTATCTGGCGCCCGCGCCCGCGCACGCGCACGAGACCGTGGAGCGCCCGGCGAGCTGGCTGGCCGCCTTCGCGGGCGTCGCGGCGGGCCCCGGCGAGAGCGTCGAGACCGAGATCGCCCTGCCCGCCCGGGCCTTCGAGATCTGGGACGAGGAGGCCCGCGGCTGGCGGCGGATCGGCGGCACCTACGAGGTCCGCGCGAGCCACTCGCACGGTGACACCCGGCTGACCGCGACGCTCGACATCGCGTGACACGCCGTATGGCCGGAAATCACCCCTGAGAACCGGTCCGGGGGCGGGCCCTGACTCCCACCTCCGGACCCGCCGTGCGCCGGGGCGTCAACGCGGCGGTTCGGCCGCCGTCACCTGGCGGTGCGCCAGTTCCGCGAGCCGCGCCTGCCCGTCCTTGCCCGGATGGAACCAGTCCCAGCGGCTCAACTGATCCGCCGCGAAGGGGTACTGGAACACGGCACCGCCGTCGTAGCGGCACAGCGCGTCCTTCGCGCAGACCTCGCGCAGCACCTCGTTGTACTCCACCACCCGCGCCCGCACCTGCTCGCGCCGGGCCGTCGCCCCCGAGGCCGCCGACAGCGGATCGGCGAGCATGGACTGACAGATCCCCAGCTTCCAGATCTGCCGCACCATCGGGAGGTCCTTGCCCTGCTCCCACAGCCGCTGCAGGTCCGGCACGCTGGAGACGTACACCTGCGAGGCGGGGGACGCGGTCCGCAGGCCCGCGAGGGCCTGCTCGAAACCGGACCGGAACTCCGCCACCGGCGTCATCGACGAAGCCGTGGGCCGGCAGGCGTCGTTCGAGCCCACCATCACCGTGACCAGGTCGGGCTTGTGCGCGGCGGCCCCCGCCAGCTGAGCCGGCAGGTCCGCCATCCGCGAGCCGGTCACCGCGTAGTTCCAGCTCCGGGCGGGCGCCTCGGCGTCCCCGAGCAGCCGGGCGGCGAGGGAGCGGACCGCGGGGTCGTTCCCGGTGGCCCAGGAGACCTCCGGGCAGTCGGCCAGGACCGAACAGGCGTCGAAACCACGCGTGATGGAGTCGCCCACGGCCGCGATCGAGGCGGGTGCCGTGTTCCAGCGCGGTGCGCCCTGCGCCCCGCTCTCCCCGCCCTGCCCGCCCGACCCGCCCGAGCTGCACCCGGTGGCCGTCCCGGCCAGCAGGACGAACGCCGCGCCCGCGCCCGCGAGGGGCCGGCGCGCGCGGCGGCGCGGAGCGGTGGTGCGCATGGGAAGGGGCCCTCCTTGTCATCCCCACATCGTTCGGGGGGTCCTGCTGAGTGAAAGCTCTGTGTTTACGGGTCTTGGAGCGACCGTACGTCACACCATGACCCCTGGCGCACGGTAGCTTTTTCCCGTGGCGTTTCGGCCGCAGGTCCCGTAGCGCAATGTCAAATAATTTCCGTTACATTACATCACGTCACATACTGTCCGTTTTCTGGAGTTTATTCCCGACCTCGTCCCACACTGGAGGTCCCGGTGACGACACGTGGAGTTCTGTACGTGCATTCCGCACCGCGCGCGCTCTGCCCGCATGTGGAATGGGCTGTTGCGGGCGTGCTCGGGGTGCGGGTGAACCTCGACTGGATCAGACAGCCCGCCTCCCCGGGCACCTGGAGAGCCGAGTTCTCCTGGCAGGCCGAAGCGGGCACCGCCTCGAAACTCGCCTCCGCGCTGCGCGGCTGGCACCTGCTGCGCTTCGAGGTGACCGCGGAACCGTGCCCGACCGCCGAGGGCGAGCGCTACAGCTCCACCCCGGAGCTCGGCATCTTCCACGCCGTCACCGGTATGCACGGCGACATCCTGATCCCGGAGGACCGGCTGCGCGCCGCCCTCGCCCGCTCCGCGCGCGGCGAGACCGACCTGGAGGCGGAGATCGCCAAGCTGCTCGGCAAACCGTGGGACGACGAACTGGAGCCCTTCCGCTACGCGGGCGAGGGTGCCCCGGTCCGCTGGCTCCACCAGGTGGTCTGAGCCTGCGGCAGGCATGCGGCAGGCCTGCAGCGGGCACGCAGAAGGCACGCAATAGGCACGCAGAAGGCCCACCCGGATTCACCGGGTGGGCCTTTCGCGTGGCTCGGACGTACTAGACCGTGCGGAATGCCAGGGTCACGTTGTGGCCGCCGAAGCCGAAGGAGTTGTTGATCGCGGAGATCGGGCCGTCGGCCGGCAGCTTGCGCGGCTCGCCGACGACGATGTCCGCGTCGATGTCCTCGTCGAGGTCGTCGATGTTGATCGTCGGCGGGGCCAGCCGGTTGTACAGCGCCAGCACGGTCGCGACGGTCTCGATACCGCCCGCGCCGCCCAGCAGGTGACCCGTCATCGACTTGGTCGCGGAGATGGCGATGTGGTCGAGGTCGTCGCCCAGCACCTTGCGCAGGGCCTTCAGCTCGGCCGTGTCACCCTGCGGGGTCGACGTGGCGTGCGCGTTCAGGTGGACCAGCTCGGCCGGGTCGAGACCCGTGTTGTCGAGCAGGTTCTGCACCGCGGCCGCGACACCGCGGCCGGTCGGCTCCGGCTGCGCGATGTGGTGGCTGTCCGCGGACAGACCCTGGCCCAGCACCTCGCAGTAGACCCGGGCACCGCGCGCGGCGGCGTGCTCGGCGGACTCCAGGACGACGACGCCCGCGCCCTCGCCCAGTACGAAGCCGTCACGGGCCTTGTCGTACGGGCGGGAGGCCTGCTCGGGGTTCTCGTTGTTCTTGGACATCGCCATCATGTTGGCGAACGCGGCGATCGGCAGCGGGTGGATCGCCGCCTCGGTGCCGCCCGCGACGACCACGTCGGCGCGGCCGGAACGGATCATCTCGACGGCGTAGCCGATGGCCTCGGCACCGGACGCGCAGGCGCTGACCGGAGTGTGCACGCCCGCCTGGGCGTTGACCTCCAGGCCGACGTTGGCCGACGGGCCGTTCGGCATGAGCATGGGGACGGTGTGCGGGGAGACCCGGCGCACACCCTTGTCCTTCAGGACGTCGTACTGGTCGAGCAGGGTGGTGACACCGCCGATGCCGGAGGCGATCACGGTGCCCAGACGCTCGGGCGCGATGAAGGCGCCCTCTTCCGTCTCCTCACCGGCCGGGGTGGTGTAACCGGCGTCGGCCCACGCCTCGCGGGCCGCGATGATGGCGAACTGCGCCGAGCGGTCCAGCTTGCGGGCCAGCGGCCGGGGCAGGACCTCACTCGGGTCGACGGCGGCCCGAGCGGCGATGCGTACCGGGAGTTCGGCGAAGCGCTCGCCCTCCAGGGGCTTCACGCCGGAACGGCCGGCAAGCAGACCTTCCCAGGTCGAAGCGCTGTCGCCACCCAGCGGAGTGGTTGCGCCGATACCGGTGACGACCACGGTGCGATTGGTCGGGCTCACAGGAATTCTTTCTCCACGTCTCAGGGGGTGCTGAATTGTCACGGCGCCACCGCCAGGTGGCGACAAACGCTCGTCAGGCTCAGGCCTGGTGCTTCAGGATGTAGTCAGCGGCGTCGCCGACCGTCTTGAGGTTCTTGACATCCTCGTCCGGGATCTTGACGTCGAAGCGCTCTTCGGCGGCGACGACGACCTCGACCATGGAGAGCGAGTCGACGTCCAGGTCGTCGGTGAAGGACTTCTCGATCGCGACGTCCTCGGTGGGGATACCGGCGATCTCGTTGACGATCTCCGCGAGACCCGCGACGATCTCTTCCTGCGTGGCGGCCATGTGGCGCTCCTTCTATAGCTAACTGAGGTGGAACAGGGTGGGATGTGGATCCCGGCCCTAGGGGAGGGTAACGACCGTCGCGGCGTAGACGAGTCCCGCCCCGAAGCCGATGACGAGCGCGGTGTCGCCGCTCTTCGCCGCTCCGGTCGCCAGGAGCCGCTCCATAGCGAGCGGAATCGAGGCGGCCGACGTGTTGCCGGTGGTCTCCACGTCACGGGCGACCGTGACGTGCTCCGGCAGCTTCAGAGTCTTCACCATCGAGTCGATGATCCGCATGTTCGCCTGGTGCGGAATGAAGACGTCCAGGTCGTCCGCGGTGATCCCGGCCGCGTCGAGCGCCTGCTGGGCCACCTTGGCCATCTCGAAGACGGCCCAGCGGAAGACCGCCTGACCCTCCTGGGTGATGGCCGGAAACTTCTCGCCGCCGTCTTTGCCGAGGTACTCGTCCCACGGCACGGTCTGCTTGATCGTCTCGGACTTGTCGCCCTCCGAACCCCACACCGTGGGGCCGATGGCCGGCTCGTCCGAGGGACCGACGACCACGGCGCCGGCGCCGTCACCGAACAGGAAGGCCGTCGCGCGGTCCTCCAGGTCGGTCAGGTCCGAGAGCCGCTCCACGCCGATGACGAGGACGTACTCCGCGGAACCTTCCACCACCAGACCCTTGGCCAGGGTCAGGCCGTAGCCGAATCCGGCACAGCCGGCGGAGATGTCGAAGGCGGCGGGCTTGCCCGCGCCGATCCGGTGCGCGATCTCGGTCGCGACGGCCGGGGTCTGCTTGAAGTGCGAGACCGTCGAGACGATCACGGCACCGATCTGCTCCGGGGCGACACCGGCGTCGGCCAGCGCCTTCCCCGAGGCCTCCACCGACATCGCGGAGACGGTCTCCTGGGGCGAGGCCCAGTGCCGGGTCGCGATGCCGGAGCGGGAGCGGATCCACTCGTCGGACGAGTCGATGGTCTCGAGGATGACCTCGTTGGGCACCACACGGGTCGGGCGGTAGCCGCCGACACCGAGGATGCGGGCGTAAGGGGAGCCCTTGGCCGGCTTGATCTTGGACATGCTGTGTGGGCTCCTTCTCTCAGGCCGTCAGTTCGGCGATGAGCGCCGCGGCCTTGTCGAGATCGTCCGGGGTCTTCAGAGCCACGCTCGGTACGCCCTTCAGCGCGCGCTTGGCCAGACCCGTCAGGGTGCCACCGGGGCAGAGCTCGATGATTCCCGTGACGCCCAGTTCGGCGAACGTCTCCATGCACAGGTCCCAGCGGACCGGGTTGGCGACCTGACCGACCAGGCGGGCGACGACATCGGCGCCCGTGGTGACGACAAGGCCGTCCTTGTTCGAGACGTACTTCAGCGCCGGGTCCGCCGGGGTGAGGGCCTCGGCGGCCTTCTCCAGCGTGGCGACCGCGGGGGCCATGTGGTGCGTGTGGAAGGCGCCCGCGACCTTGAGGGCGACGACCTTCATGGAGCCTTCGGGCTTGTCGGCCTCCAGAGCGGCGATCTGCTCCATCGTGCCGGCGGCCACGATCTGACCCGCGCCGTTGATGTTCGCGGGCGTCAGGCCCAGCTTCTCCAGGTGTGCGACGACCACGTCGGGGTCACCGCCGAGGACCGCGGCCATGCCGGTCTCGGTGACCGCGGCGGCCTCGGCCATCCCCAGACCGCGGGTCCGGACGAACGACAGCGCGTCGGCCTCGGACAGCACGCCGGCGTAGGCGGCGGCGGTGATCTCACCGACGCTGTGGCCTGCGACGGCGCCGAAGGCGGCCGGGGAACCGAGCGCGGATGCGGACAGCAGGCCCGCGGCGACCAGCAGGGGCTGGGCCACGGCCGTGTCGCGGATCGCGTCGGCGTCTGCGTTCGTGCCGTAGTGGGCAAGGTCGAGCTCGATGGCGTCCGACCACGCGGCGACGCGGTCAGCGGCACCGGGAAGTTCGAGCCAGGGAGTCAAGAAGCCGGGCGTCTGAGCGCCTTGGCCGGGAGCGACGAGTACGAGCACCCTCACACTCTCTCTTGTGGATGGTCCCTGCCGCCCGTGGGGACAGGGACGAAGAACCGTCGGGGTAATTGTTGATGTCCGACAAAAGTCTAGGACTGGGGGTCGCCGTCGGCCAGACGCCCGAGAATCAGGGCGATTCGCAGCGTGAACGCCGAGCGGACATCAGAAGGAGACCATCCGGTGACGTCGGTCACACGTCGTAGCCGGTAGCGCACCGTGTTGGGGTGCACGAACAGCATCCGCGCCGCCCCTTCCAGGCTGCTCGCCTGCTCCAGGTAGACGCTCAGGGTCTCCAGCAGCGCGGACCCCGCCTCCTCCAGTGGTCTGTAGATCTCCTCCACCAGCTGATCCCTGGCGGCGGGATCGGAGGCGATGGCCCGTTCCGGCAGGAGATCGTCCGCCAGGACCGGCCGAGGGGCATCCTGCCAGGCCGTGCACGCTTTCAGCCCGGCCGCCGCGGCCTGCGCCGATTTCGTCGCGTTCAGCAGGTCGGACACCACCGGTCCGGCCACCACCGGACCCGCCGCGAACGGTCCGATCAGCGACTTGGCCACCTGGATCGGGTTGTCGCTGCCGCCCGCGATGACGACCAGCCGGTCCCCGAGCACACCGGTGAGGACCTGGAGCTTGTGGTGACGGGCCGCGCGCCGGATCGCCTCGACCGTCAGCTCGCTGTCGCCCTCCGGCGCGGTGCCGAGCACCACGCACACGTGCTCCGGGGAGTTCCAGCCCAGCGCCGCCGCCCGCGACAGCGCACCCTCGTCCGCCTCGCCGGACAGCACCGCGTTGACGACCAGGGACTCCAGCCGGGCGTCCCAGGCCCCGCGCGCCTCGGCGGCCTGCGCGTACACCTGGGCGGTCGCGAAGGCGATCTCCCGGGCGTACACCAGCAGCGCCTCGCGCAGGATCGACTCGTCGCCCGGGGCCGCCACCTCCTCGATCGCGGCCTCCATGACCTCGATCGTGGTGCGGACCATCTCGACGGTCTGGCGCAGGGTGATCGCCCGGGTCAGCTCGCGCGGAGCCGTCCCGAAGACATCGGTGGAGATGGCCTGCGGGGTCTCCGGGTGCCTGAACCACTCCGTGAACGCGGCGATACCGGCCTGGGCGACCAGGCCGATCCAGGACCGGTTCTCGGGCGGCATGGCCCGGTACCACGGCAGGGTCTCGTCCATGCGCGCGATCGCGTTGGCGGCCAGCCGGCCCGCGGACTTCTCCAGTCGGCGGAGGGTCGCGGTGTGCGGATGGGCGGGAGCGGGATGCGCGGCATGTGTGGCGGGCGAATGCTCACGTTCGGGTTGGGGCACGTGACAAGACTGCCTTATCGGGACGGGTACGCGGAGTCCGGTCCCGCCTGCGGCCCGCGCCCCGGGCCGCGGCGGGGTCTACCGTGGCGTCCATGATTGATGTTCGCCCCGGCGCCGACCGGTACGAGGGCGGGGACCCGGCCGCCGGGATCACCACCCGGCACGCCTTCTCCTTCGGCGCCTTCTACGACCCGGACAATCTGCGCTTCGGGCCGGTGCTCGCCTGCAACGAGGAGACCCTCGCGCCGGGCGCCGGCTTCGACGAGCACCCGCACAGCCACACCGAGATCGTGACCTGGGTGATCGAGGGCGAACTCACCCACCAGGACAGCACCGGCGAGAAGAGCGTGGTGCGGCCGGGGGACGTACAGCGGCTCAGCGCCGGTTCCGGGGCGCGGCACGTGGAGCGCAACGACGGCGCCGGGCGGCTGCGTTTCGTGCAGATGTGGCTCGCGCCCCTCGCCGCGGGCGGCGAGCCCTCGTACGGGGTCGTCCGGGGGATCACCGGCGCCGCGCCCTACGAGGTCCCCGCGGCCGGCGCCGTGCTGCACGTCCGGCGGCCCGGCGCGGGCGAGCGCGTCGCCGTACCCGCGGCGGACCGGGTGTACCTGCACGTGGTGCGCGGGGACGTGCGCCTGGACGGGGCGGAGCTGGGCCCCGGGGATTCGGTACGGATCACCGCCGAACGGGACCTGGAGGTCGTCGCCGGATCCCCGGGGGAGCTGCTGATCTGGGAGTTCCCCGCCCCGTCCGGATCCGGAGGAGACACCCCCTAGCGGGAGCGGAGCTCGGCCAGCACCGCGTCGGTGAACGGGGTCCAGGCCTCGGCCGCCCACGGGCCGAAGGCGCGGTCGGTCAGCGCCACGCACGCGGCGCGCGCGTCCGGGTCCACCCACAGGAAGGTGCCGGCCTGGCCGAAGTGGCCGAAGGTGCGCGGCGAGGAGGAAACGCCCGTCCAGTGCGGGGACTTGTGGTCGCGGATCTCCAGGCCGAGGCCCCAGTCGTTGGGGGACTGGTGCCCGTAGCCGGGCAGGACGCCCTTGAGTCCTGGATGGACCACGGAGGTGGCCTCGGCGACCGTACGGACGTCCAGCAGCCGCGGCGCCTGCAGCTCGGCGGCGAACCGCAGCAGGTCGGCGACGGTCGAGACGCCGTCCTTGGCGGGCGAGCCCTCCAGGGTGGTCCGCTCCATGCCCAGCGGCTCGAAGACCGCCTGGTGCAGGTACTCCGCGAAGGGGATGCCGGTGGCCTTGGCGATGTGGTCGCCGAGCTCCTCGAAACCGGCGTTCGAGTACAGCCGGCGCTGCCCGGGCGGGGCCGACACCCGGTGCTCGTCGAAGGCCAGGCCGCTGGTGTGCGCGAGCAGGTGACGGACCGTCGACCCCTCGGGCCCGGCCGGCTCGTCCAGCTCGATCGCCCCCTCCTCGTACGCGACGAGGGCGGCGTACGCGGTGAGCGGCTTGGTGACCGACGCCAGGGCGAACCGGTGGTCGACGGGCCCGTGGGAGCCCGCCAGGCTCCCGTCGGCCCGTACGACGGCCGCCGCGGCGGTCGGTACCGGCCAGGTCTCGATGATCCGCAGGCTTTCCATGCCGTTCCCGTCCTCCACGCTGTCCATGCCGCCGAGCCTACTTGCTTGGAGTGCACTCAAGGGTTTTAGCGTGGAGTCATGAGCCAGAGCCTGACGCAGACGCGGTACACGATCAGCGAGGTCGAGGCCCGGACCGGTCTGACCCAGCACACCCTGCGCTGGTACGAGCGGATCGGCCTGATGCCGCACGTGGACCGCTCCCACTCGGGGCAGCGGCGCTTCACCGACAAGGACCTCGACTGGCTGGCCTTCGTGGGCAAGCTGCGCGCCACGGGGATGTCGGTGGCGGACATGGTGCGGTACGCCGAACTGGTCCGCGAGGGCGAGCACACGGTGGGGGAACGCCGGGAGCTGCTGGAACGCACGCGCCGCGAGGTGCGCTCGCGGATCACGGAGCTCACGGACGCGCTCGCCGTACTGGACTACAAGATCGATATGTACGCCATGAAAACGGTATCGGGGAAGGCACAGCAATGACGGAGCACGGCATCACCCTCGAACAGGTAGAGCTCGGCAAGGGCGGCCCGCTGGTCGGCGTCCAGGGCCTCGGCTGCATGGGCATGAGCGAGTTCTACGGGGACACCGACGAGGCGGCGGCCCGCGAGACCCTGGACGCGGCGCTGGCCGCCGGGGTCACCCTCTTCGACACCGCGGACGTCTACGGGCGGGGGCGCAACGAGGAGTTCCTGGCGCCCTTCGTGGCCGCCCACCGGGACGAGATCACCCTGGCGACGAAGTTCGCCATAGAGCGCACCGACGACCCGCAGTACCGGGGCGTCCGCAACGACCGCGGCTACGTCCGGGCGTCCGTGGAGGCCAGCCTGCGCCGGCTCGGCGTGGACGTCATCGACCTGTACTACATGCACCGGCGCGACCCGGCCGTGCCGTTCGCCGAGTCCGTCGGCGCCATGGCGGAGCTGGTGCAGGAGGGCAAGGTCCGCTACCTGGGCCTCAGCGAGGTCACCGGAGCGGAACTGCGCGAGGCGCACGCCGTGCACCCGATCGCGGCGCTCCAGTCGGAGTGGTCGCTGTTCAGCCGGGACGTGGAGCGCAGCGCGGTGGGCGCGGCGGCGGAGCTGGGCGTGGCCTTCGTGCCGTACTCCCCGCTGGGCCGGGGCTTCCTGACCGGGTCCTTCGCGGACGCGTCCGCGGAGCTGTCGCAGAACGACTTCCGCCGCTACCAGCCGCGCTTCAACGGCGACAACGCCAAGGCCAACGCGGAGCTGCTGGTCCCGGTCCGGGAGATCGCCGCGCAGCGCGGTGCGACCCCGGCGCAGATCGCCCTGGCCTGGGTGCAGCAGCGGGCGAAGGTGCACGGGCTGACCGTGGTCCCGATCCCGGGCACCCGCAAGCCCGGACGGCTGCGCGAGAACACCGGGGCGACCCGGATCACCCTCACCCGGGCCGAGCTGGACCTGCTGGAGCCGATCGCCGCCCAGGTCGCCGGGAACCGCTACCCGGATATGAGCTTCACCTCGGCGGTGCGGGAGGGCTAGGCCGTCCCTCGGCCCAGCCGCCGGGCCCCGCTCAGAGCGACTCGGCGGCGAACCGGTCCCGCAGCGCCGCGTACTCCGCGTCCGTGAGCAGCCCCGCCGCGTGCAGCTCGCTCAGGTGCCGCAGCCGGTCGTCGCCGGAGCGGGCCCGTGGCACGGAGGCGACCGGGGTACGGGCGCGCAGGGCGGCCAGGACGGCCGCGGCGAACGGCAGCGACTCGTGCACCGCCCCGTAGCCCGTGCCGAAGACGGCCGCCGCCAGGTCGTGGTCCGGGCGGGGGTCACCGGTGGTGTCCCGCAGCAGCAGCCGCAGGTGCCCGCCGGGGCCCTCCGGGGAGCACCACTCGACGCCGGTGAGCGCGGCCAGCGGGAAGCGCTGGTCGCCCGCCTTCCACTTGGCGCTGGAGGCGCCCGTACGGGACCAGTGGAAGGTGACCGCCGAGCCGTCGAAGCCCACCCGGGCGTCGTACGCCTTCAGGTGCAGCGGCGGCTGCGGCACGTCGACGAGGAAGCGCGCGGACGGCTCGGCGGCATCCGGCCCGAGCCGGGACCGCAGCGCGTCGGCGAACGCCGTGGCGGCCGGCGCCCGGTCGCCCGGCAGCACCAGCCGGTACGGGTCGCACGCCTCCTTGAGCTGCCCGGCGGCGGCCTCCATCAGCGGATCCGCGCCCGGCCGCGGCAGGGCACGCAGAACCACCGTGTCCCGCTTGTTGCCGGTCACGGTCACGGTCACGGCGGACACCGCTTCGAGGGGGATCCGGCGCGAGCCCAGGGCATGCCAGAGTCGTGGCAGCCTCGGCGTTCTGATCCCCCGTGCGAAGCGGATGAGCACCGAGTCCGAGTCGAACTCCCAGACGGCATGATTTCCGGCCAGTACGTCACCCATGCGGCACATCGTAAACGGCGGCGCCCCCGCACGTCCCCCCGGTTGCGGGGACCGATTTCCGCGCCTCTACGCGCGTCAGTCCTGCTCTGTCCCGGAAATCCCGCGCCGGCACGCATCGTTCCCGGTCGCACAGACAACGGAAGCGAACGCGCCGGTTCCGATCTTGGCGAAGTTGTCCATCGAGTCCGTACCTGGCGCGAAATAGCCGGTGTGGCTCTTGGCCCGGGCCGAGGACAGCAGCCGCGCGCCGAACGCCGGGGAGACCGGATCGGCGCCGTGGCCCAGGCCGCCGACCTCCAGGTGCGGTACGTCCGCGATCCAGTCGCCCTCGTCACGCGTCGCCCAGACCCGCGCCGAGGTGTGCAGCCCGGCGACGTTCTCCGCGCGCATCCCGGGGCTGCCCGCCACCACCACGTCGGTCACCCGGCGCGGCAGCTCGTGCGCCGCGACCCCGCAGACGACCGATCCGTAGCTGTGGCAGAACAGCGCCACGCTCGCGTCCCCGGGCAGGGCCGCGGTCAGGGACTTCAGCAGGACGGCGCCGTCGACGGCCATGCGGCCCGTGGCGGCGTCCACGCCGATGCCGGTGGGGGCGGTGTAGCCGGCCCAGGCGATGACCGCCGTCCGGCTGTCCGGGTCGGCCGCCCGCTGGGCCTCGTACAGGGACTCGGCCATGCCGACCGGGGAGGTCAGGCGGCGCTGGGTGCGCTCGAAGGTGAGCACGTCGGTGTCGACACCGGGGACGATCACCGAGACCCGATCGGCCCCGCTGAGGTCACCGAAGACCTCGGCCACGCGGCCGTTGCCGCTCGGGTCGAAGGCGAGGATCTGGCGGCCCGGCTCGGTGAGCGAGGCGAAGCGGTGGGAGCGCCGGGTGGCCGTGGACCGGTCGGCCGGAGTCAGCGCGACATCGCGGCTGCGGGCCTCCTCGACCCGGCGGGCCTGTTCCAGGCCCTGCAGGTTGGCCCGGTAGCGGACGGCCGCGGGGGCCCCTTCGAGGTTGCCCACGACGAGCGGGTAGCCGTCGGCGAGCCGGGCGCGCTGGGTCCCGTCGAGGCCCGCGAAGAAACGGGCCACCGTCCGTGCGGGGGCGTCCGCGGGGGGCATCGGGCGGCCGTCGACCCGGGCCTTGGCCCAGGCGCCGAGGGCTGCGACCCGCAGCGGGGTGTCCTTCTCAGGCCGGTGCACGGCCGTCCAGCCGGTGGTCGCCAGCATGATGAAGACCACCGCCAGCGCGAGCAGGGCACGCAAAGCGGCAGGGCGCGGGTCGGCGCCGAGGGCGGTGGGGTGGGCAAGGCCGGGCACGTTCACTGTGACCAGCCTATGAGACGTCTTACGCCACAGGCGTGCCGGGTGACAGGACTCACGGCCGACCGTGGGACTCCGTGAGGCCCGGGCGGAGCACCCGCCGGCGCGTCGGCGGACCGGACGGCACCGGCCGCCGGGCTACGCGGACCCCCGCCAACTGGAGGTCAGCGCCGGGCCGATCCGGTCGAGGTAGGTCACCGTCAGCCTTCGGATCGACTCCACACTGGTGTCCTCGCCCTGCCCCCAGAGCCGCCCCGTGACGCGCATCACACCGCAGAACGCGGCGACCGCGACCCGCGGCCTCGGATCGGCGTCCACGTCCAGACCCTCGCGGGCGCCGATCAGCCGGGAGATCCGCTCCTCCAGCTCCGTGGAGCGCCGCAGGTGCACGGCGAGCAGGGCCGGGGTGGACTCGATCAACCGGTAGCTGCGCATGTAGAGATCGACCGGGACCACCTCGGACAGGGTCAGCTCGACGCTGTCCCAGGCGGCGAGCGCCGCGCCCCGCAGGGCCTCGAAGGGCCCCTCGGCCGCCGGCCGGGCGTGCAGTTCGGCGACGAACCGCGACTCGACCAGCTCCTGGAGGGCGAAGACGACCTCCTCCTTGTTGGCGAAGTAGCGGAAGAAGGTGCGCTGGGACACGTTCACGGCGTCGGTGATCTCGTCGACCGTGGTGCGCTCGTACCCCTGGGAGAGGAACAGCGGGAGGGCGGCGCGCAGCAGCGCGTTCCGGGTGCGCCGCTTCTTGCGTTCGCGCAGTCCGGTCACCGGCGCGGCCGTCGCCGACCGCTCGTCGATCATCAACGCGGGGCTCCCTCCTGACGCCGAGTGGGCGGTCAGCGTACCGGCGGCCGACGGGGTGGCGACCGCTGAGTCAAGCCGTTTGCGACGCGCCGTCCGAGGTCCTCGGCCGGCCCGCGGGAGCGTTCGCGCATGACACGTTCGGGTGCGGGCCCGGCGGGGTTCGCACCCCGGCCGGGGCGGCCGCGAGCCCGGCCCCGCGGCTCCCGGAAGCGTCAACTCCGTAGGTACGAAGGCTATGCCGGAGGGCCGCGCCGGGGCTGTCGCCTATCTGGGTGGACCCGCCCGGGGCCTCTTCCGCCCGCCCGTCGTCGCAGGTCAGCGTGGTGTCGGCGGAGCTCCGGAAACGGTCCGGGCGCCCGTCGTCAACAAGGAGTTGACCCGTCATGCGTACGTGTCGAAGCACCCGCGCCACCACCACGACCGCCCTCGCCGCGACCGTCCTGGCCCTCACCGCCCTCCTCCCGAGTACGGCCACCACGGCGCACGCCGCGGGCCCGCCGACCCTCGGGGCCTGCGCGACCGGGCAGCTGTGCCTGTGGGCGAAACCGGAGTTCAAGGGGGCGCGGCAGACGCACGAACTCAGCACCCTGGACATCAACAGCTGCACCGCGCTGCCGGCCGGGACCAGCGCCCAGTCGCTCACCAACCGCACCGGGCGCCCGGTGACCACCTACCAGTCGGCCGAGTGCGCGGAGACGGGCGAGTTCCAGACCTATCCGGGCGACGGGGTCTGGCTGCCCCAGTCGCCCTACCAGGTGCGGGCGTTCAAGGTGTGGGAGAGGTAGCTTCCCGCTGCGCCGGGGCGTTCGGCGGGTCGGCCGCGGCCGGGGTCGAGGCCACGGCCACGGCTGCGCCCGTGGCCACGGCCGTGGTGCCGCCCAGCCGGGCGACCTCGCCGCGCAGCGCCCGTACCTCGTCCTGCAGTTCCCGGATGGCCGCCAGCTGGAGCATGTCCGCCCGGTCGTCCCGTTCGAAGCGGGAGATGAACCAAGCGGCGATGTTGGCCGTCACCACACCGAGCAGGGCGATCCCCGACAGCATCAGACCGACGGCCAGGACCCGGCCGAGGCCGGTGGTGGGCGAATGGTCCCCGTACCCGACCGTCGTCATCGTGGTGAAGGACCACCACACGGCGTCACCCAGGTTCTTGATGTTCCCGTCGGGGGCGTCCCGCTCCACACTGAGCACCGCCAGCGAGCCGAACATCAGCAGCCCCACGACGGCCCCGGCCACATACGTCGTCAGCTGGATCTGCGGGGCCATCCGGGCCCGCCGGCCCACCAGCATCAACGTGGCGACCAGTCGCAGCAGGCGCAGCGGCTGCACGAGCGGCAGCACCACGGCGGCCAGGTCCAGCCAGTGGGTCCGGACGAAATGCTTGCGGTCCGCCGCGAGGGCGAGGCGGACCAGGTAGTCGACGGCGAAGGCCCCCCACACCACCCATTCGACGTAGGTGCACGCCCCGTGCACCTCCGCACGCGCGTCGGGGGCGACGATGGGCACGGCGTACGCCACGGCGAAAGCCGCGGCGAGCAGGAGCAGCGGGGTCTGGCTCCGCCGCTCCCACAGCAGCTGGCGGGAGGGTTCCTTCATGCCGAGCATCGTAAGGAACCCGTAAAGGAGAGCGGGCCCCGGCCGGAGCCGGGACCCGCCCGCCGCTGTGATCCGTCCTGCCGCGCAGCGACTACGCGTCGCCGCCCGCAGCGCCCGGGTCCGCCGCCGTCACGTCCAGCAGCTGGTACCGGTCGATCGCCTGCTTCAGCACCGAGCGGTCGATCTTCCCCGCCCGCGCGAGCTCGGTGAGCGTCGCCAGGACCACCGACTGGGCGTCGATGTGGAAGAAGCGCCGAGCGGCGCCACGGGTGTCCGCGAAGCCGAAGCCGTCCGCGCCCAGCGAGGTGTACGCACCCGGCACCCACCGCGAGATCTGGTCCGGAACCGCCCGCATCCAGTCCGAGACCGCCACGAACGGCCCCTCCGCACCCGACAGCTTCCGCGTCACGTACGGGACGCGCTGCTCCTCCTCCGGGTGGAGCAGGTTGTGCTGCTCCACCTCGACCGCCTCGCGGCGCAGCTCGTTCCAGGAGGTCGCCGACCAGACGTCCGCCCGGACACCCCAGTCGGCCGCCAGGATCCGCTGCGCCTCCAGCGCCCACGGCACCGCCACGCCCGAGGCCATCAGCTGCGCCCCGATCGTGCCCGCGGTGCCCTGCGACACCCGGTGGATGCCCTTGAGGATGCCGTCCACGTCGACGTCCGCCGGCTCGGCCGGGTGCTGGATCGGCTCGTTGTAGACGGTCAGGTAGTAGAAGACGTCCTCCGCCTCGGGGCCGTACATCCGCCGCAGACCGTCCTTGACGATGTGCGCGATCTCGTAGCCGTAGGCCGGGTCGTACGCCACGCAGCCCGGGTTCGTCGAGGCCAGCAGCTGGGAGTGACCGTCGGCGTGCTGGAGGCCCTCACCCGTGAGGGTGGTCCGTCCGGCGGTCGCGCCGAGGACGAAACCGCGCGCGAGCTGGTCGGCCATCTGCCAGAACTGGTCACCCGTGCGCTGGAAACCGAACATCGAGTAGAAGACGTAGACCGGGATCAGCGGCTCGCCGTGCGTCGCGTACGCCGAGCCCGCGGCGATCAGCGAGGCCGTGCAGCCCGCCTCCGAGATGCCGTCGTGCAGCATCTGGCCGGTCGGGGACTCCTTGTACGCGAGCAGCAGGTCGCGGTCGACCGCCTCGTACTGCTGGCCCAGCGGGTTGTAGATCTTGGCGCTCGGGAAGAAGGCGTCCATACCGAAGGTGCGGTACTCGTCGGGCGCGATCAGCACGAAGCGCTTGCCGATCTCCTTGTCCCGCATCAGGTCCTTCAGGATGCGGACGAAGGCCATGGTCGTGGCGATCGACTGCTGCCCGGACCCCTTCTTGGCGGCCGCGTACGTCGTGTCGTCCGGCAGCTGCAGCGGCTTGGCGCGCACCACGCGGGTCGGCACGTACCCGCCCAGCGCGCTGCGCTGGTCGTGCATGTACTGGATCTCGGGGGAGCTCGGGCCCGGGTGGTAGTACGGCGGGGCCCCGCCCTCCAGCTGCGCGTCCGTGATCGGGATGTGCAGACGGTCGCGGAAGCGCTTGAGGTCGTCGACCGTCAGCTTCTTCATCTGGTGCGTCGCGTTGCGGCCCTCGAAGTTCGGGCCGAGCGTCCAGCCCTTGACCGTCTGGGCCAGGATCACCGTCGGCTGGCCCTTGTGGGCCTTGGCCGCCGCGTAGGCCGCGTAGACCTTCTTGTGGTCGTGACCGCCGCGGCCCAGGTGCTGGATCTGCTGGTCGGACATGTTCTCGACCATCGCCCGCAGCCGCTGGTCGCCGCCGAAGAAGTGCTCGCGGATGTACGCGCCCGACTCGGTGGCGTACGTCTGGAACTGCCCGTCGGGCGTGGAGTTCATCTTGTTGACGAGGATGCCGTCGCGGTCCTGGGCCAGCAGCGGGTCCCAGGAGCGGTCCCAGATCAGCTTGATGACGTTCCAGCCCGCGCCGCGGAAGATCGACTCCAGCTCCTGGATGATCTTGCCGTTGCCGCGCACCGGGCCGTCGAGGCGCTGCAGGTTGCAGTTGACGACGAAGGTCAGGTTGTCCAGACCCTCACGGGCCGCGATCGACAGCTGGCCCAGCGACTCCGGCTCGTCCATCTCGCCGTCGCCGAGATACGCCCAGACGTGGGACTTGGAGGTGTCGGCGATACCGCGCGCCTCCATGTACCGGTTCATCCGCGCCTGGTAGATCGCGCTGATGGGGCCGAGGCCCATCGAGACGGTCGGGAACTCCCAGAAGTCCGGCATCAGCCGCGGGTGCGGGTAGCTCGAAAGGCCGTACGGGGCCTTCGACTTCTCCTGGCGGAAGGAGTCGAGCTGCTGCTCGGTGAGCCGGTCCAGGAGGTAGGCGCGAGCGTAGATGCCGGGGGAGGCGTGGCCCTGGAAGAAGATCTGGTCGCCGCCGTCGCCCTCGTCCTTGCCCCGGAAGAAGTGGTTGAAGCCCACGTCGTAGAGGGAGGCGGAGGAGGCGAACGTGGCGATGTGGCCGCCGACGCCGATACCGGGACGCTGGGCGCGCGAGACCATGACGGCCGCGTTCCACCGGGTGGCGTTGAGGACCTTGCGCTCGATCTCCTCGTTGCCGGGGAAGAACGGCTCGTCCCGGGTGGCGATCGTGTTGACGTAGTCCGTGCTGCGCATCTCCGGCACGGCCACGCGCTTCTCGCGGGCCCGCTCGATCAGCCGCAGCATCAGGTAGCGGGCCCGTTCACGGCCCCGCTCGTCGACTGCGGCGTCGAGGGAGTCGAGCCACTCCTGCGTCTCCTCCGGATCGAAGTCCGGGACCTGACTCGGCAGGCCGCCAATGATGATCGGATTGCGATCGGATGCGGAAGCCACGCTGTTCCTTCGCTGTCGGGGGAGTCGTGCCTGGGGTTCGCCGCCTCCCATGCTCTTACGCTGGGCCGAAATCTTCATCTTTACCACCGGGTAATCCCTGGAAACCGCAGGGAACCCGGGAGGGAAGGATCGGCGGCGATCCGTCGCGAGTCCGGCCAAACCGCAACCTTACGCCCAAGACGGGCGCCGCCTTCGTGAGACCGTTCGTCCCTCAAACAGGTAGGAAAGTCCTCAAGCGTCGACGATGATGCCGAATGAGCTGGAATGGTGTGGGATGAATCACGAGAGGTGCACACGGGAAGGCTGAAAGTTGCGGCGAGACGGCCGCAATCGTCACCGTTTCGACGGTCTCGGCGGCCGGGTACTTGCGCGATCCGCCGCGCCCGTGTGGACTACGGCCAATGCTGCGCGTACGCGCGCCGCCAGAAGACATTCACCGAACATGAGCAGGAGGCACCCCGTGAGCGCGACCGCGGACCACGCGGAGAGCCTGGCCGCCCGGCTGGGTTTCCAGTCCGAACAGGTGGTCCAGGAGATCGGCTACGACGACGACGTCGATCAGGAATTCCGTGACGCCGTCGAGAAGCTCGTCAGCGAGCTGGCCGACGAGGACTACGACGACGTCGCCGACGCGGTGTTGTTGTGGTTCCGCGACGAGGACGGCGATCTGACGGACGCCCTGGTCGATGCGACCGAGCTGGTCGAGGACGGCGCACTGATCCTGCTGCTGACCCCCAAGACGGGCCGTGACGGCTACGTCGAGGCCAGCGACATCAGCGAGGCAGCCGAGACGGCCGGCCTCTCGCTTGCCAAGGGCCTGCCCGTCGGCAAGGAGTGGACCTCCACCAAGCTGGTGACGCCGAAGGCCGCCAAGGCCAAGCGCTGAGCCGTACGCCCGCAGCCAAGCGGACGCGCACCCCGCCGACCAGGTGACCCCGGTCTGCGGGGTGTGTGCGTTCCATGACCTGCCCACGTCCAGGGCCTAGTCTGTGACTCACCCGAACAGCCCAACGCGGGGATGCGGGAACGAAGGGATGCGAGAGATGGCGATCGAGGTCGGCGACAAGGCCCCGGACTTCGAGCTCAAGGACAACCACGGCGCCACCGTGCGGCTCTCCGACTTCCGGGGCGAGAAGGCAGTGGTGCTGCTCTTCTACCCGTTCGCCTTCACCGGCGTCTGCACCGGCGAGCTGTGCGAGCTGCGCGACCAGCTCCCGCGCTTCCAGAACGACGACGTGCAGCTCCTGGCCGTCTCCAACGACTCCGTGCCCACCCTGCGGGTCTTCGGGGAGCAGGAGGGCCTGGAGTACCCGCTGCTGTCGGACTTCTGGCCGCACGGGCAGACCTCGCGCGCCTACGGCGTCTTCGACGAGGACAAGGGATGCGCGGTCCGCGGCACCTTCATCATCGACAAGGACGGCGTCGTGCGCTGGACTGTCGTCAACGGACTGCCCGACGCGCGTGACCTGAACGAGTACATCAAGGCGATCGACAGTCTCTGAGCGCGCCCGAGCGGGCCGTACATGCATTTTCCCTGCGAAAACCGCTTACAGGCGGGAACCCGTCACTAGGATCGAAACGTTGATCCGGTAGCTCCCCCGGTCACGGCCGGGAGGGCCCCCTGCACGACGGGGCACCGCCCCACACACAGAACCCAAATGGAGGACCCGTGGGAGTCAGCCTCAGCAAGGGCGGCAACGTCTCGCTGACCAAGGCCGCGCCTAACCTGACGGCGGTCATCGTCGGTCTGGGCTGGGATGCTCGCACCACCACCGGTGTCGACTTCGACCTCGACGCCAGCGCGATCCTGACCAGCGACCAGGGCAAGGTCACCAGCGACGCGAACTTCGTCTTCTTCAACAACCTGAAGAGCCCCGACGGCTCGGTGGAGCACACCGGTGACAACACCACCGGTGAGGGCGAGGGCGACGACGAGGCGATCAAGGTGAACCTGGCCGGCGTCCCGGCCGACGTTGCCAAGATCGTCTTCCCGGTCTCGATCTACGAGGCCGAGAGCCGCCAGCAGAGCTTCGGCCAGGTCCGCAACGCGTACATCCGCGTGGTGAACCAGGCCGACAACACCGAGCTCGCGCGTTACGACCTCTCCGAGGACGCCTCGACCGAGACCGCCATGGTCTTCGGCGAGCTGTACCGCAACGGTGCGGAGTGGAAGTTCCGCGCCATCGGCCAGGGTTACGCATCGGGCCTGCGCGGCATCGCGCAGGACTTCGGCGTCAACGTCTGAGCCTGAGAGCAGTCCGTCCGTCCGGCGCCGTGCACTGTGTGTACGGCGCCGGACCGGCTTTACCCGCGGATACCACCGCGGGCGGCACACCGCACCACCGGCACACCGCATGCAGCGCCACGGCACACAGCAGCAGCACGGCACGCAGCACCACGGCACACAGCAGCACCCGCCAGGCCGCACCACACCCGCCACATCGCACCGCACCGCACCGGCACATCGCCATATCGCCACACCGTCGTCCGGGGAGGACCACAACATGGGCGTCACACTCGCCAAGGGGGGCAATGTCTCCCTCTCCAAGGCCGCACCGAACCTCACCAGGGTTCTGATCGGTCTCGGATGGGACGCGCGCTCGACCACGGGAGCCGACTTCGACCTCGACGCCAGCGCGCTGCTCTGCAACAGCGGCCGGGTGCTGGGGGACGAGTACTTCGTCTTCTACAACAACCTGACGAGCCCCGACGGCTCCGTCGAACACACGGGGGACAACCTCACCGGCGAGGGTGAAGGCGACGACGAGTCGATCATCATCGACCTCACCAAGGTGCCGGCGGCCGTGGACAAGATCGTCTTCCCGGTCTCGATCCACGACGCGGACTCCCGTCGGCAGAGCTTCGGCCAGGTCAGCAACGCCTTCATCCGTGTGGTGAACCAGGCCGACGGCCAGGAACTGGCCCGCTACGACCTGTCCGAGGACGCGTCCAGCGAAACCGCGATGATCTTCGGCGAGGTCTACCGGTACGGGGGCGAATGGAAGTTCCGTGCGGTGGGGCAGGGGTACGCGTCGGGGCTCCGAGGCATCGCTCTAGACTTCGGGGTCAACGTTTCGTAAAGCCGTACAAGACGATGGGGTGCCAGTGGTTCTCAAAACCTTCGGCTGGTCGTTCGCAATCACTGCGCTCGGTCTGGTCGCAGCGGTGTTCTACGGGGGGTGGCAGGCCTTCGGTATCGTCGCGATCCTGTCGGTCCTCGAGATCTCGCTGTCTTTCGACAACGCGGTGGTCAACGCCGGAATCCTGAAGAAGATGAATGCCTTCTGGCAGAAGATCTTCCTCACCATCGGCGTCCTGATCGCGGTCTTCGGTATGCGACTGGTCTTCCCCGTTGTGATCGTCGCGATCAGCGCCAAGATCGGGCCCATCGAGGCCGTCGAGCTTGCCCTCAACGACAAGGAGATGTACGAGCAGCTGGTCACGGACGCCCACCCGTCCATCGCCGCGTTCGGTGGCATGTTCCTGCTGATGATCTTCCTCGACTTCATCTTCGAGGACCGTGACATCAAGTGGCTCGCGTGGCTGGAGCGTCCGCTCGCCAAGCTCGGCAAGGTCGACATGCTCTCCGCCTGTATCGCGCTGATCGTCCTGGTCATCGCCTCGATGACCGTCGGCGCCAATGCCCACCAGCACGGTGGCATCCACGTGGACAAGGCGCAGACCGTCCTGATCTCCGGAATCCTCGGTCTGATCACCTACATGGTCGTCGGCGGCCTCTCCGGCTACTTCGAGAACAAACTGGAGGAAGAGGAGGAGGCCGAGCACGAGGCCGAGGAAGAGGCCAAGAGGACCGGCAAGCCCGTCTCGGCCGTCGCCATGGCCGGCAAGGCCGCCTTCTTCATGTTCCTCTACCTCGAAGTCCTCGACGCCTCCTTCTCCTTCGACGGGGTCATCGGCGCCTTCGCCATCACCAACGACATCGTGCTCATGGCCCTCGGCCTCGGCATCGGTGCCATGTACGTCCGTTCGCTGACCGTCTACCTGGTCCGCCAGGGCACCCTCGACGACTACGTGTACCTGGAGCACGGCGCGCACTACGCCATCGGCGCCCTCGCCGTGATCCTGCTCGTCACCATCCAGTACGAGATCAACGAGATCATCACCGGTCTCGTCGGCGTGCTGCTCATCGGATGGTCCTTCTGGTCCTCGGTGCGCCGTAACAAGCGCCTGGAACTGGAGGGTTCCACCGCCGAGGCATGACCACGGCGGTAATGCGGAACGCTCCATTGCGGGGCGGGGGGGCGGGGGGGGGGGGGCGGGGGGGCGCCCCCCCCCCGGGGGGGCGGGGGGGGGGGGCGGGGCCGGGGGGGGGGGGGGGGGGGGGGGGGGGGCGGGGGCGGGGGGGGGGCCCC
>NZ_JBIAVJ010000039.1:0-54045 GCF_042894025.1 Streptomyces sp. NPDC001549
CGACCCCAAGCCCTACGTCTGGACCAAGACCGCAGACGAGATCCTCGAACGCCTCGCCAGTTATCTGAACAGAATTCCCGACTCAGAAGACTAGGTCCTGTCGTCAAAGTGGCGTCGGTAAGGCCCGCGGCGTCCGGACTCGGCCGGACGGGTGGATCGTGCGCACCCCCTCCGCCCGCCGGGCCGGGCGCGTCGGCCCGGCCACGACCCGGAATCGGGGGTGTCCGGCGCCGCGGCGCGCGGGGCGCCACGGGGGCGGCGGAACTTGCCCGGGACGGCAGCGGTTTTGCAGGCTGTCCGTTGCCGGTCCCCTCCGAGGCCAGTCGGCCCGGGGACGGCAGTCAGCCGAGGGAAGGAACCGCCCCGTGTCCGCCGCACTCTCCGACGACCTGAAGAAACTCATCGACGACAGCCCGGTCTTCGCGACCGTGGCCACGATCCAGCCGGACGGCAGCCCGCAGCTGTCGATCACCTGGCTCACCCGGGACGGCGACGACCTGCTCGTCTCCACGACGGTCGGCCGCCGCAAGGAGAAGAACCTGCGCGAGGACCCGCGGATCACGGTCATGATCAACCCGGCGGACGCGCCCTACACCTACGCCGAGGTCCGCGGCACCGCCGAACTGACCACGGAGGGCGGCACAGAGCTGATCGACGCACTGTCGCGCAAGTACACGGGCAAGGAGTACGCGGACTTCAACCCGGCGTCGAAGGACGACGCCCAGCGCGTGGTCGTCCGCGTCACCCCGCGCAAGGTCGTCGGCTCGATCTGACGTACGCCGGACGGGCCGGCGGGAGGAGGACTCCCGTGGGCCCGTCCGGCGGTGTGCGCACCGGCCCGCCGACGTGCGGCCCGGCCATGTCCCGGGCCGCCGTGGTCATCCGGTGGGTTCGATGACGACGATCGGGATCTCGCGGTCCGTCTTGGTCTGGTACTCGTCGTACGCGGGCCAGTGCCCGACCATCACCGGCCAGTACGCGGCGCGTTCCTCGGGGGTGGCGGTACGGGCCGTGCCCTGCATGATCTTCGGGCCGACCTGGATGCGGACCGTGGGGTGCTCGGAGAGGTTCCGGTACCAGAGCGGGTGCGCGGGGTCGCCGCCCTTGGACGCGACGACCAGGTAGGCGCCTTCGGCCTCGCCGTAGATGAGCGGGGTCCGCACGGGCTTGCCGGACACCCGGCCCAGGGTGGTCAGCAGGAGGGTCTGGGTGCCGTTCCAGTACTGGCCCTCGGAGCCGCCCGAGCCCGCGTACAGCTTGACGTGGTCCAGCTGCCAGGTCCCCTCGCTGGGGTCGGTCGGGTGGTCCCAGTCGATGTCGGTCGTCATGTGACTCCGCCTGCCTTCGCATCGAAACAGTCAGCGAACCTCACCAACGAGTGGCAACGCCCGCGGGCACGGGGTCCATTCCGTCCGGGAGCGCGAATCCGTCGAACAGCGCAGCCATCGCCCGTTCCGTGGCCCGGGCCGGGGTGGCACGGACGGCGAGGTCGCGGACGGCCACGGCGAGGGGGTGGGTGAGGGCGGCGACCCGGCCCGCCCGGCGGGCCCGGACGCGGATGGCGTCGGTGCGCGCGCAGCGGGCCGCGCTGTAGGCGGCGAGGGCGGCCGGGACGTCCTCGGTGCCGGTGTCTGCCAGCAGATGACCGAGGACCGCGGCGTCCTCGACGGCCTGGCAGCCGCCCTGGCCCAGGTTGGGGGTCATGGCGTGGGCGGCGTCGCCGAGCCAGGCCAGGCGCCCGTGGTGGAAGCGGGGGAGCGGGGCGGCCAGGTCGTACAGGTCGTGCTGGAGCACGGCCGCCGGATCGATCCGCTCCAGCAGGGCCGGGATCGGGTCGTGCCAGGTGCCGTAGCGGCGCAGGAGTTCGGCGCGGACGTCGGCGGGACGGTGGCCGGCGGGGACGACCGCGGTGGCGTAGAGATAGATCCGGCCGTCGGCGAGCGGGACCACACCGAAGCGTTCGCCGCGGCCCCAGGTCTCGGCGGTCGCCGTCCCGGCGAGGCTCGCGGCGGCGGGCAGGACCGTGCGCCAGGCCGTCTCGCCGCTGTGGTGGAGGCCGGGGTGGTCCGGGAAGTACCGGCGGCGCAGCGGGCTGTGGATGCCGTCGGCGGCGATGACCAGGTCGGCGCCGTCGAGGTCGCCGGCGTCGGTACGGACCACCGGGGAGCCGTCGGCGTCGTCCACCGAGGTGACGGCGACGCCGTAGCGGATCGCCGTGGCGGGGAGGGCGGCGGCCAGGGCGTCGGCCAGCGCCGAACGGTGCAGGGCGAGCGGCGGGCCGCCGAAGCGGGCGGCCGGCGCGGCGGTGTCGGCGCGGCTGAGCCAGCGGCCGTCCGGGCGGCGCAGGCCCATCGCGGCGGGGACGGCGCGGCCCGCGGCGCGGGTGATGTCGAAGCCGATGGTGTCGAAGGCGCGCAGGGCGTTGGGGGCGAGCACGATCCCGGCGCCGACCGCGGTCGGCCCGGCCGCCCGCTCGCACACGGTGACCCGCCAGCCGTGGCGGTGCAGGGCCACGGCCGCGG
Organism: Streptomyces sp. NPDC001549; assembly: GCF_042894025.1. Classification (NCBI taxonomy): domain Bacteria; kingdom Bacillati; phylum Actinomycetota; class Actinomycetes; order Kitasatosporales; family Streptomycetaceae; genus Streptomyces; species Streptomyces sp. NPDC001549. Next base: position 2,523 of record NZ_JBIAVJ010000039.1, read on the forward strand.
TGAGCCCGCCGATCCCCGCGCCTGCCACGACCGCGTGACGCTGAACTGCCGACATGACGAGTCCCCCGCTTCCTCTTCCTCGGTACTCCTCCGGCCGATCCTCTACATGTGTAGAGTCCGATGACATCACTCTACAGCTGTAGAGTGGGCCGATGTCCACCCCTCGCAAGAGCCCGCCCGCCGCGGATCGCAGAACGCTGATCGCCGACACCGCGATCGACCTCGTCGCCGCCACCGGGCTCCGGGGCCTGACCCACCGCGCGGTCGACGGTGCGGCCGGGCTGCCGGCCGGGAGCACCTCGTACTACTTCCGTACGAGGACGGCGCTGATCGGGGCCTGCTACCAGCGGCTGGCCGAGCTGGACCTGGGCGATATCGGTGGCCTCGGTGACCGCGGTGACCGCGAGGGCGTCGGTGGCCTCGGTGGCCTCGGGGGCGCTCTCGTGTCCGAGGGCCCGCCCGCGCCCCCGACGGCGGACCGGGAGACGGCCGCGTCCGCGCTGGCCGGGCTGCTGCACCGCTGGCTGACCGTGGGCCGCGCGCGCCAGCTGGCCCGCTTCGAGCTCAGCCTCGAGGCGGCCCGCAATCCCGAACTGGAGGCGGACTTCCACCGGGCGGGTCAAGGGGCCCGGGCCCGCGCCGCGGGCATCCTCGCCGCCCTCGGCGCGCAGCGGCCCGAGGAGGCCGCCGAACTGCTGGTCGCGTGGACGGACGGGCTCCTCTACGACCGGCTGGCCGGCGCCCTCGCCCGCTCCCGCCCGGCCCCGGACCTCGCCGAACTGACCTCCGTCACCCGGCGGATGCTCGACGCGGTCCTCGCCCGCCCGGCCTGACCCGAAGGGCGCCGGGGGTCCTTCGGGCCGTCGCACCGCGGTACGAAGCCGTGGTGGGCACCTGCGCAGTGGGGGAGGGGCAGGTGCCCACGGGGGCGGCCGCGGGCCGCTCGCCGGTTCGGCCGCCGCTTTTCAGCGTAGGACGTTCCGGGCCGGCACGGGATGGCGAGCTCGGTGCCGGGGGCCGGGCCGGGGTCGGGGCGGGGTCGGGGCGGGGGCCGGGAACCTCCCGGGGTGGTTGACCGTTCAATCCATACGTGGTGCGGGCAGGGGCTGAATGTCCCCCCTCCCGATACGCCCTGGCCGGCCTCCCCCCCCGGTCGGCCGGGGCCCGCCCCGATCGGCCTTCCCCCCCCGGCCGGTCGGGGCCCACGTCGCCCGACCGGCGCAAGGCGGGCGGCGTCCGGAGGTCCGCGCGTACAGGTCGGGACGCACGCCCGTGACCTGCCGGTTCAGGGCCCCGTCGGGGACGGGGCCGGGTGCCGGGCGCGCTCCGCGCCGGACGGGACGGGAGGTCGCCGCGCCGCGTCGGGGCTACGTTCCGATGGCATGAACCGCATATCCGGTGAGCAGCACTCCGGCCCCACCCGTCGTGCCCTGCTCACCGCCGGGGCTGGTGCCGCCCTCGCGGCGGGCTGCACCCGCGGCGGCGCCCCCGGCGCTCCGGCGGCAGCGACCAGCAGCGGCTCCGCCCCACCCACCGCGGCAGCGGGCGGCCTCACCCCGGGCGCGATGACCCTGTTCAAGGACCCGGCGTACAACTTCAACGGGCTCCTCGCGCTGGGCGGCTCGGGCGCCGGCGCCGCCGAGGTCGGCGAGGTCCTCACGGCGGTGAACGCGATCAACGGCGCCGGTCTGACCGCCCAGACGTACGTGCAGACCTTCCGCGCACTCGGCGACCAGCTCCTGGAGGCACCCCCGGGTGCCCCGGCCGACGCCCAGACCAAGCGGTTCCGGGCGCTGCGCGCCGCCCAGTACTACGGTCAGGCGCTGTTCTTCGTCCTCGGCTCGGACGACCCGGGCAGCGAGGAACAGCTGTACAAGGCGGGGCGCGGGGCCTGGGACACCTTCTGCGGCCTGTGCGATCCCGCCCCGGTGAAGGCGAACGTGCCCTACGGCGCCACGCCGCTGCCGGTGTGGTTCTTCCGCCCGGACACCTCCGGCACCCAGCGCCCGACGGTGATCCTCACCAACGGCAGCGACGGCCAGAACGTGGACATGTGGACCTACGGGGTCCCCGCCGCACTGGACCGGGGCTGGAACGCGCTCGTCTACGACGGGCCGGGCCAGGGGCAGCTGCTCTTCGTGGACCAGGTGGTCTTCACACCCACCTGGGAGAAGGTCGTCACGCCCCTCGTCGACTGGCTGTCGGCCCGCTCCGACGTGGACCCGGACAAGATCGCCCTCACGGGTCTGAGCATGGCGGGGGACCTCGCCCCGAGGGCGGCGGCGTTCGAGACCCGGATCGCCGCGCTGGTGGCCATGCCGGGCTGCGTGGAGCCGTGGCTGGGCTTCCCGCCCGAGATCCGGAAGATCCTCACCCCCGACAAGCAGGAGACGAACGACATCTGGAACAAGGAGGTCGTCCCCGAACTGCCGCCGGACGCGGCCGACGTGATGAAGAAGCGCTTCGAGCCGTTCTCCATCCCCGCCATGCTCGAAGCCCGTCAGGGAAAGCTGTTCACCGACTTCTACACCCCCGCCACCCGGATCCAGGCGTTGACCATCACCGATGTCGTCGGCCGGATCAAGGCCCCCACCCTGGTGCTGGACTACGAGGGCGAGCAATTCTACCCCGGCCAGCCACGCCGCATGTACGACGCGCTCACCTCGCCCAAGGACTACCTGAAACTGACGGCGGCCCAGGGCGCACAGCTGCACTGTTCCCCCATGGCCCCGCAGCTGCACTGCGAGGTCGTCTTCGACTGGCTCCAGAAGACGCTCCTGGACCGCTGACGGACGGCCCCGCGGTCTCACACGCGGTAGAACGCGGCGGCGTTGTCGTGGAAGACGGCGCCGCCGTGCGGTCCGGCGGCTTCCGCCAGCAGGTCGAGATCGGCGTCGGCGAAGGGACGCCGCGCCCGGGTCGAGGGGAGGTCCGATCCCGCCATCAGGGCGGTCGGGTCGACGTCGAGCACGGCGCGGACGGTCTCGCGCACATCGAGCTCGACCCGGCCGAACCCCGTCGCCTTCACCTTCACCCCGCGCTCGACCAGCGCCAGCAGGTGGGGGAGTCCGTCGGCGTGCAGGCCCAGGTGGTCGATGCTGACCGCGGGGAGAGCGGCCAGCGTTCCGGCGACGGCGGGGAGGTCGCGGGCGTCGACGTACAGCTCGGTGTGCAGGCCGGCCACCGCGAAGACCCGTCGGGCGAGCCGGTCGAGGTGTTCCAGGCCTGCCGACCCGCCGCGCCGGAGGTTGAACCGCACACCGCGCACGCGCCGTTCGGCGAGCTCGGTGATCCGCCGGTCCGGGAGGTCGTGCGGGATCTGGGTGACCCCGACATAGCCGGGGCCCAACCGGTCGAGGGCGTCGAGCAGAAACCCCTGGTCGAAGCGCTGGAATGAGCCGGACACCACCGCGCCGCCCACCAACCCCAGGTCCTGGGTGCGGGCGCGGTACTGCTCGACGGTGAACTCCCCGGGCAGGAAGCCGTCGTTCTCGAACAGCGGGAAGCGCGGATCGACGATGTGGAAATGGGCGTCGAAGAAGGGCTGTCGGGGCACCGGGCCGCTCCTGTCGGTGGTGTCGGTGGTGTCGGACCGATACTCCACCCGCGGAGCGCGACCGTCGTGCATTGCGCGCCACGGTCCGGGCGGGCCGGAAATCCGTGGCCGGGGCCGTCCCGGCTCTGCATGATGGGAACGTCGCCGCCCGGCGGCCTCGATGCCGATCCTTCGATGCGGAGCAGCGGTGCCATGGCGACCATTGCGGTGACGGGCCATGCGAACCTCACCGGGGCGAGCCTTCCCCTGGTCGCAGGGGCGCTGCTCCCGCTGCTCGCCCGCTACCCGGCCGCGGAGCTCACCGGAATCTCCTGCCTGGCCGCCAGCGCGGACACGGTCTTCGGGGATGCCGTTCTCGCGCGGGGCGGGCGGCTGGTGGCGGTTCTCCCCTCGGCCGACTACCGCGCGCGCATGCCGGAGGGACCGCACGCCGTCGCGTTCGACCGCCTTCTGCGGGCAGCCGCCGAGGTGAAGGTCATGCCGTACCGAAGGGCGGGTGCGCCCGCCTACGCAGCTGCCAACCGGCTGCTGCTCGGCCGGGCCGAGCTCCTGGTCGCGGTCTGGGACGGAGGGCCGGGCGGCAGGCGGGGCGGGACGGCCGACGCCGTGGCGACGGCCCGCGCGCAGGGGATGCCGGTGGAGGTCGTCTGGCCGGCCGGCGCCGCCCGGCAGCCCCTGATCAGGCCCGGTCGACAAGACACCCCTAGGATTCGATCATGATCGCTGAACTGCAATGCGTGGTCCTGGACTGTCCCGAGCCGCAGTCGCTCGCCGAGTTCTACCGGTCCCTGCTGGGCGGGAACGTCAACCAGCCGGACCGGCGCTGGTCGCTCGACGAGAGCTGGGCGACGCTCCACACGCCCTCGGGTCCGGTCCTCGCCTTCCAGCAGGCCCTGGACCACGTGCCGCCGCGCTGGCCCGACCCCACCCGGCCGCAGCAGTTCCACCTGGACCTCGGCGTCCCGGACCTGGACCGGGCGCAGGAGGAGGTGCTGGCGGCCGGCGGGACGCTGCTCGACGGCTCGGACGGGCGCGGCTGGAGGGTCTACGCGGACCCGGCGGGGCATCCCTTCTGTCTCGTCCGGCACTGAGCCACGTGGGCGGTCGGGGAGGTCAGTCCGCCGACCGGGTCCAGCCGATGGCCTCGATGCGGTCGGCGTCGGCGGGGCGGTCCTCCGCGAAGAGCAGGCGGCCCGGTTCCGCCACGCGGACCACGTCCACGTAGGCCCCGCGTCCTACGTAGCGGCCGGTCGCGGTGTGGCGGAAGCGCAGCCGTACCTCGCGTCCCGCCCAGGCGGCCGTGAGGGGGGCTTCGAGACGGTGCCAGACGCGGCCCGACCAGCCGCTCACGGAGCCCCGCGGCCACTGCTCGGGTGTGCCGCCGGTGGACCGCAGCGTGCTGAAGGGCAGTGCCTCCCAGTGCTCCCCGTCGGCGGAGGCCTCCAGGTGCAGGGCGCCCTCGCCGGGCACGGTGTCCCACCACACGGCGCAGCGCAGCCGGGCGGCGGCCGTGGCCGGGCCGAGCGGCGGCAGCGTGAGGGTGCCCGAGGCACCCGCCTGGATGCCGGAGAACCAGGCCGCGCCGCCGTGCCGGGTGCGGACCGGGACGGCGCGGGCGAAGCGGTTGCCGACCGCGACCCGTGGCGCGCTGCCGGCCCGCCAGGTCCGCACGGGGTGGACGGAGTTGCCGAGCAGGATCAGGAACGAGTCGGTGGAAGGGTCGAGGACCAGGGAGGTGCCGGTGAAGCCGGTGTGCCCGGCGGAGTGCGGGGTGGCCATGGCGCCCATGTACCAGTGCTGGTAGAGCTCGAAGCCGAGACCGTGGTCGTCGCCGGGGAAGGCCGTGTTGTAGTCGGTGAAGAGCAGCTCGACGGAGGCGGGGCGCAGGATGCGCTTGCCCGCGTAGACCCCGCCGTCTAGGAGGGCGCGGGCGAGGACGGCCAGATCCCAGGCGGTGCCGAAAACCCCCGCGTGGCCCGCGACGCCGCCGAGCGCGTAGGCGTTCTCGTCGTGGACCTCGCCCCACACCAGCCCGCGGTCCAGGCCGGACCAGGGCGGGCGCTGCACCTCGGTGGCGGCGGTGACCCGGCGCCAGGAGAGCGGTGGGTTGTAACGAGTGCGGTGCATCCCGAGCGGAGCGGTGATCTCGTCGCGGAGCAGGACATCCAGAGTGCGACCGGTGATCCGTTCCAGGAGCAGTTGCAGCGCGATGAGGTTGAGGTCGGAATACCGGTAGACGGTCCCGGGGGTCTCCTGCGGCCGCACCGACCACAGCAGCCTCAGCCGCCCCTCCCGCGTGGACTCCTGGTAGAAGGGCGCCCAGGAGCGCAACCCCGAGGTGTGAGTGAGCAGCTGACGGACCGTGATGATCTCCTTGCCGCCGCCGGTGAACTCCGGCAGGTACCGGCACACCGGAGCCTCCAGTTCCAGGCGCCCGCGCTCCATCTGCTGCACGGCCAGGATGGAGGTGAACAGCTTGGTCAGCGAGGCCAGGTCGAAGACGGTGTCCTCGGCCATCGCGATCCGTTCGGCCGCCGGGAACTCCCGGACCCGGTCGGCCCGTCCGTCGTAGTCCGCGTACCGCACCGCGTACCCCATGGCGCGGTGCAGGGCGATGGTGCGGCCCCGGCCGGCGAGGACCACCGCCCCCGCGTAGTAGGGGTGTTCGGGGGAGGGGCCCAGGAAGCGCCGGGCCTCGTCCGCCACCGCCTCCAGGTGCTTCTCCAGCAACCCGGCCTGGCGGGCGGATCCGTACCGCAGCCGCAGGCCCTGGAGCGCGCGCCGCTCGGCCGGGCCGCCCGCGGCGCCCGCGGAGCCGGGGAGTGCGGCGTGCAGGGCGAGCACCCCGCCCAGGGCGAGCAGCCGCGCCCCGAGCCGTCGCCGCGTCAACCCGCCACCGGCTGCCCCGGGCCGGCCGCTTGTCCTCTCGGGCCGGCCGCTTGTCCTCCCGGGCCCGCCGCCTGTCTTCTCGGGCCCGCCCGTTGCGGCCTGTGCGGGCCGCGCTTCTCCGCCCGCCACGCCGTAAGCCCCCGTGCGTACTGTCATGTCCGTCCGCCCTCCTGTCCGCTGTCCACCTGCGGCGCCGTCTCCCAGGGCTCCGCCCCGGCCCCCGGGCCTCCAACGCCGACGGGGCTGGGATGGCCCCGGCCTGCGGTGCCGTCTCCCGGCGCTCCGCCCCGGGTTCCGCACCTCACACGCCGACGGGGCTGGACTGCCCGCCGACCGCCTGCGGCGTCACCGCCCAGGGCACCGCCCGGGGTCCGGGCCCCGGAACCGCCGAGCGCGCCGCAGGCGAACCGGCCCCGGCCCCCGGATCCGCCGAGCGCGCCGCGGGCGATCCGCACGCTAGTGGGTATCTGCCCGCCCACCGGGCACCCTCCGCACCGACCGACCCGTAAAGAATCTGACACTGCATCAGAAAATCTCTTCCCTCGACCGCCGGGCTGCGGCATCCTGCCGCCCATGGAGACGGAGCTGAGCAAGAAACTGGGAGTCGAGCACGCCATCTTCGGCTTCACGCCCTTCCCGGCGGTCGCCGCCGCCATCACCCGTGCGGGCGGTTTCGGAGTACTCGGCGCGGTCCGCTACACGGCCCCCGACGACCTGAGGCATGACCTCGACTGGATGCAGGCGCACACCGACGGCAAGCCCTACGGCCTCGACGTCGTCATGCCCGCCAAGAAGGCCGTCGACGGCATCGGCGAAGCCGACATCGAGGCGATGATCCCGGCCGCGCACCGCGCCTTCGTCCGCGACACCCTCGCCAAGCACCACGTGCCCGAGCTCGCCGAGGGCGAGGCCTCCGGCTGGCGGATCACCGGCTGGATGGAGCAGGTCGCCCGGAACCAGCTCGACGTCGCCTTCGACTACCCCATCAAACTCCTGGCGAACGCCCTCGGTTCCCCGCCCGCCGACGTCATCGCGCGCGCCCACGGCCACGGCGTCCTCGTCGCCGCCCTCGCCGGCAGCGCCAAGCACGCCCGCCGCCACGCCGAAGCCGGCATCGACATCGTCGTCGCCCAGGGCTACGAGGCCGGCGGCCACACCGGCGACATCGCCACCATGGTCCTGGTCCCCGAGATCGTCGAGGCCGTCGCCCCCCTCCCGGTCCTCGCCGCCGGCGGCATCGGCAGCGGCGAGCAGATCGCCGCCGGCCTCGCCCTCGGCGCCCAGGGCGCCTGGCTCGGCTCGCTCTGGCTCACCACCACCGAGGCCGACCTCCACTCGCGCGCCCTCACCGGGAAACTGCTCGCCGCCGGCTCCGGCGACACCGTCCGCTCCCGCGCCCTCACCGGCAAGCCCGCCCGCCAGCTGCGCACCGAATGGACCGACGCCTGGGACGACCCGGCCGGCCCCGGTGCGCTCCCCATGCCGCTCCAGGGCCTGCTCGTCGCCGAAGCCGTCTCCCGGATCCAGAAGTACGAGATCCAGCCGCTGCTCGGCACCCCCGTCGGCCAGATCGTCGGACGGATGACCGAGGAACGCAGCGTCCAAGCCGTCTTCGACGACCTCACCAGCGGGTTCGAGAGGGCGATCGACCGCATCAACCGCATCGCCGGCCGAGTCCGAGAGGCGTGAGTGCCATGACCGCGACGACGTCCACGACCCCCACCGCCGACCGGCAGCCGCCCAACGGCTTCTGGGCCCAGGCCGCCGCCGACCCCGGGCGCGCCGTCCTGGTGACCCCCGAGGGCGAGGAATGGAGCGCCGGCCGGCTGCACGCCGACGTCAACCGCCTCGTCCACGGCCTGCGCGCCGCCGGCCTGGAGAAGGGCGACGTCTTCGCCGTCGTCCTCCCCAACGGCGTCGAGTTCCTCACCGCCTACCTGGCCGCCTCCCAGGCGGGCTTCTACCTCGTCCCCGTCAACCACCACCTCGTCGGCCCCGAGATCGCCTGGATCGTCTCCGACTCCGGAGCCAAGGTCCTCATCGCCCACGAGCGCTTCGCCGACGCCGCCACCGCCGCCGCCGACGAGGCCGATCTGCCCGCGAGCCACCGCTACGCCGTCGGAGCGGTCGCGGGCTTCCGGCCGTACGCGCAGCTCCTCGACGGGCAGCCCGCGACCGTCCCCGAGGGCCGCACGCTGGGCTGGGTCATGAACTACACCTCCGGGACCACGGGCCGCCCGCGCGGCATCCGCCGCCCGCTTCCCGGCAAGCTCCCGGAGGAGACGTACCTGGGCGGCTTCCTCGGCATCTTCGGCATCCGGCCCTTCGACGGCAACGTCCACCTGGTCTGCTCGCCGCTCTACCACACCGCCGTCCTCCAATTCGCGGGCGCCGCCCTGCACATCGGGCACCCGCTGGTCCTGATGGACAAGTGGACGCCGCAGGAGATGCTCCGCCTGATCGACGGCCACGCCTGCACCCACACCCACATGGTGCCGACCCAGTTCCACCGCCTCCTCGCCCTCCCGCAGGAGACGAAGGACGCGTACGACGTCTCCTCGATGCGGCATGCCATCCACGGCGCCGCGCCCTGCCCCGACCACGTCAAACGGGCGATGATCGACTGGTGGGGCCGCTGCGTGGAGGAGTACTACGCGGCCAGCGAGGGCGGCGGCGCCTTCGCGACCGCCGAGGACTGGCTGAAGAAGCCGGGAACCGTCGGCAAGGCCTGGCCGATCAGCGAACTCGCCATCTTCGACGACGACGGCAACCGGCTGCCCGCCGGGGAACTGGGCACCGTCTACCTCAAGATGAACACCGGCGGCTTCAGCTACCACAAGGACGAGGGCAAGACGAGGAAGAACCGGATCGGCGACTTCTTCACGGTCGGAGACCTGGGGCTGATGGACGAGGAGGGCTACCTCTTCCTCCGCGACCGCAAGATCGACATGATCATCTCGGGCGGGGTCAACATCTACCCGGCAGAGATCGAATCGGCCCTGCTCACCCACCCGGCCGTCGCGGACGCCGCCGCCTTCGGCATCCCGCACGCCGACTGGGGCGAGCAGGTCAAGGCGGTCGTCGAACCGGCCGAGGGCTTCGTCGCGGGCGACGCCCTGGCCGCGGAGATCCTGCACCACTGCGAGCGGCAGCTCGCCGGCTACAAGCGCCCCAAGACGGTCGACTTCATCGAGACGATGCCACGCGACCCGAACGGCAAGCTCTACAAGCGGCGGCTGCGCGACCCGTACTGGGAGGGGCACGCCCGGCCGCTGTGACGCCGGCCGCCGGGCCTCACCGCCGGGCCGGTGGTCCGGTCGAGGTAGAGCCGCGCCCGGTCGGCATCCTGCAGCAGGAAGCCGCTGACCAGCAGCTCGGGGTCCGGCGCCGTGCCGCTCCGGCCGCGCATCCCGTGCCCGCCACGCCGCGCGATGTCGTGAGAAAAGCCACGTCAAGGCCCCGGAGGCGCGCCTTGCCCCGCACCGGTGGGACACTTCTGGCAACTTGGCTGATATGAGTACGACTACGCGCAGATCTCCCCTGACCGACTGGACCGTGGTGGTCCCCGTGGTGGCGCTGGTCGCGCTCGTCTTCAGCTGGGGCCGGGACCTGCCCGGCTTCGCGGTGGCGCTGGTCGCGCTCTGCCTCGCGGGCGCGGTCCTGGCGGCCGTCCACCACGCCGAGGTCGTCGCCTACCGGGTCGGAGAGCCCTTCGGCTCCCTCGTCCTCGCCGTTGCGGTCACCGTGATCGAGGTGGCGCTCATCGTCACCCTGATGGCCGACGGCGGTGACAAGACCGCCTCCCTGGCCCGGGACACGGTCTTCGCCGCCGTCATGATCACCTGCAACGGCATCGTCGGCCTGTCCCTGCTCGTCGGCGCCCTGCGCAACCGGGTCGCCGTGTTCAACCCCGAGGGATCCGGTGCGGCCCTCGCCACCGTCGCGACCCTGGCCACCCTCAGCCTGGTCCTGCCGACCTTCACCACCAGCAAACCGGGCCCGGAGTTCTCCACCGCGCAGCTCACCTTCGCCGCCGTCGCCTCGCTCGCCCTGTACGGGCTCTTCGTGGCCGTCCAGACGGTCCGTCACCGCAGCTATTTCCTGCCCGTGGACACCGGGCAGGGGCCCGGCGGCGGCGAGGACCACGCGGAGCCGCCCACCGCCCGCGCCGCCCTCATCAGCCTCGGCCTGCTGCTGATCGCGCTCGTCGCCGTGGTCGGCGACGCCAAGGCCGTCTCCCCGACCATCGAGCGGGCCGTCGCGGCCGCCGGCCTGCCCCAGGCGGTCGTCGGTGTGATCATCGCCCTGCTCGTCCTGCTGCCCGAGACCCTCGCCGCCGTCCGGGCCGCCCGCCGCGACCGCGTGCAGACCAGCCTCAACCTGGCCTACGGATCCGCCATCGCCAGCATCGGCCTGACCATCCCGGCGATCGCCCTCGCCTCGATCTGGCTCTCCGGCCCGCTCCTGCTCGGCCTCGGCCCGATCCACATGGTGCTGCTCGCCCTCACCGTCGTGGTCAGCGCCCTCACCATCGTCCCGGGGCGGGCCACGCTGCTCCAGGGCGGCGTGCACATCGTGGTGCTGGCCGCGTACCTCTTCCTGGCCGTCAGCCCGTGAGCGGCCGGGGCCAGGAAGGGGGGCGCAGGAGGTGATCAGCGCCATTCGCGCACCAGGACCACCTTCAGCTTCGGCGACGTGAGGATGTCCCGCTCGCAGAAACGTGCCGTGACCCAGCGCTCCTCGGAGTACATCCGGGTCTGGTCGGCGTAGTACGGCGAGAGCGGGTTCGAGGACTGGCTGTACGTCAGCAGGGTGCGCGCCACCGGGCAGCGGCCGCCGTCCCAGCCGACCGCCTGGATGTGGCTGGACCCGTGCGTGACCTCCGGGTAGCCGCCGGCCGCGGCGTTCCACGGTGCCTCGGTCTTGTTCCACACGCCGAGCGCCTCCGTACCGCCGCCCACCGGCAGCCTGCGGCCGCCCCGGACCACGAACTGGTGCTCACCCAGCGGGGCGTCCAGCGCGATCCCGGCCGCCTTCAGCTCCGCCACCGCGTCCGCGAGCGCCCGCCCGATGCCGGGCGCCGCCTGGTTGAGCGTACGGGGGGTGCGTACCGGGTCGGCCGCCGAGAACGGCACCAGCCACAGGTCCTTGGCCGGGGTCGATGCCGTCAGCCTGCGCCAGAACCGGTCGAAGAGCAGCGCGCCGCGGCTGGTGCCGTCGGTCGTACGGTCCCAGCCCGCCAGAGCCCCGCAGGCCGCCGAGACGTCCACCGCACCGCCGTCGCTCGCCGTCGCCGTCCCGCCCGGCAGGGCGGCGCACGCCTTCGCCGCGTCCGCCGCCGCCAGATCACCGGCCGGCACCCGGTTCGCGAACTGCTGCTTCTGCAGGTCGGCCACGGTCAGCCGGCCCCTCGCGGCCATCGCGGACACGTCCTCCACCGCGCCACGCGTGCGCAGCGAGCGCGGGGTGGCGACGCTGCCCCAGATCCGCTCGTAGCCCGTCAGCGGCCGGTCGGCGTTGGCCAGCCAGGCGCTGTCGTTGGAGTTCTCGGCGCGGGGGTACATGCTGGCGGTCGGTTCGTCCAGCAGCAGGACGGGGGCGTTCTTGTACAGGCCTCGGGCGACGGCGACCTTTGCCCACTGGCCGGCGGACAGTTCCTGACCGCCGCGGAACCGCTTGGACAGCAACGCCTCCCACCGGCCGGGCAGTCCGGCGATGACCTGCTCGGCGCCGGAGGCCCGTGCGGCGTCCAGGGCCCGCTGCGGGTCGGCCTCGGTGAGGGTGCCCCGGGAGACCGACAGGGGCCGTATCGGCCCCGGACGGGCGAATGTTTCGAACGTGAACGCGATCCTGGCGTCTGGGGCAAGAGCCTCCTGCCTGGTCGCTTTTGAACTCACACGTTCGAGTTGTTGGCGACGTGCGGCACCCGATCAGGGGCTTGCGCGGTCCTTCCGCAGACCCGGGGCAGGAGTGGGACGGCGTGCGTGGTGGCGGATCATGTCTAAACCCTGCTGAAAGATGACCGGGGTCTCCGAGGGGTTGACCCGCAGGAGCTGGCCGTCCGGATACAGCGCGTCCCAGGCTGCGGAGGTGCCGCCGTGGACGACAGTCGGGTTGAGCTGCAGCCCCGCTCGCCCGCACCGCGCCACCCAGGGCAGGAAGCCCTCCTGCGGGGTGCTGAGTTCGGCGAACGCGGAGTAGCCCGCGGCCGGCTCCATGCCCGGGATGCGCCGCAAGGGGGATCCCGGGCCGTCGAGTGCGTGAGCGTTGCGGCGGAAGCGTTCGGCCATGACGGTCAGGTGGTCGCGGACGCGGCGGTACGTCTCCTCCTCGGGGAGTGCCACAAGACCTGCTCGGCGGACGCTGTCCTGGGCGATCTGGACAAGCTTGGCCGTCTGCTCGACGGGTGCCTCCACCACGGTGAGGAGGGAGGCGTAGAAAAGCATGACGACCTCGCCGACGGGGTATCCGCTCCTGGCCATCCACTCGAACCGGTCGCAGGCAAGATGCTGCAGCAGCCCCTTGTTCCGGGTGACGACGACGGCTGCGCGCAGCCCGGGCAGGGAGAGTCCTTGGAAGCGGTGAGGATCAGGGCGGCCCTGCTCAGGTCGATGCCGTGGACGCGGTCGCGGAGTATCGCGGCGGGCTGCGGGCCTTCGGCCCCGATCTGGAAGGGGACGTCGACGAGCGTGAAGTCCGGTTCGGCCCGGTCGGGCAGGGCATGGCGGGCGCCGGTGTCTCCGTTGGGGAGGACTTCGACGAGGCAGGTGCGCGCGGCCGGGAACGTGCCGGTGGGATGAAGGGTGCCGTCGTGCCGGTAGTAGCCGGTCACGGGGGCTCCCCTGCGGACAGCGCACTGGTCGAAGGCGTAGTAGTTTGGCAGCGGCGTGATCAGACCGTGGCCGGTCTCGGCGAGATGCGCGATGGTCAGGCTGATGGCCTCCGTGCCGCCGCGGGTAGTCGCCCGGGTCCGCGTCCAGCACGGGGAAGTAGAACCCGGGGTCGAAGGTTCGCAGCCGCACCCTCCCCTTGTCCGGGTCCCAGGCCAGCAGGTACACCGCATCCCCGAGCAGTACCGCCTTACGCTCAGCGGCCTGCATCCGCAACGGCAGCAGCTCCTTCTCCGCCCAGCCCCGCAACAGCAGCTGCCGCCTGCGCCTGCGGGTCGGGCTCCTGCGCCCCGGCATGCTCGGCACCTGCCACCACGATCTGCTGGGACTTGCCCAGGAGGTGCGCCAGCGAGGTGTCAACGAACACGGCGGCGTCACCGAACTCCCTCCGCTCGGCGCCCGACTCGTTGCCGGTGAGAACGGCCAGCTCCCCGGCCTGATTCGCGTCGTACGCGGCGAGGATCTTGTACGCAGCCAGTCGGCGCAGAGCATCACGGGGAACCCATGTCGCCTGCACCTGAGGAGCGAGAGACCGATGAGGCTGCCCGCCGCTGGCAGCCGTCATCATCGGCTTGTAGTTCAGCCACGACCAGGCGTCGGACACAAAATTGCGCAGGCCCACGAGAAGATCACCCTCGACAGCCCCACGCCACCTACAGCGTAGAGGAGCGAGCACGTGCTCCCGGACCCCAAGGGGCTCACTCCCTCTCGGGCTCCGTGGTCGCCCGCAGCGCCATGCCGTACGTGAGGAGCCTGTCCCAAACGCTCATACCAACTCCGCAGAGCGCCGCCCAGGCAGCTGCGGCGATGGACGGGCTGGTCAACAGGTTGTAGAGGGACATGCTGCCGAAGACGATGCCGAGGCCGAGGGAGATGATCTGCCCGACGCGCACCAAAGGGGGCAGGAGAGAACGCTGGGGGGACGATGAGGGGTTCGACATGCGGAACTCCGAAGGAGAGGTCGTTGGTGGGAGCCCGGCCGGGGCATGTCGAACCTAGGTGTCATGCTACGTCCCCCAAAAGCCTCCTCAGTAGGCGAGAATTAGTAAAGGTCGCGGAGAGGGCGAGCGAGTGGACGTGCAGGTGATGCCTGGTGGCGAAGGCTCCGCGGATGATGAAACTGTCGGCGTGGAGCTTCGAGGGGTGCCAGGACTCCCAGGTCTGATGGTGACGATCGGCTTCAGGCCGGGCCAGCACGGCATCTTGCGGGCCTGCTTCCTGACCGTCTGCTCCGAAGGCGCGGAGCCTTTGCCCACGGAGGGCACGCCGTGGTTCCGGCAGGAAGGCGACCGGATGCTTGCGGTCGCAAGCACTGCGGCGAACCTCGGCCCTGAACTTGCACGGGAACTCGACAACTCGTGGTCCGGGCGTCCGCGAGGAGGCGGAGAGTCCCACTCTCAGATGGTCGCTGAGGTGTACGAGGCCGCTGTGCACAGAGGGCTCCCGCCTCGACACGTCGTTGCAGCCGTGTGGAGTCGGAGTCTTGGGTGCGTCAACAACTGGCTGCGCGAAGCCCGAAAGCACAATGTCCTCGGCATCATCGCGCAGGCCAGCAGGCCCGGACGAGGCGAGCCTGCCGAGGAGGCCCCCAGACGGCCCGGCCACCAACAAAGGCCCTCGGAGGCATCCCCTCGGGTGGATGCGACGAGCCAAGGTGCGCGAGTGGGAGGTGTGACGGGATTTGAAGAGTGGGAGTTCCACGTGAAGTTCTCCCGCCGGGACCATCATGTCTGCGCGCTGACGATGGAATCGGCCCGACCGGAATCCCCTCACCAGCTCACGCCCAAGGTAGTCGGGGCGATGCCCATCTCTCAGATCCTGCGGTTGGTTGTTCCGTCCGTGGACTACACCGAGGGCATCTGCACGTATGACTTGCGCCCCCACCTGGAGATGGCCCGTCTTGTAGCCGGCCCGCTCGGGGCGCGGAAGCGCGGAGAGCAGCATCTCCGTCAGGTGGCCATGCTGTACAGGTTTGCCCTTTCGCAACGCAAGATGGTGAGGGACAAGAGGACAGGCCGTCCGCGCCCGAAGGCTCCGCTTCCTCCGCTCAAGTTGATGCGCGCGGTGTGGGGGGCTGAAGCGGTTTCCTACTCCACGGCAAGCCGCTGGACTATACGGGCCCGAGCAGCGGGGATCCTCCCCGAGGATCTTCGATGGAGCCCCCGTCTGGACCCCCGCACGGTCGGCCGACCTCTCAAGCGGACATCTCGCCCGGCATAGCGGCACCTTCGCCGCTATCTACGTACTGACAACCTCCCGTCCTGGTATCCAGATGAAGCGGCCCCGCTGCGCTGGGGGTCCGCGAGCTCGGTCATGGCGTGCACGAGGGAGTCCATTCGGTCGGGGGAGTCCATGCCAGCGACCCAGATCACCATCTGCTGCTCCAGTTGCGGCCACTGCCCGACGTGGTGGACGCGGCCCTGCTCGTACAGCTGGGCGATGGGCTCGGCTCTCAGCCGCTTGCCGTGCTTCGCGGTGACCGGGAGCACGGCGGGCATCAGCATGTTCTCCGTGCGCTGCTCACGCTGAAGTTCCTGCCACGCCTGGCGGAGGATTTGTTTCGACATGTCGCCGCCGTAGTTGGCCTCTACCACGATCGCGTCCGCCCGCAGTTCGATTGCGAGCAGGCACGCCTCTCGGCCCCAGGCGTCGGCTCCACGGTTCCCGGACCGGTCGTCCAGGACGTACAAGTGACCCTCGGCGTCCCGTGCCGCCGCGACGATGCCGGTCTCGTCGCCCACGGCGGACTCGCCCCGGCAGGGTCGACTGCCACAACGATTCTGCTGAGGTCGATGCCGCGCAGCTGGGCGGCGCTGATCCGGCTGCCGGTGATCCACGCAACCAGGCTCTGCGCCCGGTAGGGAAGGCGACCATTTATGCGTGACACTCCGTCAGGAGAGGAGTCGATCGTGCGTGGGTCTGCCGCACGATCGGGTGACATCTGATCTGGCTTGCCCTGTGGGGTGGGTGGGAAGGATGTCGCTGTGCCCAAGCCTTATCCGGAAGAGTTCCGCCAGGAACCGCGGCCCGGGCGTGACGGTCGAGCAGGTGGCCGCCGACTTCGGAGTCCACGCGATGACGCTGTGGAAGTGGATGCGCCGGGCGGACATCGACGACGGGACCAAGCCCGGAACAACCAGCCAGGAGAGCGCGGAGCTGCGCGAAGCGCGTCGGCGCATCAAGCTGCTGGAGCAGGAGAACGAGGTCCTGCGCCGGGCCGCGGCCTACCTGTCCCAGGCGAACCTCCCGGGAAAAGGATCTACCCGCTCGTGAAAGAGCTGGCCACGGACGGCATTCCCGTCACGGTCACGTGCCGGGTCCTCAAGCTCGCCAGACAGCCCTACTACCGGTGGCTGGAGCGACCGGTGACCGATGCCGAGGTCGAGCGGGCCGCTCGCGCGAACGCGTTGTTCAACGCCCACCGTGAGGACTTTGAGTTCGGCTACCGCTTCCTGGCCGACGAGGCCCGCAGCGCGGGATCCGGGATGGCCGACCGGACCGCGTGGCGGATCTGCCGGGACAACCGCTGGTGGAGCGTGTTCGGCAAGAAGCGTGGCAGGAACAAGAAGGCCGGCCCACCGGTGCACGACGATCTCGTTCGCCGCGACTTCACCGCGACCGGCCCGAACCGGCTGTGGCTCACCGACATCACCGAACACACCACCGGTGAGGGGAAGCTGTATCTCTGCGCGATCAAGGACGTCTTCAGCAAGCGGATCGTGGGCTACTCCATCGACACGCGCATGAAGTCTCGCCTGGCCGTCGCCGCCCTGGACAACGCCGTGGCCCGGCGCGAGCACGTCGCCGGATGCATTCTGCACAGCGCTCGCGGATCGCAGTTCCGGTCCCAGAAATTTGTCCGGGCGCTCGACCGGCACCAGATGGCCGGCTCCGTAGGAAGAGTCGGGGCGGCCGGCGACAACGCGGCCATGGAGTCCTTTCTTCAGCCTGCTGCAGAAGAACGTCCTCGACCGCCGGACGTGGGCCACCCGCCAGGAACAGCGGATCGCGATCGTCACCTGGATCGAGAGGACCTATCACCGACGCCGCAGGCAAGCCTCGCTCGGCAGGCTGACCCCCGTCGAATTCGAGACCGTCATGACGACACCGGCCCTTCAGGCCGCGTGACCGAACCTGTCACCCGAACCTGCATCAGACCCCATCGGTCGACATCCCGTTCTCCTGTCAGTTCCGGGTGGCCAGGTCGAGGGGCTCTGCGGCGAGGGTCTTGCGGCGGGTGTGCTCGGTGTCCAGCTCCTCTTGCAGCCGGGCGACCTCCGCCTCGGCGTCGATGTCGGGCGTGTTCACCGGCGGGTGGCCGGCGGGGAGGACGGATCGCTCGTAGGCGTCGACCAGCCGGTCCGCGTCCTCCCCGCGCCAGAAGGACGCCTGGTTCTTCAGGGGCTCGGCGGCGGCCTTCCACATGTCGATGGCGCGGTGGGCGCTGTCGACGGCGACGATGCAAGGCGTGGTGCGCGGCCAGCCAGTTCGGGGCGGTG
The DNA here is from genome assembly GCF_042894025.1 of Streptomyces sp. NPDC001549. Taxonomy (NCBI): domain Bacteria; kingdom Bacillati; phylum Actinomycetota; class Actinomycetes; order Kitasatosporales; family Streptomycetaceae; genus Streptomyces; species Streptomyces sp. NPDC001549. The sequence goes on from NZ_JBIAVJ010000039.1 coordinate 20,357, forward strand.
CTCAGTGCCTCCCACCGGACGTTGACCAGGTGGGGCCCGGTTGCGCTCGGCTCGGGCTTCTTCCTCCTCGGCGAGGCGGGCCCGCAGGTCGTTGTAGTGCCCGAGCCATGCTCAGCTCCATCATGCTGCCGAACTCCGCCGGGGCGGGGGACGGTCGGCCCTCGTGTTTGGCCACGACTGCGTCGCAGAGCGGGCCCGTGTGCCGAGTCAAGGTTGCTGAGCGGTCAGGAGAGTTCAGTGCACTTCGATGTTGTTGTTGATGTTTCCGACCGTGAAACCGATCAGGCCGCTGCCGCAGGCGAGGAGGCAGAACCCGTTCGCAGGTGGCGTAGGGGGTACGGGGGCGGGCACCGCTGAGACTACGACGGTGGTCGTGTTGCTCGAAGCGAAGCAGTTGTCGTTTCCGTTGTATGCGGCCGTGATCGTGTGAGTGCCGGTGGTGGTGAAGGCGCTCGTGTGCCCCGCTTGTCCGTCCCCGTTGACGGGCACGGTGTTCAGAATGTCGCCCCCGTCGAAGAACGTCAGGCCGAGACCTCCAGTGGGGTCAGCGTCACAGGTCACGGTCGCGGTCAGGGTCACGGGTACCCCGACGTTCGCTGCCGGGGGTGACGCTGTGACCGTCGTCGTCGAGTTGACAGCTGCCGCTGCCGGCGAAGCGAGGCCCACTACGGCGGCCAGCGCCAGGATAGTGCCGGTCTTCCACACGCTTCGGTCATGCCAACGTCTCACGGTTTCGGCTCCTTGATCGGTCAGGGCGGAGGTCCGCCATGACTGGTCGGGGAGCGACACGTTACGCCGCCGGTTCTCGCATTCCGGGGAGGCTTGGGCCTAGTCAACCCACTTGGGTCAGAGGCATGGCGGGGTGTGGAGGGGAGCACGGTTCGCAGATTCCAGGACGGTTATGCGCAACGCTCCCTATGTATGTCGGCAGGCTCGTCCACCGTCGAAGCAATCGCGCCCGGACCAGAAACGAAAACTGTGAAGGGGCTCCGAGGGAAAAGGGCGGTCCCAGTGTCGTCCAAGCGGTCTCGAGGGCGGATCTAGATCACGGGAGAGGCGACACGTGTGTAGGTGAGGGAGTTGCTGGTGCCGCCGATCGTGGTCACGTTGAGGGAAACGGGGCCGGGTGCCCCCGCTGGGGCGGTCACGGCAACCGTGGTGTCGGACAGCACGGTGAAGGCCGCGGGTGCGGCACCGAAGTGGACGGCGGTCGTGGTGGCCAGGCCGCTGCCGGTGAGAGTGACGCCGGTTCCCGTGTTGGTGGGCCCCTGCGTGGGGGCGAGGGAGCCGAGGACCGGTGAAGTCACGTAGGTGTAGATGACGGAGTTGCCGATGCCGCCCGGGCTGGTGACGGTCACGGCGACGGAGCCCGCTCCTGCTGGGGTGACGGCGGTGATCTGGGTGGGGGAGTTGACGGTGTAGCTGGTGGCGGGTGTGATGCCGAAGGTGACTGCCGTGGCCCCGGTGAAATCGGCCCCGCTGAGGATGACGGTGGTGCCGCCCGAAGACGGTCCCTGGCTCGGCGACACGGTGGTGACGGTGGGAGCGTTGAGGTAGAAGAAGTAGACAGGACCTGTCGTACCGCCGGGCGTGGTGACGGTGATGGGTACGGCGCTTGTTCCCGCTGGGGTGACGGCGGTGATCTGGGTGGGTGAGTTGAGGGTGTAGCTGGTGGCGGGCGTGATGCCGAAGGTGACTGCCGTGGCCCCGGTGAGGCCGGTCCCGGTGAGGATGACGGTGGTGCCGCCCGAAGACGGTCCCTGGCTCGGCGACGCGGCGGTCAGGGAGGGTTGTGCCGCGTAGGTATAGAGGACCGAGTTGCTGGTTCCGCTGGGGGTTTTGACGGTCACGGCAACGGTGCCGGTTCCGGACGGGACTACTGCGGTGATCTGCGTCGGGGAGTTGACCGTGTAGCCGAGGGCCGCTTTGGTGCCGAACATGACGGCGGTGATGCCGACGAAACCGCTGCCGTTCAGGACGACGTTGTTGTTGCCTGCCGCAGGGCCCGCAGTGGGTGCGACCGAGGTGAGAACGGGAACGGCGGCGATGACGGCGGTGGGCCGGACTGCTCCCGCCGCGGGTGCGCTGTCTTTCACGGTGTCTCCGTAGCGTGTCGGGCGGGCCCGGGCGGGCCGAGGGGAGAGCTGGTCGGGTTGCCCTGCCTCTGCCTCTTCGGCGGCGGGCAGTGGGGCCCCCGGCCCAGGTGGGGTTTCCGGGCCGGGGGCTTGGAGGCGGACGGGCCCTGGTCGGCTACCACGTCCACTCCGGACGGGCCGGCCGCCGAGCGGCCGGCCCCTGAGGGGCGGTCAGATGCCGGGGCCGGCGATGTAGGTGAACGCGTCCGCGAGGATCGCGCTGCCCGCATCGTTGGTCACGACGACGTCGACGGGACCGCCGGTGCCGGGAGGCGTGACAGCCGACACCGAGGTGTCGGAGATCACGGTGAACGGTGCCGGGTTGCCGTCGAAGGTGACCTGGTTGGTGCTGGTGAAGCCGGTGCCGGACACGGTCACCGCGGTGCCGCCGGACTCCGGTCCCTCTGCCGGGACGACCGCCGTCACCGTCGGGGCGGCGACGTAGGTGTACGAGAGCCCGTTGTTGGTGCCACCGGCCGTGGTGACACTGACGCCGACCGAGCCGGCCGCGCCGGCCGGTGCGACGACCGTGAGCTTACTGTCGGACACCACTGTCGGCACCGCACTGTTGGCACCGAAGGAGACGCTGGTGGCACTGGAGAACCCGGTGCCGTTGATGGTGATGACGTCGCCGCCCGCGGTCGACCCGAAGGACGGGCTGAGGGACTGCTTGAACGGCGCCCCGACGTAGTAGAACGGGATCGGGTTGCTCGTCCCTCCCGGGGTGGTCACGGTGACGCCGACCGCTCCGGTGCCGGAGGGGGAGACTGCGGTGACCTGGGTGGGCGAGACGTTGGTGACGGAGGTGGCGAGCCGTGTGCCGAAGCGCACGGCTGTGGTGCCCGTGAGGCTGCTGCCGGTGATCGTGACGAGTGTGCCGCCGCCGCTGGATCCTTGGTTCGGGCTGATAGGCATGAGTGTTCCTCCTCGCTCGGCATGCGGTACATTGCCGAGCAGTGATGGGGCGTTCGGTCCGCGTACGTCCCGGATGAGGGCTTGCCTGCTCTCGTGTCCACTGGCCAAGTGGCATCTCGATGGCCTTGCGCCGATGCCTGGTCGACGGTCTGCAGCCGTCGGCGCTGTGCGCAGGGCCTGTAGAGAATCACATCCCGTCAGGCGGCAGTTGCCGCCTGATCAGGGGGCTTTCCCGTGTCTGTTTGCGGACTCGAATGCCGCTGATACGGACACGAGAATCAACCCAGCAGAGCGACAGGCAGACAATGCTTTCGGCGCGGAATCACTTGTTCAGGTGAGCGCCACGGCGTGAAACCGGGCGCAACGGCAGCGCATTGATGAAGATCTGCTTATATGTTGATTCGTTGCGGCATCCGAGATCGCTGGGTCGGCGAATCTACGGCCCCGCGTAAATGGCCGCGATCTGACGCGGAATCAGTCCCCGCGCGGCACGCAGTATTGGCTGGATATGCGCCTGCAAACACGCCCCCCATTCGGGTGACATATGCTCTCCGCCCTTGCCGCGTCCCGTGACCAGTGGGCTACTTCGAAGAGGAGAACCACTGTGGCCATCGGAGCAAGGGCCAGCCAAGACGCAGCCTGCCGATCGGCCGACGGACTCAGGGAGCGTCCCCATGGCGGTCATACCGAATCAGGGATCCACCGGTGGGGGCGACGCGGTGACCCTCACCGGCAGCCACTTCACCGGCACCACCGGTGTGCTCTACGGCTCCCGCCGTGCTGCGAGTTTCACCGTGCTCAGCGACACCACCACCGCCACGGTCACCCCCTCCGGCCACGGCGCCGTCCCGGTCTCGGCCACCACCCCCGGTGGAACGGGTGTCGTCGGAAGTTTCTACTACCTGCCGCCGCCCTCCTTCCGCCTCACTCCGCCTCCTGTCGGCCCGTTGGACGGCGGCAATACCGTGCCCCTCACCGGGCTCGGCCTCTACACCACGTACGAGGTCCTCTTCGGTACGCAGGCAGCCGCCTTCACCGTCGACTCCGACGGTCGACTCACTGTCACCGCCCCTGCGGCCGTCGCCGCAGGTCCGGTCACGATCACCGTACGAACCAGGGGCGGAACCGCCGGCGGGGTCGTCTACACCTACCTCGACTCGGCGTCCATCACTGCCGTCACCCCGGACAAAGGACCGGTGGACGGGGGCAATCTCGTGGTCATCACCGGAACTGCGTTCTCCTACACCACTGGCGTCACGTTCGGCGGCACGCCCGCCCTTTCCTGGCGGATCGCCTCCGACACCGAGATCCACGCCCTGCTCCCAGCGGGAGAACTCGGCCCGGTCGACGTCTCCGTCGTCACCCTCGGCGGCACCGAGACCGCTTCGGACGCATACACCTATCTCGGACGCTTCGCGGTGCTGGGCGGCGCGTCGGTCAGCAACACCGGCCCCTCCGAACTCACCGGGGATCTCGGGGTGAGCCCGGGAGTGTCCGTCACTGGCTTCCCGCCCGGTCAGGTTCACGGCTCCATCCACATCACAGACGCTGACGCCCTTCAGGCTCACGCCGATCTCATCGCCACCTACGACACCGCCGTCGCCCAGCTCCCGGACGCCGGCATTTCCGGAGACCTCGGCGGCCTGACGCTGACTCCTGGCGTCTACAACGCCCCCACGTCCATCGCTCTCACCGGCACGCTCACCCTGGACGCCCAAGGCGACCGCAACGCCGAATGGGTTTTCCAGATCGGATCCACGTTGACCACGGCAACGGCCAGCCGCGTGCTCCTCATCGACGGAGCCACGGCCAGGAACGTGATATGGCAAATCGGAAGCTCAGCCACTCTCGGCACCGACACCGCCTTCACGGGCAGGATCCTCGCCCTGACATCCATCACAGTGAACGCCGGCGTAACCATCCAGGGACAGGCCCTGGCCATCAACGGCTCGGTCACTCTCGACACCAACACCGTCACCCGCCCCTGGTGATGACTGAACCGCCCCGGCTCGACACACGACGCCGAGGGCAGCACCTCCACCCCGATACTGCTGGCCCGTTCCCGCCACGCCTCCGTCCGCTCCCTGGAACGGTACGCCCGCCCCGGCGTCGACGCCGGACGTGAAGCCCCTCATTTGCGGCTGGGTTGGGTCGGACCGGGGCGCGGTGCTGGCCTTGCGACCAGCCCGTTTCCCCGACCCGCCCGCCGCACCCGCCGTGCGTGTCTCCACGCAACGGGCGCTCCACGTGCCTTGGCCGGTGGTCAGCCGCCGGTGCTGGCGACTGCCGGTCATGGTGTCCACGGGGTCGGGATGTTGCTGCCGCGGTAGCGGATCACTTTGACGCTGGATGCGCCGGTGAACTCGACTCCGTCGCAGATGAGCTTCCAACTGCCCGGTCGGCAGAACCGACGGCGCAGTTCCCTCCAGCTGAGCCGGGAGTGCTTGTGGAAGATCCAGCGGACGATGCGATGCCACGCGTGGTCATCGATCGTGCTGAATACCGCCTTCGACACCCCGTGCCGGAAGTAGTTCGCCCACCCGCGCAGGGTGCGGTTGAGGCTGGCCAGCAGCTCGTCCACGTCCCTGTGCAGGTCTGATCTGCGTGTTCTGTCTTTCACCTTGTCCTTGATCGACTGGATCGCCTTCTTGGACGGCTTGGTGTAGACGTAGTGCTTCTGCGTTCCTCGTTTCCGTTGCCTGCGGATGTGGAAGCCGAGGAAGTCGAAGCCCTCATTGATGTGGACCACCTGGGTCTTCTCCGGTGCCAGCCGCAGCCCCAGTAGGGCGAGCACGCCGGCTACCTCCTCGCGCAGGCTCTCGGCGTGGCGGCGTTCCCCGGAGGGCCTCCAGCCGTCGGACCCGCTCGTCCGGATCAGCGGACGGCACCGCCGCCCCGTGGGCGGCGGCCGGCTTCGCACCCGCGGTGGTGACGCCACGGCGTTCGCGGTCCCGCAGCACCCACTCCCGCAGGGTCGCCCGGTTAATGCCCAGGTCAGCGGCGATGCTCTTGTACGTCGCCCCGGGTGTGGACTCGTACAGGGCCACAGCATCGGCCTTGAACTCGTCCGAATAGTCCTTCATCGCCATCGGCGGTCTTCTCGCTTCCTCCGGATCAAGCAGATCCAGTATCAGCGTGTCCACCACTCAGGGGGAGGCCCCAAGGCCGGGTAGTTAGCGCCGCCGAGTACGAGACCGCCTTGACAGCCTGACCAACACGCCGAAGGTGTCCGTCAAAGCGGAACAAGCTCAACCCTAAGTCTGTGTTAATTCCTCGGGCCTGCCCTGTTGCCGACGGATGTCGGCTGTCACCTTCTGGATCAAGCGATCGTCCGGATCCCAGGAGTGGTCGGCAATCGGTGCCATCGGATATTTCACGTGAGATTTCAGGCCTCACACGATCGCGCCAGCCACCTTGCCGTCCGTCCCCCGGCTGCGCGCTCCCGCCGGGACATCATCCAACAGAAGCTGTATCCGAAGGGCACCACGGACTCTCATGAGTACACACAAAGGGCTCCAGGTGAACGTCCTGGGAACTTTCGACAGCATCGTCATGGCGGTAGCCGGCAGCGCCCCCGCCTATTCCCTGGCGGCGACCACAGCCGTACTCGTCGGCACGGTCGGTTTCGCCGCCCCTGCCGCGCTGCTCTACTGCGCGATACCCATGTTCGGCATCGCCTGGGCGTTCAACTACCTGGGCAGGCTCGACATCAACGCCGGCGCCAGCTACTCATGGGTGGCCCGTGCCCTCCACCCCTCCCTCGGCTTCCTCAGCGGCTGGGCGCTGGTGGTCTCGGCCACGATCTTCATGGTCGCGGGCTCTCTGCCGGCCGGCAGCATGACGCTGTCCCTGTTCGCCCCGGACCTGGCCGAGAACACCGCGCTGGCGACCGTGGTCGGCGCGATGTGGTTCCTGGTGATGCTCGTCGTCGTGCTCAAGGGAGCGCGACTGACGGTCCACGCCCAGCTGATCATGTCCGGCATCGAGCTGCTCATATTGCTCGCCTTCGCCGTGGCGGCCTTGTTCCATGACAATGCGGTTCAGTACTTCTCCTGGTCCTGGCTGGGCTTCAGCCACTTCGATGGCGTCCAGGGCTTCGCAGCCGGAGCGTTGATCGCGGCGTTCTACTACTGGGGCTGGGACGTCACCAGCAACCTCAGCGAGGAGACTCGCAACAGCCGCAAGACGTCGGGGCTGGCCGGCTTGGTTGGCCTCGCCGTCGTCTTCGTCCTGTTCGAGGTCTTCACGATCTCTGTGAACCTGCTGCTCACCGCCGAGGAGATCGAGGCCAACAGCGCCAACGTCCTGGCGCTGCTCGGCGAGCGTCTCTGGCCCGGCTGGGGCGGCAAACTGTTGATCGTCGCCGTTATGCTGTCCACCATCGCCACCCTGGAGACCACCCTCATCCAGGTGACCCGCTCCCTGTTCGCTATGGGCCGCGACCGCACCATGCCGGCCGCCCTCGGCGCCTCTCACCCCCGCTACCGGACACCCTGGGTTGCGCTGGTGGTTGTCGGTGCGGTCGCCCTCGGGCTCTTCGTGGCGTCCAATGCGCTGGGCTCGGTCGGCGACATCCTGGAGAGCGCCGTGGCCGCCATCGGACTCCAGATCGCCGTCTACTACGGGCTGTCCGGAGTCGCAGTCGTCGTCGCCTACCGCAAAGTGCTGCTGAAGACCCCGGCGAACTTCATCTTCGGCGGGCTGTGGCCGCTGACCGGGGCGCTGTTCCTGTTCTGGGTGTTCGCCGAGTCGCTGGGCGCACTCGATGCCACCGCCATCTGGATCGGCATCGGCGGTCTCGCCGTGGGCCTGGTGCCGATGTTCGTGTACCGGCAGAGCCCCTACTACCGCCCGGATCGGCTCGACGCCGCAAAGACCGAGCGAATCAAACAAGAGTACGAAGGCCTGGAACCCGTGTCTGCCTCGTCCGCTGACAACACCATAGCCACGGACTTCTGAAGGGCGCAGCCATGACACCGGGAAGCAAGCCCTTCACTCCCGAATTCGACGCGACGCTCAGGGACCGGGACCTCGCGAAGGCGCGCCAAGACATCGCCATCGGCCGGTGGCAGGGTCTTCCCGAGCTGCTCCACTCCACCGGGCGCGACTGGGACCGCCGCACCCACCGGGTGCGCCTGCTCGCCCAGTCCACGGCCGGCACGACCATCGCCGAGGAGTGGTACACCGCCCGGCCGGGTGATCCGGACGCGCTGGTGCTGCGCGCGGATACAGAGGTGTTGCGCTGCTTCAACCTCGCCGTGGCCGCGGGGGACCCTGGCGCCGTCGGCCAGGACCGGCTGGACAGGGCCGTACGGACCTGCCTCCGTGCGGCCGACGCACATCCCCACGATCCGGTGCCCTGGGTATCGCTCCTCACCCTCGCCCGGCTTTACCCGGGTGGGCACCGCCAATTCAACCGCTGGTGGAAGGAGCTGATACTTCGGCACCGGGACAACCGTGAAGCGCACAACCAGGCGCTGCGCCACGTGTCCGCTCGCTGGCACGGCACGCACGGGACCATGTACGACTTCGCCCGGGACGTGGTGGACAGCACTGCGCCGGGCTCGCCACTCTCCGTACTCCTGCAGGTCTCGCGGCTGGAGGAGTACCGCTACCGCCTTGAACGTGAGGGTGACATGGCACTCTTCCTACGTCGGCATTGGAGTACCGACGTAGCACTCGCCGACACCCGTCGCACCTGGGATACATGGGTCGTCAACTGGGACGGCATCTACCGGGCGCAGGACGTCGCCGACTTCAACTACTTGCTGCACGCGACGTGCGCCGGCGGGCTGTACAACGAAGCAGGTTACCTCTTCAAGCTACTCGCCGGCCAGGCAACGGTGGTGCCCTGGTCCTATTTTGGCGATCCCGCGACTGTCATCACGCGGTGGCACCGCACTGTCATGCGTCAACTGGGACCGTAGAACGAAACGAACGGTGTAACCCCTGATCGAGGAACGCGAAGGCGCGGCGTGCGACCGTGCTGGGCAGGCCCATCGAGCACAACCAGTCGCCGGCCACCGAGAAGGCCAAGGAGCGCTCGTCGTGGCTGGCCATGGATGTGGCGTTCCGGGCGCCGTCGTCGCATTCGTGTTCGCTGGCGGCTCCCACGCCGCCAGACCACCGCGTCCGCGCCGTGCTCCTGCAGCTGGATGAGCGTGGTCACCACGACGGGGATGACCGGGTGGTAGACGAGGGCCCGGAAGTGCGGGTGGTACCGGCGGCCCACTGGGGCGACGACGGCACCCTGTGCGCGCCTGCCAGAAGCAGAAGTTCGCCACGGAGATGGCGGCGGAGATCGCGCGGAGCGTCCCGCCGGAGCCGGCCACCGCGGAGGAGCCAGGCACCGAGCCGCCCAAGGGGCTCGGGCGCCGCCGGCAGCCGCCGCGGTCTCGCGTGGTTGGGATGTTGGTGGTCGGCGGGGTCGCTGGGCCACCGAGGACGTGCTGCAGCAGCTTGGGGAGGCCGCGCACTTGCCGAGCGTACTCATCGGCACAGACTGTCCGTTCGCTGATCCACGCCACGAGGGCCAGCGCATCATACGGCTGCGCCTGCGCAGTCACATTGCGGACAGTAAGGGGACGTACGCGTAATCGCGGCAACGGTGTCCACTATGCGGACGTGCAGCAGGCATGTTGAGGTGTCTCTCTACCCTCACCCGTCGGGGTGAATACTTACAACGCCCTTCAGATGCTGGAATGGCCACCTTGCGGCGGCACTAGTGCCTCGCCTGCCGTGCCCGGCGTCTGTGCCGGCCGCTTCGCGAGGGGGCAGCAAGGAGCAATTGCTGATGCGGACCAGTCCGCGATGCCAGGGGAACCTTCCTGCCGATATGACGAGTTTCGTGGGCCGTCGTGAGGAACTTGCCGCTGGGCGTGCGGTGCTGTCGCGGACCAGGTTGCTGACGTTGACCGGTGCCGGGGGTATCGGGAAGACGCGCTTGGCTCTGCGCCTTGCTGCCCAGGTTGCACGTGCTTACGCCTTCGGGGTCTGGAGGGTGGACCTTGCGGCTGTGGAACAGCCGGACCTGGTCGGACACGCCGTGCTGGAGAGCCTTGGCCTTGACCACGAGACGGGACGGCCGATCATGGCCGCTCTGGCCCGTCAGTTGCAGGGCCGACGGATGCTGTTGGTCGTCGACAACTGCGAGCACTTGCTGGAGGTCTCCGCAACAGCGATCGCCACGCTGCTGGCTGCGCTGCCCGACCTGCAGGTAATCGCCACCAGCCGACAGGCCCTCGCGGTCGAGGGCGAGCACCTGCTGACCGTGCCGCCCCTTCGAGCGCCGCACCCCGATGCCCTCGTACCAGCCGATGCAACGGTGGTGAACGACGCGCTTGAGCTGTTCACCCAGCGCGGCGCCGCCGCGATCGGCGCGTTCGCCCCCACAGAGTCGGACGCCCACGCCGCCGCGCTCATCTGTCACCGTCTCGACGGAATCCCCTTGGCCGTCGAACTCGCCGCTGCTCGCCTTCGGACGATGACCTGCCAGGAGATCCTGCAGCATCTGGACGACCGTTTCCACCTACTCTCCCGAGGCAGTCGGACCGCCTTGCCCCGCCACCATACGCTGCTCGCTGCATTGGACTGGAGCTTCGACCACTGCACCCCCGCGGAACAACTGCTGTGGGCGCGCATGTCCGTATTCGCCGGCAGCGCTGATCGCGACGCCGTCGAAGCAGTGTGCACCGACAGCGTGGTGGGTGCTGCCGAGCTGCTTGACCTGGTGGCCGGCCTGGTCGACAAGTCGGTTCTCATCCGCGAGGACGGTATCGCCGGTGTGCGCTTCCGCATGCTGGAGACCGTCCGTGCTTACGCCCGCCGACACCTGGAGACACGCAGCGAGCTCGCCACCTGGCGCCGCCGCCACCGCGACCACTACCACCAGCTGGTCCTGCGCGCCGACCAGGAGTGGTTCACCCAACGGCAGACCATGTGGATGGCGCGTCTACACGAAGAGCGGTCCAATCTGCGCGCTGCCCTGTCCTTCTGTCTCGAAGAACCGGGTGAAAGCGAGCCCGGCCTGGACATGGCCGCCGCCCTGTGGTGTCACCGGCTAGGGGCGGGCGGCCTGGATGAGGAACGTCACTGGCTTGCGCAAACCCTCACCATGTCTCCAGAGCCCAACCGTGCCAAGGCATCTGCGGTGTGGTCAGACGGCTGGCTCGCCCTCCTACGCGGTGACCACGATGCCGCCGCCTCACGAGTGGCTCAATGCCGTGCTCTCGCCGAAACCCTGGGCGATGAACGTGCCGGCACAGACGCAGAGCAGCTCGCCGCCCTGGCCGCGCTCTTCCAGGACGACTTCACAACGGCCATACCGCTGCTCGAGAACGTCCTCTCCCGGTACCGGGTACAGGGCGCGCTCGGTGAGACCTGGTCCACGCTCTTCCTCCTGGGACTCGCCTGCTGTCTGGCCGGCGACCCGCGTGCCGCCGACCTCAGTCGGGAAGGCCTTGAACTATGTGAGAAACACGACGCCCGGTGGTCCCGCTCCTGGTCGCTGTGGCTGAGCGGCCTGTTGCACCTGTTGCATGCCGAATACGAACAGGCCGCCGATCTGCTCCAGGAGAGCCTGCGCCTTGGCTGGCCCGCCCACAATCGCCTGGGTGTCGCCCAATGCCTGGAAGTCCTCGCCTGGACCAGGACGCTGCAGGGCCGAGCCCTGGAAGGGGCCGAGCTGCTGGGCTCGGCACAGCGTTTGTGGCGGCAGATCGGAAGCACGTTGCCCGGCGTGGGGTGCCTGCTCCACCACCGCACCGAGTGCGAGGCTCGGCTGCGCCGGGAGCTGGGGGAGGACCGCTTCCTGTCCGTGCTGCAGGCGGGCGAGGCTGTGATGCCCCATCAGGCTGTCGAGCGGGCTCTCGGTGTTCCGAAGAGCCTCAGGCAGCCGCAGGAGGCGCCCGTGGCATCGCTGACGGCCCGCGAGCGGCAGGTTGCCGAGTTGCTCTCTCAGGGACTGGCCGACAAGCAGATCGCTGCCCTTCTGGTCCTGTCGCCCCGCACGGTTCACGGTCACGTCCAGCGGATCCTCGTCAAGCTCGGCTTCACATCCCGCACACAAGTAGCGAAATGGGCTGACCGCCAGTCTTCAGCCGCGCCCTGACGAAGCGCCGGCGCTGCAGCACGCAGGGCACGTGGCGCGCCCTGGTCAGGGGCGAAGCGCAGGTCAGGGCTCGGCCATCCACGGGGGCTCAGCACCTTCGCCCGGGTGAGCTCGATCCGGGAGCGCTCTCCCGAGGCGCAAGGCAGGTAAGCGAACGGGTAATTGTGCGCAGGCGCCTGCCCGGCATGAGGGCCGATGCTTCTTCCGCCCCCTCCTGCGGCCGGCGCTCGGCCGATCGCGGGAGGGGCGTGAGAAGAAAGGGACAAGCCCCCGTGGCACCGACTATGACCGCGAGTTCGGGCGTGCCGTCAGCGCCTTCACCTCGCCTGATCACCCTGCTGGCCGCCGCCTTCCTGGCCCTGGCAATTTCCCTGTCGCCGCTGCCTGCAGGCCAGGCTCATGCCGCGACGTGCACATTTACCTCCTCGAACCTGGACTGTCTGAGCTTCGTCGCCATCAACGGTAGGAACATCGACGTGGAGGGCGCCTCCACCAGCGACGGAGCCCGAATCGTCACGATCGACTCAGGACGTCCGGCCACGAGAAACACGGCGAAGTGGCGCTTCAACGTCAACCAGGACAACACGTTCCAGATTGTGAACTCGGGGACGGGCAAGTGCATCGACGTCGGGTGGGGGGACGACGGTCTGCGCCAGTGGACCTGCCAAGGGCAGGCCACCCAGAGGTGGGCGATCCAGCCGACATCCATCGGCTGGAGAATGCGCCACATCAACTCCGGCAAATGCATGGACCTGCTGAACCGCAGCGACCATGACAACGCCTGGGTCGGCCTCTACAACTGCCACAGCGGCGACAACCAAATGTTCTTCTTCGTCGGCAGCAACCCAGCCGACCAGGCCAAGGCCGTGGCCGTGAAGTACGCCGCGGACAGGTGCCAGACCCAGACGTGGTCGTGTTACTGGACGGAGGAGAGCGAATCGGAGGCGGCCCCGCTGCCGACCAAGTGCATCTCAACGCAGTGGTACAACCCGTATGACAATCCGTACAACTACACCTTCACGGTGTCGACGGCGAAGGGCTTCAATTCCACTCTCGGCGTCACTGTCACGGCGGGATTCGAGACCGGCGCGCTCTCGTCCGTCGTCGCGAAGGTAACGTCCTCGCTGAGCGTGTCGAACGAATTCACGTGGACCAGCTCCACAACCACAACCAACAGCGTCACCCTGTCGGCCCAGCCTCACAAGTACAACTGGGTGGCCCGAGCGGTGCAGGCGAAGACGGTGACCGGCACATTCACCTTCGATGCCGACGGATTCCCGTGGGAAGCCAACGACAAGATCACCATCCCCCTCAAGGGCGGCTCCAATGACCCCGTGTTCTACAGCCCGATGAGCACGGCCACGCCCGCCTCCGGTTGCTCGGCCCTTTAGGCTTCTCCCTGATCACCGGTCGCCTGACACTCGCCAGGTGTCAGGCGACCACGAAGGTGACCGCTCCGGGATCGGTGGAGGCTCCACCCCGGCCAAGGCCGCCCGGATCACCCTCGCCCAGCTGCGGACCGTCCTCAAACATATCGGTCGCACTCGCTCCTTAGCTTGACTCTGTCGGGGATCTTGGAGGGCTTGAGTTCATCTGCCGAGGGTTCGCCAGGAGGTGAGCCTGGGATCTTGTGCTGGTCGAGGGGGTGCTGGAAGGCCGTCGATTGTCGGGGCGGAGTGCCTTCTTCGGCAGGTCGCGCACCGCAGCCGCCTCCGACAGCGCCGGTGAAGGTCGCCTCACCATCGCCACCGGCAGCACCACCGGTGTCTACTACCAGCTCGGTGGCGGCCTTGCGAAGCTGATCTCCGACAACATCGACGGCTACCGCGCCACCGCGACCGCCACCGGCGCCTCCGTCCAGAACATCCAGGGCCTCACAGCCGGCACCTACAATGTCGCGTTCTCCCTGCTCGACACCGCAGGCGACGCCGTCAACGGAGAGGGCTCGTTCACCCAACCACAGCAGGTGGAAGCGCTCACCAGGCTCCACCCGAACTACACCCAGGTCCTGGTCCGTGCGGACTCCGGCATCACCTCACTCGCGGACATGAAGGGCAAGCGGGTCTCCACCGGCTCACCCAACTCCGGCACCGAAGCGATCGCCCGCCGACTGCTGGATGCAGAAGGCCTCAACCCCGACCGCGACGTACGGGCGCAGCGCCTCGGTCTGCCCGAGGCCGTGGACGCCATGAAGGACGGCACCATCGACGCGCTCTTCTGGTCGGGTGGCCTTCCCAGCGGCGGGATCCCGACCTCACCACCACGCTCAAGGAGAAGGTGCGATTCCTCGACGTCACCCCGCATTTGTCCGCACCGAATCTTGAATACGGTGGTATCTACCAGCGAGGCAGCATCCCGGCCGCCGTTTATCGGCAGCCCGGCCGCATTCCCACCATCGTGGTGGCCAACGTACTGCTGGTGAAGAAGGGCTTCGACGCCGGCCTCGCCGCGAAAATCGTGGACCTCGTCCACAACGAGAAGAACGCGCTGGTGACCGTCAACCAGGCCGCAGCGGAGATCAACGCCACCCACGCCGGCCAGACAGCCCCGGTTCCCCTCAATCCAGGCGCCGAGAAGGCGCTGGAAGCGCGGACAGCACCCTGAGCCACCGAACGACAAGGCCGTCCGGATCCCACACCCGGACGGCCCCCCACCTCCTTCTCGCCACCGCTCCCGCGGGCGGGTGCCTGCCCCCAACTCGCGGCCCACGCAACACCGCTGGCGTGGCTCTCCTCCCCCGACCACGTCGGCCTCCGGGACCGCAGCTCACCGCGGCAGCCCCGCCTCACGTGCACCCCTGTCGAGAGCACCTGCCGGTGAACCACCCACGCCCCGCGAGGAACCCACCTTTCCGTCCGGGGGCCCTGTGGACTGGAGACTCTTCCTACACCCATCGTCTCTGGACTGTCCGTCCAATCTGGACGTACAGTAGCCCTGCCCCCCATCACCCTCCATCTCCAACGCCCCACCGGCGACCACACCCTGCGCATCGATGTCGACGACGGCGGCCCCGCCAACGACAAGGGCACCTGGACCACCAGCTGCACACCCGAAGAACACGGCCGCGGCATCAGCATCATCACTCTCCTGGCCAGCGCGCACGGCACCCGCATCCTGGCCCACACCGTCACCTACTGGGCGATCCTCCCGACCTCCGACTGACCAGGTCGGGGGAACGCCCCGCCAGAGGGCCGTGGCGAAGGTCCGGAACGACGGGCGCCCTGCCGAAACCGTTCAAGGAGCCGCCTATGCGGCGCGCATCCGATGCAAATGCGAGTTCGCATCGCAGCGGAGCTCTACATTGAGCCTGGGTGCATCGTGACGACTCGGGAGCGCCGGGCATCATCGCGGCCGGTGTGGCCCGGGTGCGCCAGGTCCCTTGCAGCGGGTGCGGTGTGGCGCCATCGTCACCACAGCCAGGCATGGGCGTGCCGCGCCCTGGACAGTGCGCGGGCAACCAGCGAGACAGGGCGTTGCCGGCGCAGCCCTGGCGGAACCGGGGCCAGTGCGACTACCCGGCGAAGAAGCACCAGTGACGGGCAGCCTGGAGCGGTCGGCGCTGCTTGCGTAAGCTCCCTGCCCCCGGTCGGCTCCTCTACCAGACCGGTCCCCAGTGCTGCGATGGCCCGCACTCATCGGCGGGCGCTCCTGGGCGTCTACTACCGGGTTGCGAAGATTTCGATCCTCGGATCTTCAGACGGCCTGTCAAACGACCCTCGCCGAGCATGTGTTCCGGGTCGATGCAGACGGGAGGGCGGACTCCTGGGTGCGGGTGGCATCAACGGCGCCGGGGCGGGGCTGGCTGCCGTGGGGGCCATGGGCGAAAGCTCGCCACGCGCCGTGCTGGAGCCTGCTGCTTGGCGGCGACTGCCTGACGGTCCGTCCCCCGCGCGAGCGACAACAAGGGCGACAGGGTGTCATGTCACCCTACGGTCGACATCATGGCGCAGCCGGAGTACCGCGATGCTTTCGAGTTCCCCGCCAACCTGCTCAGAATGGTCTTCACTGACCTGTCTCGGCAAGGGTGGCGGGTGACGGCGTTGGTGGTGCACCCCCCCCGAGTCGGGCAAGGAACTCAAGCGGATGGCGTACCTGCGTCGCGTGGATTCCAGCGGCGGCCGAGAGTGCGAGATCCCACTGGCCACCCTGCACGAGACGGCGGAGGTAGACCGATGACGATGACGTTCAAGGACCGTGCGGAGCGATCCGCCCGGCAGGCCGACGCGATGCGCGCCGGGGAAGCCGCCGCGGCAGGCCTGAAGGAGGCGCTTGCCCGCGTAGGCATTATCGTCCCAAGCCCCGGGGCCGGATACCCGGTCAACGGCACCGGAAGGGGCGAGCTGGGAGGCTGCAACGCGGGGCTGGCCACTCGGTTGGCCGAAGTCCTCAACACGGCCGCGGACGCCCTGCCCGAGCTCCGGGCCACCCCGTGAGCGCCGGCATCCTGGCCGGTGTTTCAAGGGCGGCGTCGCGGGCCGGGTATGGCAGTTTGGGTGTGGGCGTCGTCGGTTTCTTGGGGCTTGTCTGGAAGAGGTCGTGGCTGTTTCCGTGGGTGGTGGGGGGCGGTGGTGTCAGTTCGAACCAGACGGCTTTTCCGGTCGGGGTGGGTGTGGTGCCCCAGTCGGTGGCGATGGCCGCGATCAGCATGAGGCCGCGGCCGCTCTCGGAGTTGAGGGTGCACCCTCGGGGGGCGGGCAGGCCGGGGGCGGTGTCGGTGACCTCGACGCGCAGTCGTGAGCCGGTCCACAGGACGGTGAGGGTGGATGGTCCGGTGGTGTGCCGTACGGCGTTGGCGATGATCTCGCTGCACAGCAGTGCGAGTTCTTCGAGTGTTTCTGAGGTCAGTTGCAGGTCCCATCCGCGTACCACGGCCAGCACGAGTCGGCGGGCTTCGGGCACTGCCTGTCTCTCCGCGGCTATCGGGAAGCTGCGGGAGCGTGACGGTCTCATGGCGCACATCGGGATCACCCTTGGGGGGAGGGCGGACGGCCGGCACGTGTTGCCGGGGAACGTCGGCGCCCTGGGGCAGTGGATCGCGGGGGAGCGGAGGAGGGATGGCTTGTCCGGGGACCGGGTCCGTGGCGGGGTCCGGTCGCTGGTAATCGGGTGCCTGCCGGCTTGCCTGCCTGCGGGCAGGGCGCGGGGTGACGTATCAGGGCTTCTTGGCCAGGTTCTTGAGCGCGCTTTCGGCACCGGGGTTCAAGGGGACGGGGGCCACCTCGTCCGCTTGGGCGGGGTCGATTTCGGTGGCGGCGGCGTTCACTTTCTCGAGTTCGTTCTTCTTCTCGTAGACGAGGCTGACGATCTTTCCGGCGAGTTCGAGGTCGAAGCCCTTCCTGACCAGCAGGACATTGGGTACCACGATCGTGGGAACGGCCGCCGGCTGGTTGTACGCGGAGGCGGGGATGGAGCCCTTCTGGTAGACGCCGCCGTACTTGCTGCTCAGGGCAGGCAGTTGCGCGGTGATGTCGAGGAAGCGGACCTTGTCTTTGAGGCTGGTGACGAGGTCGGTGATGCCGCCGGTGGGCAGGCCGCCGGACCAGATGATCGCGTCGATGGTGCTGTCCTTCATGGCGTCCACCGATTCCGGCAGGGCCAGTCGTTCCGCCGTGACGTCCTTGGCGGGGTCCAGCCCGGCGGCTGTCAGCAGCCGTCTGGCGATGACCTCGGTGCCGGAGTTGGGTGCTCCGGTGGAGATCCTCTTGCCTTTCATGTCCTGAAGGGAGGTGATGCCGGAATCCGCCCGGACCAGTACCTGGGTGTAGTTCGGGTACAGGCGGGTGAGGGCTTCGACGGTTTGTGGTTTGTCGAAGCTTCCCTTGCCTTCGACGGCGTCTTGCGCGGTGTCGAGCAGGGAGAAGGCGATGTCGTAGCTTCCGGCCTGGAGGCCTTGGATGTTCTGCACGGACGCGCCCGTGGTGGCGGCGGTGGCTCGGTAGCCGTCGAGGTTGTCGGAGATCAGTTCGGCCAGTCCGCCGCCGATCTGGTAGTAGACGCCGGTGGTGGGTCCGGTGGCGATGGTGAGCCGCCCTCCCTTTCCACTGTTCGCGGCCCCCTTGTCGTCCTGTTTGCCTCCCGCGCAGGCGGTCGCGGCGAGCGCGAGCGCGAAGGCCAGGGCGGGGACGGCCAGGCGTGTGGTTCGCGTGGGGTGCTTCATGAGGGGAGGTGTCCTTCCATGACGGCTTCGGCTTGAAGGCCGGGACCTGTGGGATCTGTGGTGCGGGGTGTGGGGGAGCGCTGCCCGCGTCGTACCAAGCGGATACCGACGGCGAGAGCCAGGGCGATGAGGCCGGTGGTGATCGCGGCGGGTTCGAGGTAGAGCAGGCACAGGGCGGCGATGACGCACAGCCCACGCTCCAAGGGGCCTGCCGGGCCGAGCAGGCGGCCTCCGGTGGCGACGGCGAGCGCGGCGACGGCGAGGGCGGAGACCGCGGTCGTCCACAGGACGCCTGTCAGGCTTCCGGTGCCCAGGAGTCGGGAGCCGTTGTCGGTGAGGACGAACGCGAACGGTACGAGGAACGCGGGCAGCGAGTATTTCCAGGTCGCCACCATGGTGCGCATCGGGTTGCCGCCGGTGATGGCGGCCGCGGCGGCCGCAGCAAGCGCCGTGGGCGGGCTGACCTCGGACAGTACGGCGTAGTAGAAGATGAACATGTACGCCTCGGGCATGCTCACGCCCAAGGCGAGCAGTGCGGGAGCGATGATGACCGCGGAGATGATGAACGAGGCGGTGACCGGGACCGCGAGCCCGAGGACCGACACGGCGAGGGCCGCGAAGATGACGGTCACGACCAGTTCCACCGTCGGGTTGTCACCGAACATGCCGGCGGCGTCGACGATGACGGAGGCCAGGTTCAGGCCGAGGCCGGTCTGGGTGACGACGGCGACGATGATCCCGGCGGCGGCGCAGGTGGCGACCACCGGGAGTACGGACCTGCTGCCCTCGGCGAGCGCCGTGTACAGCCGGCGCGGGGTCATCCGGTGTCGGGAGTCGAGGAAGGACAGCAGGAACTGCAGGGCGGTGGCGTAGACCACGGCCCGGAAGGGGGGCAGCCCCATCGCCATGAAACCGATGATCATGAAGAGGGACAGGAAGTGG
Organism: Streptomyces sp. NPDC001549; assembly: GCF_042894025.1. Taxonomy (NCBI): domain Bacteria; kingdom Bacillati; phylum Actinomycetota; class Actinomycetes; order Kitasatosporales; family Streptomycetaceae; genus Streptomyces; species Streptomyces sp. NPDC001549. The sequence goes on from NZ_JBIAVJ010000039.1 coordinate 39,615, forward strand.
TAGCCGAACCGGCCCAGCAGCCTCCACGCCGAGACGGCTTCGTCGTCGATCACGGGCCGTGCCTGGTGTTTGCGGGCGTCGATCTCCACGGCGAGGAGGATGCCCAGGTAGTACAGCAGCGTGGGCACCAGGGCGTACAGCAGGACGGTGAGGTAGCCGGTCTTGAGGTACTCGGCGATGATGAACGCCGCGGCTCCCAGCGTCGGCGGGGAGAGGATCGCTCCGATGCCCGCGGCGGCCAGGACTCCACCGCCCGCCTCCTTGCTGTAGCCGGCCCTGCGCAGTAGGGGCCAGGCGACCGATCCCAGGCTGACGGCGGTGGCGGTACCGGAACCCGAGACGGTGCCGAGGAGGAAACCGGCCGCCGTCACGGTGCGTCCGGGGGCGCTGCGGGAGCCGCGGAACGCCGCGAACGACAGGTCGATGAAGAACTTGCCGGCCCCGGACATGTCGAGCACGGCGCCGAAGATGGTGAACAGCACGATGTAGGTGGCGGCCACATTCAGCGGTACGCCGTAGACCCCGTCGGTGCTCATGAAGAAGTGGGCGGAGATCGCGTTGACGTCGAAGCCGCCGTGCGCCAGCGACCACTGGTACGGGAGCAGCCCGCCGTAGTACGCGTACAGCAGGAACGCCGTACAGAACGCGGGGAGCACCCAGCCGGTGGTCCGCCGGCACGCCTCCAGCACGAGGAGGATCATGGCGATGCCCATGGTCACGTCGAGCGAGGTGGGCAGCTGACGCCGCTCGATGAAGGCGTCGAACTCCAGCAGCGGGTAGAGGCACACCGCGAGGGCGCAGGCGGCCAGCATCCAGTCGAACAGGCCCGGGTCGTCACGCCGTGCCGTTCTCACCGCCTTCACCGCCCCCGCGGAGGTATCCGTTGCCGCGCCCCGACGCCACGGCAGCGCCAAAGCCGGTGCCCGCACCGTTCCGCGGTGTGTCAAGAAGATCAGTGGCAGTGTCGCGGCGAGGAAGAGCGTCAGGTAGTACTGGCCGCCCCTGGCGACCGGGAAGAACACTGCATACAGCACGAAGACCGACAGCACGGCACACATCGCGGACACAGTCGCGGACACCGCGGGGGAGAGCTTGCGGGCGGGCCGCTCCTGGTCGAACTCGGCCACCAGGTCCTCGGCTGTCCGCTGTCCCGGTTCAGACGGCGCTTCCACCATGCCCATGACGGCCTCCTCGGACTGAACGCTGCGATACCTCAGACCATGGCGGCCGTGACCGGAAGGGGACAGAGAACGCCGGCCCTCTTAACGTAGGTTTAGGATTCAGTGACCTGGATCACTCCTACGCTGGTATCAAAGGCCGCACCCTGCCCCGCACCGCACACATTCCCCCGGGCGCAGGACCAGCCAGGAAGCACCGGGAGGACGCGTTGCGCATACTCGTCGTCGAAGACGACAACCGAGTCGCCGAAGCCCTCGCCGGCGCCCTGCGCCGCAACGGCTACGACGTGCAACGCGCCGCCAACGCCGCGCAAGCCCTCAACGCACCCCCCGTCGACCTTGTCCTGCTCGACCTGGGCCTGCCGGACCGCGACGGAATCGAGGTCTGCCGGGAACTGCGAGCCAGAGGCGGCGTCCCCGTCATCGCCGTCACCGCTCGAGGAGGCGAGCCCGACCGCGTCCGCGGACTACGCAGCGGCGCGGACGACTACGTGGTGAAACCCTTCGGCACCGCCGAACTCCTCGCCCGCATCGAAGCAGTCCTGCGACGCAGCATGAACCACCCCACCCACCAGGACCGCCCCCTCACCCTCGACGGCCTCGAAATAGACCTCGCACAGCGCACGGTCACCCTCGACGGACAACCCGTACCCCTGACGCGCAAGGAGTACGACATCCTGGCCGTACTGGCACGCGCCGGCGGCGCCGCCGTGGCCCGCGATCAAATCCTGGTCGAGGTATGGCAAACCACCTACGACGGCATGTCACGCACCCTCGACGTACACCTGGCCACCCTCCGCGGCAAGCTGGGTCGCACCGGAAGCCTCGTGCGGACAGTCCGCGGCTTCGGCTACCGCCTCACCATCCCCGACCCCACCCCGCCACCCCCGGCGACCGGCCCCTGAGCCCCCCATGCACCGCCGCCTCCTCGCCATCGTCTGTGCCCTCGTCGCCGGCCTCATCCTCGCCCTCAGCGTGCCCCTGGTACGCACCACTGCCGAACACACGATCCAGACCTCCTTCACCGGCCGTGTCCAGGACACCGCCTGGTTCGCCGACATGGCCGCCACCGCCCTCGAAACAGGACGCACCAGCCGCCTCGAAGCCGCCGCCACCCGCTACACCCGCCTCTACGACTCACAAGTCGCCATCGTCGACGCCGACCGAGAAGTCGTCGTCGCCCCAACTCCCGTCAACCTGAAAGAACCCCACGTGCGCTCCGCACTCCTCCAGGCCCTCGCCGACCGGCCCCCCGAACAACCCACCGTCGTCTGGCCATGGGACAACCGCCCCTTCATCCACGCCGACGCCATCAAACGAGACGGCCACATCCTTGGCGCCGTACTGATCATCTCCCCCACCGACCGAGCACGCTCCGAGGTCGCCGACTACCTCACCCTCGTCGTACTCGGCAGCCTCACCGCCCTCACCATCGTCCTGATCGCCGTCGCGACCCCCATCGTCCGCTGGGTACTACGCCCCATCCACGAACTCGACCGCGCGACACACGAAGTCGCCCAAGGTCGATTGCAAACCCACGTCTCAGACCGGGCCGGTGCCCCGGAACTACGCCGCCTCGCCAACAGCTTCAACGCGATGGCCGACAGCATGCACGCCTCCCAGGAACAACAACGCGCCTTCGTCGCACAAGCCTCCCACCAGCTACGCAACCCCCTGACCGCGCTCCGGCTGCGGGTGGAGAACGTAGAAGACTACGTGAACGACCCCCAGGGCCTTCACGAACTCCACAGCGCGGTCGAAGAGGCCGACCGATTCGGCAAAATGCTCGACGGACTGCTGCGCATGGCCAGAGCAGAAGCCTCCGAAGCAGAACGAACCCCCATCGACGTATCAGCCGTCGTCACCCACCGCGCCGACGCCTGGCGAGCCGCCTTCGACGCCGAAGGCATCCCCCTCACCACACGGATACCCGCCAACATCAACGCACTGTCCCTGCCCGGCTGCCTCGATCAAACACTCGACACCCTCCTCGACAACGCCCTCAAGTTCGGCGACGGCTCACCGGTGGACGTCTCCGTGACCCGTACCCCCGCCCCCCACGGCGACGACACCGCCAACCGGCGCAGCACCGCGGACGAGGCATACGACCGGGTAGAGGTGACCGTACGGGACCAAGGTTCCGGACTGACCGCGGAGGAACTCTCCCAGGCGGGCGGGAGATTCTGGCGCAGCACACGGCATCAGAACATTCCCGGTACCGGCCTCGGACTCGCACTCACGCGAATCCTGGTCGAAGCCGGAGGCGGCGAACTTCACCTGGCCTCGGCGCAACCCCACGGACTCACCGCAACCGTACGACTTCCAACTGCCCCCCACCCCACGACCACCGCCTGAACCCGGCCACCCCTCAAGGGTGCGACTCCTGATACCAGCGGGCCGCACCCGGATGCAGCTCCAACGGATCAGTGGCAATCGCCGACCGCCGATCCAGCCGCCGAGCCTCCGGATGCGCCCGTATCAACTGCGACTGCCCATCGAACAACAACCGTGTCAGCCAATACGCCTCCGACGCCGGCATGTCACGACGCACAACCAAGAAGTTGGGCACGCTCACCGTCGTCACCGCGCTCTGCGCCCCATAGACCACAGAAGGAACCGTGGTCTCGGTGTAAAGCTCCCCATACGACCGGGTGAGCTCCCCGACCACATCACCCAGGTCCACCAACCTGATCTCGGTGCCACGCCGCAGCTCCGTGATCGCAGCCGTCGGCAGACCCCCACTCCAAAAGAACGCATCAATCCGCCCCGCGGCCAGAGCTGCCGCGGACTCGCGCACGTCCAGCCGCAGCGACGTCACATCCTTCTCCGGCGAAAGCCCCGCAACCTTCAAAACGCGCTCGGCGATCAGCCCCGTACCCGACCCGTCAGAACCCACCGAGACCCGCAGACCCCGCAGCGCCTTCACACTGCGCACCGGGCTGTCCGCACGAACAACGAGCTGTACATAGTTGTCGTACAACGCAGCGAGCGCCACCACGGGCAGCGGCCGGGAGAAAGGCTGATGCCCGGCCACGGCGTCAGCCGCGGCATCCGCCAAGGCGAAGCCCACCCGCGCCTGCCCGCCATCCACCCTACGCAGGTTGTCGACGCTTCCACCTGTGTGCACAACCTGGGCCGAGACACTCGGCAAACGCCGCCCGATCACCTCGGCGTAGCCGGCCCCGTACTCCGCGTACACCCCGCCCGGGTTGCCGGTGGCCACAGCCATCCCACCGGACGGACGATCCGGCACGTCACTTCCCGTGCACGCCGTGGCCGACAGCATCACGGCGAGCGCAATGACGAGCAGACGTGCCACCCACATGGGACCAACTCCCTCAACAGCGCACCGCCGGCTCGGGACACAGGCAGGGACACCGAGACAGCCGCCTGAAACAGACTATCGCTGCTTTGCGCCTCCAACGGGGACGCTGCTCTGCTTCGACCCCTTTCCGAGACGGTCGGAACCGTTCTGACTTCTGTGCCGCTCTGGTATGGAGCCATCAGACAGACGGGCCTCGTGCCCATCGAGATGGGGGCGCTGGCGGTCGTTACCGGGCGGTTAAGCTGACCGAGCATCGTGCGGAGTACTCATCCGAGCGTGGACTGCACATTCAGGTCGCCGAATCCCTCAGCGCGTCCCGGGAGTCCGTTTGACCGTCTTCTCCTGAGCAGCCCGAGGCGTCGACTGTGATCACGGCCGTGTGGACAGCAGCTGTGGGACGCGGCTGTTCTGTCCGAGCCACGCGGCGACGTCCTTGTCGATGTACTCGACCAGGCGCAGCACCTCGGCCTGTGCGGCGGGGAGGGTGAGCCGGCGGCCGTGGCCACGACGTTCGGTCTGACCGGGCAGGGGAACGCCACGTACGGCGCGCCGGGTGGGCAGGCTGGCCGAGGTCTGCCGCGAAGTCCGGGCTCTCTCGCCGCACGGCCACAACCTGTTAGACGCCGCTCCGGCCTCGGCGGCGCCGCCCGGAGGGCGACCGCACCGCTCTCCAGCAGGGGCTTGGCCGGAACGGCGGAACAGCTCGTGTGGCTGGCGGATTGGCCGATTCGCGCCCTTTCCGTCGGTATGCCTCCGGACTCATCGTTTGACCTATGCGTGGCATGTGTAGTTGCCGTAGGACCCCAAGGGAAAACGGAGGACGATGGCATGTCCATTCGTAAACGGCTGACCGTCTCGGCGGCGGTTCTGGCGCTAGCCGGTGCCGGGCTGGTGGCTGTGCCTGCGGCTGCTGCGGCCGCGCCGGCACGAATCTCGGCGTCCAAGTGCTACTCCAAAGACCTGACCGGATCTCTGGGGCACAAGGGCAAAGAGATCTGGTGCAAAGGAGGCAGCTTCTACTACTACGGAATGATCGAATGTAAAAGGGTGGATGGCGGCAACATCATCCTGTACAAGCACTATGGCCCGACGGTAGGCCCCGGGGCGAAGTCCACGGTGTGGTGTGACTACGGGGCCGTAGTGAACGACTGGTGGGCCGTCCGCGTCTGACCCTGGCACCACGCGAACCGCAGGGCCCCTTCCCTCACGTGCGGGAAGGGGCCCTGCGGCCATGTCCACCGGCCGCGACCTCTCGTCGCTCGTGGACATCGAGGTCTGAGGCGAACCCACGAGGAAGAAGAACCGCTTGTCCGCGACGGTCCCAAGTGTCCCCACCACGGTGAGAAGTGGCTGCGCCAGGTGTTCGACCGGCGGGCCGCTCGGCTACACCGTCACCCTCAACCCCAGGAGACCCCAGCCTGACCGGCAGACCCGGACACCCGCCAGCCCTCAACGACCAGCGGGCACCCGGTCCTGCCCACACCCACCCTGACCTGCTGCTATTTACGCGCCAGTGATCGCGTAGTAACCATGCCTTGATCATGGTCTTGGAGTTGTCCTCGGTCTGCGGGTGCTCTCGTATCAGCCCGTCCAGTGTCGGGCGGGGCAGAGCCCGGAATGCGAGCGTGACCGACACATCGTCGAAGGCTTCCTGCGCGGCTACGAGCTCGGCCTCCGCCGCCTCCAGCTCCTTCTGCTCGCCGCCGGTCTCGGCGTCAGCCAGCCGGAGCCGGGCAACGTTCAGCTTCGCCCGGTCCAGGCGCTGCTTGGCCGACATGTCGTCGCACAGCTGAAGGACCTGCTCGGGCAGCTGCCGGGCTCGGAGCCGGGCGAGCTTGCGCACCCAGTGGTCGTCGCGGCCGGTGGCCGGCGAGGTCGTCGGTTCAGTGGGGGTGGTGCTGGTCATCGGGAGCTCCGTGGTGAGGGAGGTCCCGGCCGGGAAGGGGAGGGCGGGGTAGTTACGGCTTCGGCGCGGGGGCCGGCACGGGCGCGTCCTGGAGCGGCTTCTCCGTGATCGAGAACGCGACGGTGAACTTGGCGGCCTCGTTGTCCACGCTGTACTGCGGGGATCGGGAGCCGATACGGACCGGGAAGACGTCCATCGACCGGGAGCCAGGCACGTCGCCCTTGCGGAGGAACACCACCCAACCGGTGGAGTCCTTCGTGAGCAGCTGCTCGATCTCGTCCGCGACCTTGTCCTCGTAGAAGCCGAGCGACGAGTCATCGGCCTGGTCCACGCCCGGGATCTTCGACTCGAACGTGGAACCCAGGTCAGGGGTCTCGATCGCCTGGTTCGACAGCGACCAGCCATCGATCGCCGCGACCGCGTTCGTCAGGTCCGTGCCGGCGGTCAGCTCCGCCCGAGTAGGAAGGCGGCCACTGTCTTTGACGGTCTTCAGTCACAGAATGCGCGTGACTCCGCGCCGTGAGTACTTCTGGATCTGCAAGGTCTGCTGTCCGATTCCGGGACGGCAGCCGCACGTCAGGGAGGCCCCGTCCCTCGACGATGTCGGGGAACCGGCCCACCCGATGCTCGGGTTGGGCGTCCGCGTGGGGCCTCCGCGGTGAGGGGGTCAGCGTTCTCGGCGTGACCCGTCAGTACCAACATACTGTCGGCTACAGGCGAGTCCGTGGGTGGCGGGCTGATGAAGCCCGGCGTGTGACTATCCTGACCTCATGAGCCTTGGGGAGATACAGAAGGTGTGGGCCGATCGGCTCTCATCAACCTCCCCTGCCAAGGGCGTTGTAACGATGTCGGCTATCGGTCGGACAATCGTGTACGGAAGCGGGACCGGCAGATCCTCATTCATCGCCGCCAATGCCCTGTACTGGGACAAGAGCGCCGAGCTGGCCGTCGGCGCTGCACCGACCAGTGCCGGTAGGGCTTGGGCGCAGCACTCGGCGCTGATGGCCCTTCGGGACGAGCTCCACTTGGCCCGCTTCCCGGCCCCCGAAGACGTTGACCGTCGCGTCCATGACTTGCGAGCCCACGGCTGGACCACTGCCCGACGCCCGGAAGCACCCGCTGCGGCGCCGGACACGGGCAAGCGTTCGCTCCTGTTCACCTACAGCTACTCCACTGCTGCGACGGTCGCCCGGGAGCTCATGCGCCTGTGGGGTGGGCGCGATGTGCCGCCAGACCTGAACGTGGCGCAACTGCTCGACGAGATCGAGGCATACGGCGTTGACCTCTGGCGCATTGTCGAGGCAGGGCTACGGCTTCGCACAGACTGGCGCACTCCGTGCTTCCGCCGGTTGCCATCGTCACCCTGCGGAATCCTCAAGCTGGCCACGCCGAACGTCCCTCGCGGTCCCGATTCACTTCTGCGCCCCGAAGTCCTCGCCCATTCCTGGGCGTTGTCGGCCTGACTCTTGTGCGGGCCCGCGCGCCCGCACGTTCACGTGGAGATGCAGTGCAGCACATCGTCACAGCGGTGTCCGACGTCCTGGCGGCCAACCCGGCAGAATCCACTGCGGCTGGCCTCGCCGCTGCGGTCATCGGTCCGCCCCTGATCAAGCGCACGGTGGAAATCACCGCCGCGTACTGGGCTCCCAAGGTCACCCGGTTCCGGCGGGCCGTCGCCGAGCACGTGGCCCCGAAGGACCCCGGATCGCCCATGGACGATCACGGTCAGGCCAGCTGACCTCGGCCGCCGGGCGGGCTATCCGTGCCCGCCCGGCGGTCACCCTCCGCACGCCTCCGAACCCGAGGACGCTCCCTGCCCTGCGGCTGGTCGGGCGTCCTACCCGCGCCGCTCGTTCTCGCTGTGTGGGATCCGTTGACCAAAGGCCGCCTCTCGTCCCGTCGCGGCGGTGCCTTCGCGTCAGAAGTGTGGTCGCAGATCGGGGTGGTGGAATGCCGCCGGATCGGATGAGCGACTGGCCCTGGCCCGTACGGCCGGCGAGCGGGTCAACGCCTACGTCGGGCCCGAGATTCACGACCGGCACTCGGTCACGTTCAGCCTCGGCAACGTCATCATCCACAGCGTCAGCGCCGCCCTGGAGATGAGCGACCAGACGAAGGCCCTCCGTCTCAACCGCGAAGCGGACCCCGCCCACATCGCGGTCCTGCCGAACTCCTGTCTCGGCCACCACCACATGGACCTCGCCCGCGCCTGGCTGTGGGACGGCAACCGCGACCAGGCCCTCACCGAGCTGGAGACCGCCGAACGTATCGCCTCGTCCGCAACCACCCAGTCGCGCGGGCCACGCTGCGGAAGATCATCTATGTCGAGCGGGTTGCCACCCGCCAGCGGCTGCGCGGCATGACCGGACGCTTTTCGCTGGACTGATCTGCGGGTATTCCGCGACTTCATATTCACCGGTGGTCGACTGCATACGTTCCGCTACATGACCTCTGCGCGTCGCACTGACCATAACCGCGTACGACAACAAGCCGATGATCCTGACCCGCGCTGGCCCCTGCGAGGCGATCTCGCCTACGACACCGCCACCTCCCGCACGGGTGTGGTCATAGACACCCCCGGGGACACCGGCACCACCGTTTACCGCCTGTGCCGCGAGGGCGGAGGCGCGGACGGCTGGAGCGCCTCGCTCGACACCCTCGGCAGCCCCGACCCCAGCCCCTCCCTGCGAGCCCGCGCCGAGCGGGGCATGGAGCGGTTCCTGCGGGGTGCCGGCGAGGGAGGGACGCCATGAGCAGGCGCCCCGCCTGGCTCTACGAGGGCGCCAGGATCTACGACCCGGGCAAGGAGCGCGAGGGGGTCGTGCAGTTCGTCGGCGAGCGGGAAGACCCTCAGACCCGCCGTGTCATCCCTGAAGCCGTGTTCCTGCGCCCCGAAGGGGGCGGCGCGGAATGGGTCGTCGCCAACTATTAGGCGCTCCGCCAGGCTGACGCCCGCTGGACCCGCAGACTCCCCGCCCGGCGCCACCGCCCCAGGCGGTACGCACCACTCGAACCCGATCGAGAGGAGCACGATGCACAGTGCATGAGGCTCGCGACCCGTCTCGCTGTGCCCAATCGGTCCTGCGCAGACTGTCACTGGCTGCGTTTACCACAGCGGGGATCCCGGTGGATGCGGGCGCGCCTGACGGGTTGCCGGTTCCCGAACCGTACGGGTGGCTGCCTAGAGCGTGCGGGTAACGGTGACCACCACGGTGACGCGGTCGGATGTGCATTGCTGGGACAGGTAGGCCGAGACGGCGTTGCGCACGTCGTCGCGTACCTGCCTGGCCACGTCGACGACGCGCTGGTCGGCGTGCAGGATGCAGCGGACCTCCACGTGCCATCCGTCGGCCGGGGTGTGTTCACAGCGGACGCCGGCTGCCTCGCGGTGGGGGGAGGTTCCTGCGGTCACGGCCTGGTGTGCGCGAGATGCTGCCAGAGCCAGTCGGTCGGCGAGCGCGGGCTGGAGTGCTGCCACGCCTGGTACGCCAGAGGCTGCTTCGGCTGCCACGCGCTGGATGTCCACGCGGTGAGAGACGGTCATCGTTCGCTCAGCTCTGACCGCGTGCCACCCGGCACGCGGGACGGCTCCAGCACCGCGTTGACATCCACATCGACGGTCGTGACGGCGAGACCGAGAACATGCTCCGCTGCGTGCAAGACAGCTTGGCGCACGGCTTCGGCCTGCTCTCGCAATGGCTTGTCGAGCTTGGCCGCGACCGTGAGGGCGACGACGTGGGCGACGTGTCCGCCCTTCGAGGCGGACAGCCGACAGCTGGCAGTACGGGTGCCGGGGACTGTGTCGGCGGCCCGGCGGAGCACTTTGGCGGCGGCGCTCTCGGCAATGCGGAGGTCGTGGCCAGGGTCGTTCAGCGTCAGTAGGGCGCCCAGCCGTACCTCGGCGCGGACCGCGTTGATGACTCGGTTGGCGAGGCTGCGGGTGTCGGGGTGTTCCGCGGTGCGCAGAGCACGGGTGGCCCGGTCCAGGGCGGTCAGCCCTTCGACGGCCTCGCGGCAGCAGGGGCATCGGATGCTGTGCGAATCGGCCGTACCGGCAGGTGCGCGTGCTTGCTCCCAGGCGCGGCCAAGGGGGCGTCCACAGGGCAGGAGCTCCGCGCCGGCAAGCAGCTCGGTGTCACTGTGCAGAGGTGTTGTGGCGCGCGTGGCGCACACGCTTTCGGGCTGTTCGTCAGAGTTCAGGTGCCGGCCGTTCAGCGCCATGGGCGCATCGCCTCCATCAGAGCGCGTCGCGCGCGGGAGAGTCTGCCGCGCACCGTCTGTTCGCTGGCGCCCAGGACGTGGGCGATCTCGTCGTAGTGCAGGCCGTGAAGTTCCCGCAGGACCCAGCACGCACGAAGTTCAGGGCGCAGTTCCACAAGGGCCTCTACGAGGGCGGCGGTCGCTGCGTCGGTTTCAGCTACTCGCGGCGGTGAACTGCCGGAGTCGGCGGCCGTAGGTTCCGCGACGGTGTCCAGCGGTACCGCGCGGGGGCGGCGCAGGACGTTGAGGCAGCGGTTGGTCACGATGCGGTACATCCAGGTGCCGAACGAGGCGCCGTGGCGGAATTCCGGCAGCTGTCTCCATGCGCTGAGGAAGGCTTCTTGCACCGCGTCTTCGGCGTCCGCACGGTTTCCGAGCAGATGCTGGGCCAGGGCGAGCAAGTGGCTGCTGTGTCGGCGGACCAGGATGGCGAAGGCGTCGTCATCGTCTTCGCAAGCCCGTACTGCCAGCACGCTGTCGTCCAGGTCGCTGAGAGCGTCCTCGGCCACAGCGCCGAAGGTCGGCACCGGGGGCGGTCGTATGGGCAGGTCGGTGCCGGGCGCAGGAGAGGGGCTGGTCTGGTTGCGCATCCGCCGCTCGCTTCCTGCCGCCGGATCGCGGCCCGCGTATGCCCTTATCGATGGTACGGCTGTGGACTGTGCGAGGGGGGTGAGGATTGTCCGCGCGGTGTGTCCAAAGGATGAGGGCGTCGCACCGGCGTCTGGATCAACATTCTGGGGAGGTCCTCATGTCGGACATCATCAACCCCACCACTGGAGGGAATGCGCCACGCTCCGCGGGCAAGGAGCTCACAGGTCAGGCCGGCGCAGACGCGGCGCCCGAGACGCGCGGCCGGACGACGATCGCCGACAGCGTGGTCGAAAAGATCGCAGGAATGGCCGCCCGTGAGGTGCCGGGCATCCACAGCCTCGGCTCCGGCATGTCCCGCACGCTCGGTGCGGTCACGGACAAAGTCCCCGGCGGCCGCCCCAACGTGTCCCGCGGGGTGAAAGTCGAGGTGGGCGAGCGGCAGGCCGCCGTCGATCTTGACGTGGTCGTGGAGTACGGCGTCCCCATCGCGGACCTCGCCGCCGAGGTCCGTACCAGCGTCATCACCGCCGTCGAGCGTATGACCGGTCTGGAAGTCGTCGAAGTGAACATTGCCGTCGACGATGTCCACCTTCCCGACGAAGAGGACGACGAGGAGGACGGAGGCCGCGTGCAGTGACCTTCGAATCCTGCACGCGACCGGGCCGAGAAGAGAAGAAGCAATCTGAAATCAGGTGAGTGATATGAACGCAGCAACCGTGGGTCTGCTGACCGGCATGGCCCTGGGCTTCGCCGCATTCTTCGGCGGATTCTGGGCGTTCCTGCTCGTCGCATTCCTGGGCCTGGTGGGCCTGATCATCGGCCGTATGGCGCAGGGTGACCTCGACCTGTCCGACTTCACCCGCTCCCGGGACCGGCAGTGACAGCGCAACGCGCCGCCGCCAGGCCAGAGGCAGCCGCCCCCACCCGGGCAGCGCCCCTACCGCCCGCTGAACGCGGCGCCACAGTCATTCCGGAAAAGGTGGTGGCCCGTATTGCGGCCCGCGCAGCAAAGGAGGCGCTGGCCGAAAGCACGGACACCTCGGGCGCGGCCGCGCAGCTTGCTGCCCCCCACGCCTCGGCGACCGTCGCCGGCGGCTCAGCCCGGCTGGGGCTCAACGTGGAGCTGCCTTATCCGTCAGACCTCGTTCTGGCCTCCCGCGGCGTACAGCACTACGTCAGCGAGCGGGTAGGCCACCTGACCGGGATGCGTGTCACTGAAGTCACCCTCGCCATCGAGCGCCTCGTTCCCGCCGACGGCTCGCAACGCCGACGCGTGCAGTGAACCGGAGCGCATCGCGACCGGGAAGGAGAGGCGGCATGGAACGCGACCAAGACGCACCAGCGCAGACAAAGAGACCCCCGGCGACAGACGAGGCCACGTCGCGCACCGCGGTGCCGCTGCCCCAGAAGCCTCCACCTGAGCCCCGTCCGGCTGCGCGCCCGTGGTCCGCGCGCCGGATACCCGCCGCGATCACAGCACTGATCATCGGGGCTGCGGCCGGCCTTCTCCTGTTCGACGTCATCAGGGTTCGCGCGGGCAGCCCAGCCGCAGCGTGGCGCGGGCGCCTGGCCGAGGAACTGGCCACCCGCCCGCTGGACGACACCTCTGTCCAAATCGGCGCAGGTGTCATCGCCGCCCTCGGACTCTGGTTGATCATCCTGGCTTTGACCCCCGGCCTGCGTCGCCAGCTGCCCCTGCAGAGACCCAGCGCGCGAATGTATGCCGTGCTGGACCGCACTGCTGCGGAACTCCGTATGCGGGATGCCGCGATGCATGTCCCGGGCGTCAGCGCCGCCAAGGTCAAGTTCTCTCAACACCGCGTAGCAGTCCACGTGGATGTCCGCTTCCGAGCCCCGGCCGATGTCAAGGCCGATCTGCAGGCCGCTCTGGAGGAGCAGCTCGACCGGCTTGCCCTGGCCCGCCCTCCGCGGCTCGACGTCCGGGTACGCCCCCGCCGCAAGTAGCCCCGCCCGGTTGACCGCCCCGCCGGAAGAGGCAGGAAAAGGGGATCTCGATGAAGAGGAAGTCCGTAGTCAACCGAACCCTGCTGGCCGTAGCGGGCATCATCCTGCTCGGTGGGAGCCTGCTGATCCTGGCGGGCGGCTTCGACCTCTACCGGCGCTGGCGCATGACACCACCCGACGGCTGGCCCCTGACCGTCCCCGCCCACGTCCTCCTCGGCGAGGCAGACCGCACGCGCTGGACCGGCGAAGGATGGTGGTGGCCTGCGGCCATTGCGGTCCTGGCGATCGTCGTCCTGTTCGCCCTGTGGTGGCTGCTTGCGCAACTGCGCCGCTCCCGCCCCGGCCCCTTGACGGTGGGAGAAACGCCGACCGTGGACGGGGTGGAACTGCGCGAGGAGGCGCTCAGCGATGCCCTCGCAGCGGACGCCCGCCGGCTGTCCGGTGTCAGCCAGGCCCGCGCACGCATGACCGGCTCCTCCCGCCATCCCGAGGCAGACCTCGACATCACCCTCAGCCCCGCCGCTGATCCCGGCCCCGTTCTCCAGGAGCTGTACGGCGGTCCACTGGAGCGCGCACGGCAATCAACGGGCCGTGACCTCAACGCCCGTGCGCACCTGAGGGCGACCCCGCACAAAGCCCGCCGCGCAGACTAGGGCCACTACCCCTGCACCCCTGCGTGGGGCATCTGCCCGGCCCGCACATGAAGCGGCCCCGCCCCCTGGGCTTGAGTTCTAGGGCCTGTGTGATGTTGTGATCAGTCGGCGGCTTTCAGGAGGTCGTCGATCCAGATCATTGCGGCGCGGAGGTGGAGGCCGGCGAGGTAGCTCTCGGGTGCCTTGTCGTAGCGGGTGGCGATGCCTCGCCAGGCCTTCAGCTTGTTGATCAGGCGTTCGACCGTGTTTCGTTCCTTGTAGAGGTCGGCGTCGTGGCTGAGGGGTCGGCCGCCTCGTGCGCCCTTCTTCTTGCGGTTGGCGGCCTGGTCCCGCTTTTCCGGGATGACTGCCTTGATACCGCGTCGGCGCAGGTAGGAGCGGTTGCCGCGGGACGAGTAGGCCTTGTCCGCGGCCACCGCGCCGGGTCTGGTGCGGGGACGGCCGGCGGGCAGGCGAACTCTCACCTTCGCGAGCACGGGGATGAACTGCGGGCTGTCCCCGGCCTGTCCGGCGGTCAGTACCAAGGCGAGCGGGCGGCAGCTGCGGTCTGCGG
>NZ_JBIAVJ010000040.1:0-52161 GCF_042894025.1 Streptomyces sp. NPDC001549
GGCCGAGCAGCCGCGGTTTGATGTGTTCCGGGCGCAGGGGCTCGGTCAGCAGCGGGTTGTCCATGAGGTAGATCTGGCCGACTGCGAGGTAGTTGGCGGCGCGCCAGTGGGCGTCCAGCTCCGAGATCGAATACGCGGTCAACGCGGTCATGTCCGCTCCTGCGTGCGAGGGTCCGGGACGTTCGTCGACTGAGCCGATGCCGACACCCTGCGCCCTGCGAGGGTGCGGCCGGCAGGGGAGGACCGTCCCTCGGGGAGGGACGGTCGGCCCTTTTCCGCACCGGACCGGCCCGGGGAAAGTGGATCCCGGTGGCGCCCGGCCCTCCCCCGGCCGGCGCCACCCATCCCTGCCGGCGACCCCGATGCCTCGCGCATCAGTACGGAGGACAGACCTGTGAAGCGCACCCTCGTCGTCGGAGTGGACGGTTCCCCCGAGAGCCGGGCCGCTGCCGACTGGGCCGCGCGGGAAGCCGTGCGCCGCGACCTGCACGTACACGTGGTCCACGCCTGGCTCTGGCAGCCGCTCGCCGTCCCGGTGGTCCAGGACCGCGGCACCGAGGCCCGCCGGGCCCAGGAGATCCTGGAGGAGACGGAGACCGAGCTCGTCCACCGCCACCCGCGGCTCTCGCTCTCCGCGGAAGTGGTGCCGGACGTCCCCGTGCCGGCCCTGCTGCGCGCGGCCAAGGACGCGGAGATGCTGGTGCTCGGGACCCGCGGACACAGCGCGCTGGCAGGCTTCCTGCTGGGCTCCTACGGGCAGCAGCTGATCGCCTCCGCCGAGTG
Source organism: Streptomyces sp. NPDC001549 (assembly GCF_042894025.1). Taxonomy (NCBI): domain Bacteria; kingdom Bacillati; phylum Actinomycetota; class Actinomycetes; order Kitasatosporales; family Streptomycetaceae; genus Streptomyces; species Streptomyces sp. NPDC001549. The sequence goes on from NZ_JBIAVJ010000040.1 coordinate 784, forward strand.
CCCCGTCGTCTCCGTCCGGGCCCGGGACGGCAGGCCGGTGTTCGGGGGATCCGAGGGCGAGGTCGTCGTCGGTCAGCAGGGCGGCGTGGCGGAATCCGCCGAGGTACTGCGCTTTGGCTTCGAGGCGGCCGCAGCGCGCAGGGTCCCGCTCCGCGCGGTCCGGGCCTGGAGCCTGCCCCCGGTGTACGGCTCCAGCCCCGGCTCGATGTGGATCGCCGAGCAGTTCGGCGGGCTGGAGCCGTTCGAGAAGGCCGCGCTGGATCAGGCCCTGGAGCAGTGGCGGCTGAGGTTCCCCGAGGTGGAGGTCGTCGCGCACGTGGAGCGGGGGAGTGCCGGCCACGTGCTGCTGTCCGCCGGGTCGGACGCCCAGCTGCTCGTCGTCGGCCGACGGGTCCGGGAGTCGGCGGTGGGTAGGCGGATCGGGTCGGCGGCCCACGCCGTGCTCCACCACGCGGCCTGCCCCGTCGCCGTCGTCCCGCACCACTGAGCACCGAGCCGACGGCGGGCCGGCGGCAGGCCGGCGGTGAAGCCGGGCACGCGGTCGTACGGCGTGCCCGGCCCTTGCCACGGAGGGCGCCTACTCCGCGGCCGGGACCGGGTGCCGTCCGGGCGGGGTGAGCGCGTGACTGGCGATCACCGCGGCCTGGACACGCCGCTCCACGCCGAGCTTGACGAAGAGCCGCGAAATGATGTTCTTGACGGTCTTCTCCGCGAGGTGCAGCCGCTTGCCGATCTCCCGGTTGGTGAGACCCTCACTGACCATGAGGAGGATCTCCTTCTCCCGGTCCGTGAAGCCGGGAAGCCCCGGGACCTGCTCCTCCTTGGGCACGTCGCCGCGCATGCGGGCCAGCAGCCGCGTCGTGGCGCCGGGGTCGAGCATCGACTGGCCGGAGGCCACCGTCCGGACCGCGGTCACCAGGTCGGTGCCGGTGATCTGCTTCAGGACGTACCCGGAGGCCCCTGCCATCACGGCGTCCAGCAGTGCCTCCTCGTCGTCGAACGACGTGAGCATTAGGCAGGCCAGCTCCGGCATCCGCGAACGCAGCTCCCGGCACACGCTCACCCCGTCACCGTCCTGCAGCCGTACGTCCAGGACCGCGACCCGGGGGCGCAGTGCGGGGATGCGGATCAGCGCCTGCTCCGCCGTGCCCGCCTCACCGACCACGGTCAGGTCGGGCTCCGCGTCCAGCAGGTCGTGTACCCCTCGGCGCACGACTTCGTGGTCGTCGAGCAGGAAGACGCTGATGGGCTCCGTCGCGGGGGAGGGGGCACTGCTGCCGGTCATGACGCAACTCCTTCGCCTGGGTCCGTCCTGGGCACACGAACACCGGCATCGTGCCTTCTGCACGGGCCGGACGGACAGGGCCGATCGGCCCTCATCGGCGGGGCTCCTCACGCAACGGGTACCGGCCGGGCCCCGGGAAGGGACCTTCGGCCCTGTCCGAAGGGCCTGCCGGGCCTTCCCGAGCGCATGCGGAACCGGATGAACTGATGGCGGACGGGGAACGGCGCGACTCGACGGAGCCGCACGCAACGCGGAGGACGTCATGACGACCGCCTTGATCGACCTGAAGACCGTGGCACGTGACGACCGCGGCCTGAGAATCGCCCTGGCCGGAGAGCTCGACTTCTGGACGGCGGAGCAAGTGGGGCCGCGCCTGCGCGAACTTGCCGGATCGGGCCACCGGAACATCGTCCTGGACCTGTGCGGCCTCTCCTTCTGCGACAGCGCGGGCATCGACCTCTTCGTCGGTCTGCACCGCCGCTGTCGTGCGGAGGGAACGCGGCTCCTGCTCTGCGATGTGCCGCCCCTGGTGGCCAAGTCCATGCGGGTGCTCGCTGCCGACCGCGACCTGCAGTTCGTCGTTTCGTGAGGTGCACATCATGGATCAGAAAGCCCTACGGGGACCCGGCGGCCGGGTCGGTGACACGACCGCTGCCCGGCACATGCGGGAGCTGGACAGGGCCGAGGCCCTGCGGCTGCTCGCGACGGTGTCACTGGGACGCATCGTCTTCACGCAGCACGCGCTGCCCGCCGTCCGTCCGGTGAACCACCTCGTCGTGGGCGAGGACGTCATCATCCGGACCCATGAGCACGGGGCACTGGCCTCCCTGCCGGCGCCCTCCGACGCCCCCGGCGTGGTGGTCGCCTACGAAGCGGACGTCATCGATCCCGTCACGCACCTCGGCTGGAGCGTCGTCGTGACCGGCTACGCGAGCGTGGTGACCGACCCCGGCGAGGCGGACCGGTACGCGCGCCTGCTGCGCCCCTGGGTGGCACATCCGATGACCAGCGCCCTGCGGATCCACCCTGATCTGGTCACCGGGTTCCGGCTGGAGGCGGACCCGACGCGGCTGGAGCCGACGCTGCTGGACCCGGCGCGGCTGGAGCCGGCGGTCCGGGGCTGACGCCCCGCTCCTCAGCTCCCGGTGGGGAGAGGCGCCCGCCAGACGAGCGTGGTGCCCCCCTCGTCGGGAGTCTCGTGGGTGAAGGACCCGCCCAGGCACCGTGCCCGCTCGTCGAGGTTGCGCAGGCCGCTTCTGCGCCCCTGGGCCGGAATGCCCTTCCCGTTGTCCGAGACGGTCAGCATGATCTCGCCCTGGCCGGCCTTGAGGGTCACGCCGACCCGCGTCGCCTGTGCGTGGCGGGCGGCGTTGCTGAGGAGTTCGCCCAGTACGGCCATGACATGGTCGGCGATCTGCGGTGGTACGTCGGTGTCGAGCAGGCCCTCCATGCTCAGGCGCGGCGGGTGCCGGAGGGTGGTGGCCGCGTCCCCGACGGCCCGGGCGGCGCGCGCCCGCAGACCGGGGTCGCTCCCGCGGTCCCGGGTACGGAGTCCGAAGATCGTCGATCGGATGATCTTGATGGTTTCGTCCAGGTCGTCGACCGCCCGGCCGACCCGTTCGGCCGCCCCCTCGTGCGCGACGAGCCGGGAGGCACTCTGCAAGGTCATGCCGGTGGCGAAGAGCCGCTGGATGGCCAGGTCGTGCAGGTCACGGGCGATCCGGTCGCGCTCCTCCAGCAGCGCTATCTGCTCGGCGTCCCGGCGCCGCTCCGCCAGCTCCAGGGCGAGTGCGGCCTGACCTGCGAAGGCGACCAAGGGCTCCAGCTCGCCCTCGCCGAACGCCGGTTCCCCCGCAGCCCGCGCAAGCAGCAGGACGCCCCTGCTCTCGCCCCCCGCGGTGCCCAACGGGACGGCCACGGCGGGCCCCAGTCCGTCCTGCACCTGGGCCTCGGCCGGGTAGCGTGCGTCGGCCGAGGCCAGCACGGCCGTCACGGGCTTGCCGGCCCGGTGCGCCGCTCCCGAGAGCGTGCCGGCGAAGGGGACGACGAGGCCTTGCCGCGCGCCTGCGTCCGTACCGGCCGCGAACTCCACGACCAGGCCGTCGATACCGGCCACGGGCATGCCGATGTCCGCGAGGCGTGCCGCCGTGATCTCCTGTGCGCGGCGCGCGATGAGCTCCAGCACCGCCGGGCGGGAACTGCCGGACAGCAGGCTCTCGGTGATCTCCGCATTGGCCTTGAGCCAGCGCTGCTGGCGCTGCGAGCCCTCGTAGAGCCGAGCGTTGTCGATCGCGACACCCGCCGCCACCGAGAGGGTGGAGATCACCGTCTCGTCCTCGGTGTCGAAGTCGATCCCGCCGCGCTTGTCGGTGAGGTAGAGGTTGCCGAACACCTCGTCGCGGACCCGGATCGGCACACCGAGGAAGGTACGCATGGGCGGGTGATGGGCCGGAAAGCCGTAGGAAGAGGAGTGCGCGCCGAGATCGCTCATGCGCAGGGGCTCCGGGTGGTGGATGACCTCCCCGAGCAGGCCGTGGCCGGCCGGCAGGGGGCCGATCTCGGCGATCTCCTCATCGGCGAGTCCCACGGTCAGGAACTGCGAGAGCGTGCGGCCGTCGGGGCCGATCACTCCCAGCGCGCCGTATTCGGCGTCGACGAGCACTGCGGCCGCCTCCACGATCCGCCGGAGCACCTGGGCGAGATCCAGCTCCCGTCCCACCGACACGACGGCCTCCAGGAGGCTGTGTACCCGGTCCCGGGTGCCGCGCACCTCGTCGATGCGCACCTGGAGCTCGTCCAGCAGCTCGTCCAGCCGCATCCGCGGTACCCGGGTCAACGGATCCCCCACACCCACGCGCTTCCCCTCCGACGGCCCGCTCGGTTGCCCGATCCACGGTCAGCGTATCGACGCGCCCGGGCCCGATGGGCGTCGTTGCGCGGGGATGCCCGCCGTGACTGACTTGATCGAAGCGACGGACGACGACGGGGAGGAGACGCCATGGGTCTGAAGAAGGCGGTCTACGAGGACGAGCTGCTGCGGCTGCAGACGGAGCTGATCAAACTTCAGGAGTGGGTGCGTGCGGAGGGGGCCCGCCTCGTCGTCGTCTTCGAGGGCCGCGACGCAGCGGGCAAGGGAGGCACGATCAAGCGCGTCGCGGAACACCTCAACCCCCGGGTCGCACGCATCGCGGCGCTGCCCACGCCGACGGAGCGGGAGCGCAGCCAGTGGTACTTCCAGCGCTACGTGGAGCACCTGCCCGCCGCCGGCGAGATCGTCCTGTTCGACCGCAGCTGGTACAACCGCGCCGGAGTCGAGCACGTCATGGGCTTCTGCACACCCGCGGAACACCGGCTCTTCCTGCGCCAGTGCCCGGTCTTCGAGCACATGCTCGTGGAAGACGGGATCCTGCTCCGCAAGTACTGGTTCTCCGTCAGCGACGCCGTGCAGGAGGAGCGGTTCCGCGCCCGGGCGGAGGACCCGCTGCGGCGCTGGAAGCTCTCCCCGATGGACCTGGAGTCCCTCACGCGATGGGAGGCGTACTCGCGGGCCAAGGACGAAATGCTCGTCCACACCGACACCGCGGACTCCCCCTGGTACGTGGTCGAGAGCGACGACAAGCGCAGCGCGAGGCTCAACATGATCGCCCACCTGCTGTCCTCGCTTCCCTACGCGGCCGCGCCCCCGCCTTCGCTCACCCTGCCGCCCCGTCCTCCCTCCACGGGATACCAGCGTCCTCCGAAGGACCTCCAGAACGCCGTCCCCGACCATGCGTCCACGCTCGGGAAGGACTGAAAGGCGGCGGATGCCGACGCGGAGTTGCCGAGTGCACCGTCAGCGAGGAGCGCGATGTCCCCACATGGAAGGCCGTCCCTGCTGCCTCTCGGTCTCCGGGGGTACCGCCGGAAGTGGCTCGGCCGGGACGCACTGGCCGGGATCACCGTTGCCGCATATCTCGTGCCCCAGGTCATGGCCTATGCGGGGGTGGCCGGGCTGCCACCGGTCGTGGGGCTCTGGGCCGTGCTGCCGGCCATGGTGCTCTACGCCTTGATCGGTTCCTCGCGGCTGCTGTCGGTGGGACCCGAGTCGACCACCGCGCTGATGACGGCCGTCGCCGTGGGGCCGCTCGCCGGTGGGGACCCGGGCCGGTACGCGGTGCTCGCGGCGGGCCTCGCCGTGGTCGTCGGCCTGGTGTCGCTGGCCGCCTGGGCCGTGCGCCTCGGGTTCCTCGCCGACCTGCTCTCGCGGCCCGTGCTCGTCGGCTACCTCGCCGGTGTCGCCCTGATTATGATCGTCGACCAGCTGGCCCGGCTCACCGGAGTACGAGTCTCCGGCTCCGGATTCTTCTCACAGCTGTACACCTTCGCCCTCAACGTCTCGCACGTCCACCGGCCGACCGCCTTCCTGGCCGCCGTTGTCCTGGTCCTGCTCCTGGTGGCACCGGGATACTGGCGGCTGGTTCCGCGTCCCCTGCTCGTCCTTGTCGTCGCCACAGCCCTGGTGGCGGCATTCGGGCTGGACGACCGGTACGGGATCGCCGTCATCGGCTCCGTACCGTCCGGGCTGCCGGTGCCCGCGCTGCCGTCCCCCGGTGACCTTCCGCAGCTGGTGATCCCGGCGCTGGGCGTCCTCCTCGTCGGCTACTCGGACGTGATCCTCACCGCCCGGGCCTTCGCCGACCGGGGTGATCCGCTCCCGCTGGACCCCAATCGCGAGCTGCTCGCCCTGGGTGCGGCGAACCTGGGGGCGGGTCTCATGCAGGGGTTCCCCGTCAGCAGCAGCGCCAGCCGCACCGCCCTGGCCCAGTCCGCGAAGGCACGGAGCCAGGCCTACTCCCTGTTCGCCGCACTCGCGGTACTGCTGGTCCTCCTCTTCCTGGGCCCCCTCCTGGCCCACACCCCGAGCGCCGTGCTCGGGGCCATCGTCGTCTACGCCGCCGTCCGCCTCGTCGAAGTGGGCGAGTTCCGGCGCCTCGCGGCCTTCCGCCGACGCGAACTGCTTCTGGCGCTCGGCTGCCTCCTGGGCGTTCTGGCCCTCGGCATCCTGTACGGGGTCCTCATCGCCGTGACCCTGTCCGTGGTCGAGCTGCTGGCCCGCGTGGCCCGCCCGCACGACGCCGTGGAAGGCATGGTGCCCGGGCTCGCCGGCATGCACGACGTGGACGACTACCCGACGGCGCGGACGGTTCCGGGCCTGGTGATCTACCGCTACGACTCGCCGCTGTTCTTCGCCAACGCCGAGAACTTCCGCCGTCGTGCCCTGGCAGCGGTCGACGAACAGAGCCCGCCGACGCGATGGTTCGTCCTCAACACCGAGGCGAACGTGGAGGTGGACATCACGGCCCTGGACGCCGTGGACGCACTCCGTCAGGAACTCACGGACCGGGGCATCGTCCTCGCCCTGGCCAGGGTCAAACAGGAACTCCGGGAGGACCTGGATGCCTACGGCCTGACCGCCTCGGTGGGCGCCGACCGTATCTATCCGACCCTGCCCACGGCTCTGGAGGCCTATCGGGCCTGGAGCCGCGGGGCGGGGTCCGAGGCGCAATGAGCAGCACCTGCCGCCCCGAGAGGGCGCGGACCTCGCGGAGCCGGCCCGCGTGGGCCTCCCCGTGCCACCCGGCTCCACCGCTCCACCGCTCTGCCGGCCGGGCCCGTGGGCCAGGCCGGCAGCGCTCGCCACATCAGCGCTCGCCACATCAGCGCTCGCCACATCAGCGCTCGCCACATCAGCGCTCGCCACATCAGCGTTTGCCGCGGATCCCCCGGATGACGTCGGCCACGGCGGACAGGATGTCCGCCCGGTGCGCGGAGTCCGTCCCGTGTGTGGTGATGCGGATGATGCGGACGGCTGCGACTGCCAGAATCAGCAGCGTGGCCAGTGAGACAAGCGCACCGATGACCAGGAATTCCATAGCGTGTCCATCCCCTCCGGGTCGTGCTCGCGCCGGGCGAGCGTCGAATGCCCTCAGGAAGCCATCTGAGGGAGGGGCCCTCTCCCGGGTCCGGAGCCTCCGGATTGCCCGGCGCGTTCGTACAGGTCACAGCAGGGACTCCGGGGATGCGACCGGACGCTCCGGACAAGCCGCGGCACTGCCCGGTCGGCCGGCAGGGAAGGCGGCCGCGGGGGTTCGTCCGTGACGCCGTCGCACGTCCCCGGCGAACCTCTGGATTCCCGGCTGTCTGCGGAGCTGCGTCTCCTGTGGGCCGAGTACAAACGGGTGACCGGCTCGGCGGTCCAGGCCAGGATCGCTCAGGCCACCGGAACCCGCCGGTCCACCCTCAACGACTGGTTCACCGGGGCCAGTACGCCCACCGACTTCGACGCACTGTGGCCCGTCCTGGAGCATCTGCTCACGGCTGTGCACCAGCGCCGTCCCCTCCCGCCGCTCGGCCGGCCGCTCGCCGGGACCGACCGGGCGCGAGCGGCCGTGGACCGCCCCTGGTGGGCCGAACAGCGCAGCCGCTGGGAGGCGTTGCACCACGATGCCCTGCTCGGCCGGAGCGTGCCGGACCACCTCGTGGTGGACGGTCAGCGGTACGTCGTCGAGCCCTTCCCGGACGCAGCCGGCAGCCAGGACTGGGGGACACCTCCCGCGCCGAGCCGCCTGCTGGGGGCCCATCACCACGTGATCGACTTCGTGGGGCGGCACGAGGAGCTGGAGTCCTTGGCGCAGTGGCGTGACGAGCCCTCCGTGGCATGGGCGGTGCAGGTGTGCTGCGGCCCAGGCGGTCAGGGCAAGACCCGGCTCGCCCAGCACTTCGCCGCGCTGTCGCAGGCACAGGGCTGGCAGACGGTGACGATACGTCCGCAGAGGCCGTTGTCCGCCCTCCGTCGGCCACGTACGGAGCCCGCAGCGCAGAACGGAACCGGCGGGGCGGCGTTACAGCCGGGCCGCGCGGCGGAGTCCTCGGCAGCGGGCCGTCGCACGGCGCCGCGCAGACCGAACAGGCGGCTCGTCGTCATCGACTACGCGGACCGCTGGCCCGTTGACCATCTGCTCGCCGCGTTGGCAGCAGTCTTCGTCTCTTCCCGCGTACGGGTCCTGCTCCTGGCCAGGGCTGCGGACAGCTGGTGGAGCCGGGTGCGAGCCGAGCTGGAAGAGGCGGAGATCGCCCACGACGCCTTCCCGCTTGCTGCGATCGCCTCGGGGGAAGCAGAACGCGCGGATCTCTTCGACCGGGCCGTCCGGCAGTTCGCCGAGGTGCTGCAGTTGCCGGGCATCGCTACCGCCCGGAAGCCCGCCGGCCTGGCCGACGACCGCTACGGGCAGGTCCTGGCCATCCACATGGCGGCGCTTTCCGCGGTCCTGGCGTCGACGGAGGGAAGCCACACGGACGGCTCCTCGGGTCCCCCCTCCCCGGGACCGGAGATCCCGGGGGGCCTCTCGGCGCTCCTGCTGAGGCGCGAACAGGCGTACTGGCGCTCGCTGGCCGCCGTCGATCCGGGTGGGGTGCGCACGGCGGATCTGGAACGCACCGTGTTCATCGCCACCCTCACCCGCTCGACCCCCTACGACGAAGCCGTGGACACGGTGGCACGCGCACTGGAGGTGACGCGCACCGAGGCCAGAGTGGCGGTCGAAGCCCACTCGGCCTGCTATCCGTCGGAGACATCGGTACTCGAACCCCTTCTCCCGGACCGTTTGGGCGAGGACTTCCTGGCGCTGGTCCTCCCGGGCCGGACGTCCGGGGACTACACACCTGAACGCCTCACTCCCCAGTGGTCGCAGGACGCCTTGCCGCACATCCTCCACGTACCCGCCACTCCTCGGGCGGTACGGGGGCTGCCCGGGGAACTGTTCGGACGGCCGGCGGCGGGGCCTGTGGCCGGCCGCTCACACGCTCGCGACCGAGCGGCACGCATCCGTGCGCAAGAAGGGCTCGGCATGCTGGTCGAGGCGGCAGTGCGGTGGCCGCATGTCGCCGAGCGGCACCTCAACACCCTGTTCGGCACGTGGCCCGGACTCGCGCTCGCGGCGGGCGGCCCGGTCGTGGCCAGGTTCGCCGCGTTGGCGGAGGCGAGTCCTGAGGTCCTCGGACGGATCTACCTCCTGCTGCCCTGGGGGAACGCCGAGTTCGCCGATGCCGCTGCCGCGGCACTCGAACGGTGCCTGCCGAGCCTGCTGGCACTGGGTCCCGGGCCGGGGCAACACGTCTTCCTGCTGATGGAGTTCAGCCGCCGGCTCAGCTTCGCGGGTCGCCTCCCCGAGGCGGCCGACGCGGCCGTCGAGGCGGTCGCGATCCTGGAGCGGGAAGCGGTCACGACACCGTCCCACCGTCCCGCACTGGCGGACGCCCTGGGTCAACTGGCCCAGATCCGCGCGGCGTCCCAGAGGCTTGAGCAGGCCGTCGAAGCCGGGGAGCGCGCCCTGGAGGTCCACGAAGCGCTGGCGGCCGACGATCCGGCCGCGGACGTCCTGGCACACAGTGCTGTACTCGTGCTCCTCGCCACCCTCCTGGTCCAAGTCGACCGGCACGCCGATGGCCTGCCGAGAGCGGAGAAGGCCGTCCGCCTGCTGGAGCCTGCTGCGAGCGAGGGGCCCCGGTTGCCCGAGCCGGAGCACCAGGCGCGGCTGGCCGAGGCACTGACGGTGCTGGGCGCGATCCAAGCGGACCTCGGGGCGGCGAGCAAGGCCGCTCTCAGCAACTCGGCCGCCGCGAACCTGTACAGAAACCTCCCCGCGCAGATCCTCGTACCACGGCAGGGTCATGCGCTCGCGAATCTCAACAACCGCGCTGTGCTGCTCTCCCGGGCGGGGCGGGTCTCGGAGGCGGTCGAGGCGGCCGACGTGGCGATCGCCCTGGCCGAACGGATGTACGGGGAACACCCGGATCTGCACGAGGCGGACCTTGCGCGACTGCTGGCGCTGCGCTCAGGTTTGCGCTGGCAGGAGGCTCCGGCCGATGCGGAGAAGGACGCGGGCCGCGCCGCCGAGCTGTTGGCGGCACGCATCGAGTCCCCGTGGCGTTCGCGGGAGCGGACCACCTACATGTGGGCCTTGATCAATCAGAGCCTGGCCCTGTCGGAGCTCGGCCGCCACGAGGATGCCCTGCGCCTCACCGAGAGTGCGCGGTCGTCGGTCGTCCGCCTCCATCCCGCACGGTCGCCGGCGCTGCCGTCGACCACCACGACGGTCGCCCACGTCCTCGCCACCTTCGCCGGAATCAGACTCGAAGCCGGGAGGGAACTCGACCGGGCCCGGGAAGCGGCCGAAACCGCCTGCTCCCTCTACGCGTTGCTGCCTCCGGAGTCGGCCGCCCGGATCAGCGCGGAGATCGCCGACTGCACCGTCACCCGCGACCGGCTTCGTGTGTCGGCCGCGGCTACGGGAGAAGGGTTCGGGCCGATGTGACCCCTGCCGGGGCGGGGCCGAGCGGGCGGCGTCCGGCGCGGCCCGTCACGCGGCATCTGGTGCCGGTGGCTCCTCTTCCCCCGTGCCGTTCGGGTCGTCCTCCGTGCCGAACATCCGCTGCCACAAGGCCGCCGCGCCCATGCCGGCTGCGCCACCGCCGGCCGCACCCGCGGCAACCGCAGCGACCGCCGGTGTCATGATGGCGATCGCGGCCGGCCACAGCGGCGGGATCGCCACGAACCCGAAGGCGAGCCCGATGGCGGCGCCTCCCAGCGCACCGGCCTTGCCGGCCTTCCACATCCGCTGACGCATCGATTCCGTCGGCTTCGCTGTCACAACTCCCGCCTCCTCAGAGCATTCTGCTCGTGGGATACCCGTAATCGAGGGGCGCGAAATAGTGCTGTGTGATGGTTTGACGCCTGCCCCCGGAGGCCTGCGCCGCACGGCTCGGCCGTGCCCCGGCATCTGTACGCCCCCATAACATCAATAGTGCTACTACCATTAGCGTCATGCTGTTGAGACTGGACACCACGGACAGCCGCCCTCTTCACGAGCAGGTGGCGGGAGCGATCCGGCGCGCCATCGCCGAAGGCGAGTGCGTGCCGGGGGACCGGCTGCCTCCGGCACGGGACCTGTCGGCGGCGCTGGGAGTGAACGCGAACACCGTTCTTCGCGGCTTGCGCGCCCTGCGGGACGAGGGCGTGCTGGAGTTCCGGCGCGGCCGCGGCGTCACCGTTGCCGAGGCCGCCGACCAGCGGGCACAGCTGCTTGAGCGGGCGCGGCAGCTGGTGGCCGAGGCGGCGCACCTCGGATACAGCAGGAACGATCTCATCGAGATGATCAGGAGTTTTCGTGACTGACCGTATGACGAAGAACGGCGCCCGGTGGGGCACGGCGATATGGGCGGCCGGGGTGCTGGTCGTTCTGGCCGCTCTTCCTTTCGCGGCGAGCGGACGCCTGCCGGACCGGCTCGCAACGCACTGGGACGGCAGGGCTCCGGACGGCTCGATGCCCCTGTGGGCAGCGGCGCTGTTACCGGCGCTGGCCTGGGCCGTTCTGGCGCTGTCCATCGCCCTCGCCGGCCGGCGTGGAGGATCCCCCTCGGGAGCCTGGGTGGGCGCCTCGCTGTTGTCCGGCGGGGTGTTTCTGGCAGGGGCCCAGGCGTCGATCGTGCGGGCCAACCTGGACCGGACCGACTGGAAGGACGCCGAGTCGGTGGGCGCGGGAGTGGTGGTCACGGCTGTCGTCGCGGTGGCGGCGGGCGTGTTCGGCCGGCTGGCCGGTCGGCGCGCGGCGCTGCCCACCGCGGCGGTCCGGCCCGCGGCGGGTGACGTCATGGAGATCCCGGCGGGGGAGCGCCGCGTCTGGCTCTCCCGCACGTCGAACCCCTGGCTCCACCTGATCGGCGCGCTCGCGGGCCTGGTGGCCGTTGCCGGCACCATGGCGGCCGCGGGTGGCCTGATCGGTGTGGAGTGGGCGCTGATCACTCCGTTCGCCGTCGCCTCCCTCGTGATGTTCGCCTTTGCCTCGGTGCAAGCGCGGGTGACGGAGGCCGGGTTGGAGGTGGCCTTCGGCCCCTTGGGCTGGCCGGCGCGCCGTTGGGCGGCCGGTGAGATCGTCTCGGCGCGCGTGGAGAACCGCAGGCCGGCCCAGGTAGGCGGCTGGGGCTACCGGCTCGGCGGGCTGGGAACCACCGTCATGCTCCGGTCCGGCGAATGCCTGGTCATCCACCCCCGCAAGGGCCCGGAGTTCGCCGTGAGCGTTGACGATGCCGAACGCGGCGCCGCGCTCCTCAACGCCATCGCCGCGAAGCGGCGAACGAGCGCCTGAGCCGTGGTCAGTTCGGCTTGGCCGCACGCTCTGCCTGCAGGGTGCGCAGGAGGTCGGAGGCAGGGCCGTCCACCGGGCGCCGGGTGTTGCCGAGGGCGATGACGGCGAGTCGTCTTTCCGGGTCGAAGCCGACGAAGGAGGAGAAGCCCCCCGTTCCTCCGTTGTGCCAGATCTGGAGGTGGGCGCCCTGCCGGGGGTGCAGGCGGTGAGCCATCCAGCCGAGGTGCACCCAGGCGAAGGAGCTCCTGCGGTGCTCGACCGCACGGCTCAGGCGGATCGCCTCGTCGAGCCCTGCGGGACCGCCGTCCAGCTGGGCCCGTACGAAGGCCACCAGGTCGGTCGCGGTCGAGTGCAGGCCTCCCGCTCCCGCCAGGTCGGCGAGGTGCCACGGTGCGACGGGCCGCCCGCGGCGCGCGTGGCCCTGCGCGGAGCGTTCCGAGCGGGTGGCGTCCACCGTCACGACGGTGTCGGTCATGCCCAAGGGGGCGCAGATCTCACGGGTGATGAGGGTCTCGTACTCCGTGCCCGCCCGGCGGGCGAGGGCCAGCCCCAGCAGGCCGGCTCCGAGGTTGGAGTAGCGGAACCGCTTCCCCGGAGTGGCCCCGAGGCGGGTCCGGGCCAGCCCGGACAGCAGGGCGTCGGCCGTGCAGTCGGCGTACGGATCCGGCTTCGACGGGCGCAGCAGAGCCTGGAGCAGCATGCCCTTCGGAAGCCGCGGCAGGCCGGAGGTGTGGGTGGCGAGATGCTGCAGGGTGATCGGCCGGCCGTCCCGTGACGGAACGGCCGTCCCGGCGGGCAGCAGATCGCCGAGCGGCTCGTCCAGGCCCACCGCGCCGGTGGATGCCAGGCGTGCCAGGGCCAGGGCGGTGAACGCCTTGGTCACCGAGCCGACCTCGAACAGGGTGCCGGGGCCGGGGACGCGCCTGTGGCCGGCGCCGGTGCTTCCGGCGCCCCGTATCTCCACGAGGTCATCCGCCACCGCGGCCACCACCACGCCGACGTGCTGCTCGGCCAGCCGGTCCGCGGTCTGCTGGGCGAGTGTTGCGAGTTCTTGTGCCATGACGGACATCATGGCGGTATCCCCCCTTACGGCCGGTGCGCCCTGATGATGATTTCCGGCCGTCGGCACTGCGACCTGAGCAGTACGGCGAGGCGGTGAGGGCAAGCCCCCGTGCGCGCCCGCGCGGTCGAGCCGGCCCGGTGTGGTGGGAGCCGAAACGCCAGAGCCATCGATGGGGCCGAGACCGCCGGGGTGCCGGCTTCGGCGGCACCGGCAGCTGGTGCAGGCGATGCCGGCACATGTCGTCGCCGCGGCCCGGGCCGACGGCGGCTTCTAGGATCTCCGGTATGGCAACAAGACTCGTACAGATCAACATGAAGGCCCAGGACGACTCCGTGCTCGGCCGGTTCTGGGCGGAGGCGCTCGGGTGGGGTGTCGACAGCGAGGCACCCGGCGTGACGAACCTCGAACCCGTGGGCTTCGCCTACCCCGACCCCGTGGCCGTCTGCATCGACATCGTCGCCCGCCCGGAACCCAAAACGGTGAAGAACCGGGTGCACCTTGATCTGGCCACCACCTCTACCGCCCATCAGACGGAGTTGGTCGCGCGCCTGCAGGATCTGGGCGCGACGCTCGCCGACGTCGGTCAGGGCAACGTCCCCTGGACGGTTCTGGCCGATCCGGAGGGCAATGAGTTCTGCCTCCTCACCCCTCGCTGACCTTGAGCAACGGCTCCGGCCGGTTTCGGGTCAACGGCGCAGACTCCCGGCCCCCAGCCGGCTGTCCACTCCACCGGGACTGTCCGGCACGCAGGGTCCTCGCCGAGCCCAAGGGTGGAGGACCCTGCACTCCTCTCTCCTCAGGTGGCGGCACTCCAGGTGATGGTCGGGGGGACGACCCGTGCGCACAGCGGTGCGCCACACGCGTCGGTCAGGCCGAGGCTGCCCACCAGCAGGCCGCTGCGGTCGGCGGCATCGAGCGCCTCGGCGGGTACGGCGTCGAGCATGAGTTTGGCGCGGCGGAACATGGTGAAGGCACCTGCTTCGTCCACCGCGCCCCACGACAGATAGATGAACCGGCCTCCCGGACCGCCTTGTACGTAAGGCCCCTTCACGTCGAGGCCTGTCGGCGAGGCGGTCGTGGTGCACTCCAGAGTCCAGCTCGCGGAGGCGGCGTTGCCGGGCTGCGGATCGAGGAGCTCGGCCGGGCGGTTTCGGCGTTGCACGGCGACGTGGATGTTGCGGTGTGCGGCCCGGTCGTTGGCCGGTGCATCGGGCGGGCAGATGAGGCCGGGCAGGTCGACGGCGGCGATGCGGATGTGCATGGCGGTCATTGTCCCTGCCGGTGCCGGTGCCGGTGCCGGTGCCGGTGTGCCGCTGTCTGTTGGGGGTGGGTCTCCTCGTGTTCAGGCCGGCTCCGGTGCGGTCGGCAACGCGCGTGCGCCGTACCTCAGTCGGGTGTGCCTCGCCTCGCGGCATCGGCCTGCCGCCATTGCTCGGCCGCCTGGATCATCGTCCGGCCGACGTGCTCGAAGAAGTGGCCTATGTCCTGCATCCGGGTGCCGGCGGGCGTCGCGGTGCCGAGGACCTGGGCGCCGCGCAGGGCGAAGTCGGCCAGCATGGTGTTCTGACGGGCGCTGGCCATCCAGCCGCGGAACCAGGCGTCGGCGTCGATGACGTACCGGTCGCGCCGCCGGCCGGTGTCGCGTTCGCGCCTGATGAGTTCCTGCTGTTCGAGTTCGCCGACGGCCTTGGAGACGGAGGCGGGGCTGACCTGGAGGCGCTGGGCGAGCTCGGTGGCGGTGAGGCTGCCTCCGTCGGTGACGTACAGGCACGTCAGTACCCGGGCGGTCATCCGCGGGAGACCCGTACCGACCATCATCGCCGTGAACTGTTCCTCCAGTTCGAGGACAGCCTCCGGGTCGCGTCCGTGTGCGTCGCCCGCGGTCGGGGAGGCGGCCGGAGAGGCGGCCGGGGACTGCTTGCGGCGGCGGGCGCGGCCTGTGGTGGCGCGATGGGCCGCGTCGGCCCGATAGGCGGCGGGGCCGCCGTTGCGTGCCACCTCCCGGGTGACGGTGGAGATGGGCCGGCCCAGGCGCCCGGCGATGTCGGTGTAGCTGAGCCCTTCCCTCAACCCCTCGGCGATCTCCAGCCGCTCGTCGTGGGTCAGTCTGCCTCCGGGCATCGGCATTGCCTCCGTGTCAGGTCCGCGTGTGGGGTCAGTATTGCTTTCACGACCAGTTCATTGCAAATCTGCCGAGGCTGCATTTGCATTCGCCTTCATTGTCATTGCAAGAGATTTTCCTTTTGACCTGCATAAATGCAGGCCGGATCGATTTTTTGATTGACGAAAGAGTGAAAGCAATTTAGCTTTTAGTCATTCGCGAACAAGCGATGTGAACCGAGCGGGCCCGGACGAGGGCTGCTCGCCGCCCTGATCGGAGCCCCCCCCCATGACGTCCTTACTCACACCCGTCCGTGCCTGGCACCGGCCGCTGATGGTCTGCGCCGTCCTCATGTTCGGCCTGGTGCTCGCCTCCGGCGTCGGTACCGTCGTCGACGGACGGACGCTGCTGGACGAGTCGGTGTGGGTCAAGCCGCTCAAGTTCGGCTTCGCCTTCGGCCTCTACGCGGGCACACTGGCATGGCTGCTGACCAAGCTGACCAGGGGCAGGCGGCTGGGACGATGGCTGGGTACCGTCTTCGCGGTGGCCGCCACCGTGGAGGTGGGCGCCATCACCGTTCAGGCGGCGCGCGGCACCTTCAGTCACTTCAACGCGGACCAGACCGACCCGGTCACCCTGGCCCTGGTCCCGCTCCTCACCTTCGGCGTGATGGTCATCGTCATCGCGCAGTTGGTCCTCGCCGTCGTCGTCCTGATCCAGCGCACGGGCGGAGCGGCGCTGAACCGTGCCATCCGCTCCGGTCTCGCGCTCGCCACCTTCGGCATGGTCGTGCCGGTCTTCTGGATGGTCACCGAGATCCACTCCCGTACGGTGACCGACGCCAACGGCCACTCCGTGCAGATGTACCAGGGCCACGGCATCGGCGACCCCGACGGCCACGGCATGCCCCTCACCAACTGGAGCGTGACCGGCGGCGACTTCCGGGTACCGCACTTCTTCGCCCTGCACGGCATCCAGGTGCTCCTCCTGATCACCGTGGTACTGGCCGCCCTGGCCGCCGAGCGGGTCTGGCTGCGCGACGAGAAGGTACGGGCCCGCCTGGTCGGCAGTGCCGCCCTCGGCTACACGGGACTGGTCGCGGTGGTGACCTGGCAGGCGTGGCGCGGACAGTCCCTGATCCATCCGGACGCCGCCACCCTCCTCGCCCTCGCCGCGGTGCTGCTGCTCACGGCGGGGACCACCGTACGAGTGATCGTGACCGCCAAGCGTGCCACGGCCCGGCGCGCCACGGCCGAGCGTGCCACGGCGCGACCGGCCGGGATCCCCGAGCCCGCCCACCCGGCGCGCTGACACCACTTCCCTGATCCGGCGAACCGACCCCGAACTCCCGAAAGGAACACCGACATGACCCGTCACTTTTCCACCGAGGCGACCGCAGAGGGTACGCCGGCGGTCTCCGCAGCGGCCATCACGGCCACCCCCGACCGCTCCGCGATGCAGCACGTACTGGACCGCGCCGCCGCCCCGGGCGGCGCTCCCGGCATCGTCGTCGAGGTGCGCGACGGCCGTGGCGCGTGGTTCGGTTCGGCGGGAGTCTCCGACACCGGGACCGGGGAGAAACGCCGGCCGTCCGAGCGGTTCCGGATCGGGAGCACGACGAAGGCGTTCACCGCCACGCTCGTCCTGCAGCTGGCGGCCGAAGGCCGGCTCAGCCTCGACGACACGATCGAGCAGTGGCTGCCCGGGATGGTGGCGGGCAACGGCTACGACGGCCGTGCGATCACCGTCCGGCAGCTGCTCAACCACACCAGCGGCATCTTCAATTACGGCAACGACGCGGAGTTCTTCAAGAAGGGCATCGGCGCGGCGTGGTTCCAGCACCGCTACGACACCTATGTTCCCGAGCAGTTGATCAGGATCGGCCTGGCCACCCCGGCGCCCTTCGCTCCCGGGGACGCCTTCCTCTACTCCAACACCAACTACTTCCTGGCCGCCCTGATCGTCGAGAAGGTCACGGGCGGGACGCTCGCTGAAGCGCTCGCCCAGCGGATCGTCCGCCCCCTGGGGCTGACCGGGACCTGCCTGCCCGGCACGGAACCGACGATCCAAGGGCCGCACACCCGGCACTACTCCACCCTCTTCGCCTCCGGTGCGCAGCCCGGTATCCACGACGCGACCGACATGAACCAGTCCTTCGCGTGGGCGGCCGGCGGCATCATCTCGACCACGGGCGATCTGCAGCGCTTCTTCGGCGCGCTGCTCCAAGGGCACCTGCTGCCCGCCGAACAGCAGCGGGAGATGTTCACCACCGTCGACACCACGGGACCCGTCCCGTGGATCCCGGGCACCCGGTACGGCCTGGGCGTGTTCTCCTGGTCACTGCCGACCGGCGCCACGGTCTGGGGCAACGCGGGCGCGACGTACGGCTCGTGGACCTGTGCCATGGGCTTCCGTGACGGCAAACACCTGCTCACCAGCCAGGTCAACGGCGACTGGAGCGGCCTGGCCGTCCTCGCCGACATCCTGACCACCGAGTTCGGCGCGGCTGCCGGAAGCTGACGGCGAGAAGCTGAAGGCCTGTGGAGCGCTCCTACGAGGGAGCGCTCCACAGGCCGTGCCCTTCCGCGGGGCGCACGCCAGAGGTCGGAGGGCCGGGCTTCCCGATCAGGGTGCCGCCTCCGGCAGGAGGGCGAACTCGCCGACGGCGGTGGTCGGGGACCCGCCACCGGCCACGTGGTGGCATCGGCCGGGAGTTCGCCGGCCACCGGACGGGCGTTTCCGGCGATGGGCAGCGTGAGGACCATCGTCAGGCCGCCGCCGGGGGTGTCCTCGGCGGTCAGGGTGCCGTCCATCGCCTCCAGGAAACCCCTGGCGACCGCCGGCCCAAGGCCGACCCCGGTGCCGGCGGGCGCGTCTCCGTGCCGCTGGCAGGGTTCGAATATCCGGTCCTTGGCCTCGTCGGGGACACCCGGGCCCCGGTTGAAGCGGGACGCTGGGCTTCCCCCACCCGGCAGTAGCTGGGGGGAGATGGGCGTCCCGCCGGCTCCAGACCTTTGCTGTGCTCAATCTCAGCTCGTGGTCAGTGCCTTGAGCGCGGTGTTGAGTTCGAGGACGTTGACGCGCGGTTCGCCCATGAAGCCGAGGGTGCGGCCCTCGGTGTGCGTCTATCAGCAGCTGCTTGCCTATCCCGACGATCTCGATGAGCTTGGTGGGGTTGGAGTCCAGGTCCACCATGTTCCCGGCCTCCTTGGCGGCCGAGGTACCCGTGTTCATCGCCACGCCCACGTCGGCCTGAGCCAGCGCCGGTGCGTCGTTCGTACCGTCACCGTTCATCGCGACCAGCTTGCCGCCCGCCTGCTCCCGCTTGATGAGGGCCATCTTGTCCTCGGGAGTGGCCTCGGCGAAGAAGTCGTCGACACCCGCCTCCTCGGCGATGGCCTTCGCGGTCAGCGGGTTGTCACCCGTGATCATGACGGTCTTGATGCCCATGCGGCGCAGCTCGTCGAACCGCTCGCGCATGCCTCCTTGACCACGTCCTTGAGGTGGATGACACCGAGGACGCGGGCGCCCTTCTCGTCCTCGGCCGCCACCAGGAGCGGGGTGCCGTCGGCCTCGGAGATGTGGTTGGCGAGGAGGTCGGCGTCGTCGGAGACATGACCGCCCTGCTCCCTGACCCAGGTGATGACCGAACCGGCCGCGCCCTTACGGGTCTTCCTCCCGTCCACGTCGACACCCGACATCCGGGTCTGGGCGGTGAAGGCGATCCACTCGGCTCCGGCGAGCTCGCCCTGGTGGCGTTCGCGCAGGCCGTACTTCTCCTTCGCGAGAACCACGATCGAGCGGCCCTCGGGGGTCTCGTCGGCCAGCGAGGACAACTGCGCGGCGTCGGCGAGTTCGGCTTCCGTCGTGCCCTTGACCGGGACGAACTCCGAAGCCTGGCGGTTGCCGAGGGTGATGGTGCCCGTCTTGTCGAGCAGCAGCGTGGAGACGTCACCGGCAGCTTCGACGGCCCGGCCGGACATCGCCAGGACATTGCGCTGGACGAGGCGGTCCATGCCGGCGATGCCGATGGCGGAGAGGAGCGCGCCGATGGTGGTGGGGATCAGGCAGACCAGCAGCGCGGTGAGGACGATCATACGGTCGATGAAGGTCTCGCCGGGCTTCGTCGTGATCTTGACGACGATCCGGTCGGAGAGCACCTTGGTGCCACCGGTGACCGCACTGCGGTCGCCGCCCGACTCGCGGATGACCGGGGCGGACTCGCCGGTGATGGCGGATTCGTCCACGGACGCGACGCCTTCGACCACGTCACCGTCGCCGGGGATGATGTCCCCGGCCTCGCAGACCACCAGGTCGCCGATCCGCAGATCCGTGCCGGGCACCGACTCCTCGGTCGGCCCGGTCAGCCGGGGGCCGGTCGGTTCCTGCTCGTTCCACCGCCGGGGATCCCACGTCGCACGACGAGCCGGAGGGGGCCGGCGGAGGCAGCCTGGCCTCGTACGGGTGCTGCAGGTTTCCCCGCAGGACGGCACGGGGGAGGAGCCGGTCGGCAGGATGCGGCGGCGGATTCCGTAGGGGCAGCAGGGGCCGGCCCGGGGGATCGGGCGGGATGCGGGGGGCCTTGAACGTGGCGGGGATGCACATCGGCGGCCGGTACCGGCTGGAGGCGCTGCTCGGACGCGGCGGGATGGGTGAGGTGTGGCAGGCCCACGATCCCCGGCTCGATCGCAAGGTCGCGATCAAGTTCCTTTCCCCGCATCTGGCGGACGGCCACGTCGTGGACCGGTTCCACCGCGAGGCCCAGGTCACGGCGCGGCTCCAGCACGCGGGTATCGCGCAGGTCTTCGACAGCGGTGCGCAGGACGGACAGCTCCACTTGGTGATGGAGCTGCTCGACGGGCGGAATCTGGGTGCGGTGCTGCAGGAGCGGACGTCCGGGCTGCCTGTGCACCGGGCTGTGGACCTGGCCGCGCAAGTGGCCGACGCGCTCTCGTACGCCCACCGGGCGGACATCGTCCACCGGGACATCAAGCCCGCCAACCTCATGCTGGTCGCCGGCGGCCGGGTGAAGGTGTGCGACTTCGGGATCGCCGGGTTCGTCCATGCGGACTCCGGCCTGACCCGGGAGGGCAGCCTGATGGGGACGCCCGACTACATGGCGCCCGAACAGTGCCAGGGCCGGCGGGTCGACGGCCGGGCCGACCTGTACGCCCTCGGCTGTGTCCTGTTCGCCCTCCTCACCGGGAAGCCGCCGTTCACGACACACGGAGACTTCCGGGTCGTGATGATGGATCACATCCACACGCCGCCCCCGCGGCTGGCCGCTCTGCGGCCCGGCGTGCCCGTCGAGCTCGACCGGCTCGTCTCGGTGCTGCTCTCGAAGGATCCCGGTGACCGCCTGGCCTGCGCCGGGGTCGTCGCGGACCGGCTCAGGGACCTGACCTCCTGGCGTGCCGGCGGGCGGCTCTCCGTGCCGCGACAGGTCCCGACGTCCGCTTCCGCCTCGGGACCGGACCCCAGGTACGCGTACGCCGGTCGCCCGGCGCCGGCTCCTCCCGCCCCCGGTTTCACCATGGAGGCGTACTACGACAAGTGTCTTGACCCGGAGGCGGCCGAGGTCAACGCGATCGTCACGGTGACGGGTGCGGGCGCAGCCCCCGACGATACGGCGGCCGCGGCACCCCGTGCTCTGGTCTTCCTGCTCGGGCTCTCCGAGGGGCTTCCCGAAGCGGACTTCCGCGCCGTGACGGCTGCGGTCGGTGCCGCCGTCGAAGGCCTGGACGAGGGCGCTTCCTTCGCCGTCGTGGCGGGCTCGGACCATGCCCGGATGCTCTACCCGGACACCATGCGCCTGGTCCGGGCGAACGCGGAGACCAAGGCCGAGGCGCGCGCCGCACTGGCCGGGCTCGTGCCGATCGGGGCGGTCGCCTTCGGCAGGTGGCTGCGGCTCGCAGACCGGCTGTTGGCAGCGCACGGCGACGCCGTGCGCACCGCGATCCTCCTCATGGACCTGACCGTCACGGCGGAGAGCCCCGAAGAGCTGCCGGCCGTGCTCGCCTCGTGCGCCGGCCGCTTCTCCTGCCACGCCCGCGGTATCGGCACCGACTGGGAGGTGGCCCCGATCAGATCCATCACCACGGCGCTGTCCGGCACGACGGACATCGTCATGGATGCCTCGGAGCCCGCGTCGCCCCTCACGGGGGAGCTGGCCTCGCTCATCGCCCGGACCCGCCAGGCATTCGCCCGCAGCCTCGCCCTGCGGGTCGCGATGCCGGGGGGCGGGCAGGTGCGGTTCGTCAAGCAGCTCACCCCGTCCGTGGACGATCTCACCGGCCACGGGTACCAGGCCGGCCCTGGTACCCGTGAGTACCCCATCGACGTTCCGGACGGCGAGTCCTGCGACTACCACCTCCTGCTGGACCTGCCGCCCGGCCGCCATGACGACGAGGTGGTCGCAGCCGAGCTGAGCATCGTCGCCCTTCCCCCGTCCGGTGACGGACAGGCACTCGCCCGGCTTCCGATGCCGGTCCGGCGGGATACCGGGCCCACCGCGCCCCCGTAGCCAGGGGTTCCGTGATCCGGGTGCTGGTGGGGGAGTCGCGTTTTTAGGTCACCTGACCTAGAATTCTGGGCATGATCACCGAACCGCACGACGAGCTGCGCCCGGACCCCTCCGGCCCTGTACTGATCACCGGCGGATACGGCACCGTGGGCGCCGAGATCGCCCGCATCCTGGCCGTGGACACCCCGACCCTGCTCACCGGCCGCAACCCCGCCCGGGGCGAGGCGCTCGCCGCCGAAGTCGGTGGCGAGGTGCGTGCCTGGGACCTGACGGACCCCTCCCCCTTCCGGGCGGGCGTCCGGGCTGTCATCAGCTCGGTCAACGACCCCGAGGACCGGGTGCTGCACGCCGCCGCGGCCGCCGGCGTGCCCTACGTCGACATCACCCGGTGGACGGGCCGCCTGCAGCGGGCCGTCACCGTCGCCGCCCTGCTCCGACCGGCCGCCCCGGTCCTGCTGTCCTCCGCCTGGATGGGCGGCGTCAGCAGCCTGGTGGCGGCCGCGCTGGCCGAGGAACTGGGCGGCGCCGAGCAGGTCGAGATCGCCGTCCGCTGGGACATGGCCGACCGGGCCGGGGCGGATTCCGTCGAGTTCATGGACCGGCTGGGCGTGGCGTTCGAGGTGGTGGACGGCGGGAGACGCCGGCTCGCCTCCCCGATGACGGAGTCCCGTACGGTACGCATCGGCGGGACACCCGTACGCGTCGCCCGCATCGACACCCCGGAGCAGTTCACCCTCCCGCTGACCCTCGGCACCACCACGGCGGCGACCCGCATCGGGTTCAGCTCCCCGGCCGCGACCCGGGCGCTCCTCGCGCTGCGGGGCACGGGATTCTTCCGCTGGGCCGACGGGGAACGCTGGGCCCCCGCGCGCCGGGCCCTGCTCCACTCGCCCGGAGACGGCGGAACGGCCCGGCTGCGCGTGGACGTCACCCATCGCGGGCGCACACGCACCGCGACCGTCACCGATCCGCTCGGCCAGCACCACCTGACGGCGGTCGGAGCCGTCGCAGGCCTGCGCCGCGTCCTCGGCACCGACGGCTCCCCCGCCCCCCGGGGCGTGGTCTTCCCCGAGCAGCACCCGGATCCCGCCCGCGCGGTCGAGCTGCTCGCCGCACACGGTGCCGACCTCTCCTTCGACGAGGACGGCGCCGTCGGTACGGGCCACGGCCGGGCCGGAACGCAGGCCGCCGCATGAGCGCCGCGGCCGGACCGACCTCCAAGGGCCGCCAGCGGCGTACGGCCCTCCTCGACGCGGCCGAGCGCGTCCTCACCAGCTCCGGAGGGTCCGAACTGACCCTGCGGGCGGTCGCCGAGGAAGCCGGTGTCCGGCTGGGCCACCTCCAGTACTACTTCCCGGCCCGCGCCGCCCTCCTGTCCGCGCTCCTCGACCGCATCCTCGCCTCGTCCCTGGAACGGGTCACCGCCCTCACCGTCGCGCCCCCGCCCGGCACCGACCGCGAGGCCCTGCTCGACGCCGTCCTCTCCGACCACGACGACCCGCGCCTGGTACTGCTGTTCACCGAGGTGTGGGCACTGGCCGCGCACGACGAGGAAGCGGCCGCGGCGGTCCGCGCCTTCTACGACCAGTACGTCACGCACGTGGCCGCGTTCGTACGGGACCACGTGCCGGACCTGAGCGCCGCCGAAGCACACCACAGGGCCGAGGTGTTCGTCATGCTGATGGAGGGGTCCGCCCTGTTCCGCTCCGGCATCACCGGCCGCCGGACGGCCGGCACCGACGCCCGCCTGCGCGAGGCCGCGCTCACCCTGCTCGGGGGCGCCGCCCGGCGCCCCGGCGGATGACGGGTGCGGGCTCGGCCCATGGAGGTGAGGTGAAGGTGAAGACGCGTACGAAGCGCCCCTTCTGACGAAGCCCCTTCTGACGTGCGTCCGGTGCCGGGGCTCACTCGCATGCGTGCACGTCATCAGGGCCGCGTCGAAGATCGCCGGCTGCGCTCCGGGCGGCTCGCGTGAAGTGGGTCCGCTGCGCCACAGGTGGCCCTGTTCGCGTTAAGGACGCGTCAGGGTTTGCTCGCTCGCGTGCATAAAGGATCAGTCTGCATACGCTGGCTCCGCCGTCGGTGTCGATGGCTGATTCTTTGCCGTACGACAGGAGCCCCCCGCGATGGCCACCCCTGCCCGCACGTCACGCCTGCGCGCGTGGATGCTGGAAGGCTTGACCGCCGAGAACAGTTCGCCCGCCGCCAAGGAGGCGGCCGCCCAGCCGCACGGACGGCCGTGGTGGCGGGTCATGTGCCTGACGGGTCTCGACTACTTCTCCACCCTCGGCTACCAGCCCGGCATCGCGTTCCTCGCGGCCGGGCTGCTGTCACCGCTGGCGACCATCGTGCTCGTGCTGCTCACCCTGTTCGGCGCGCTGCCCGTCTACCGGCGGGTGGCCGAGGAGAGCCCGCACGGCGAGGGCTCCATCGCCATGCTGGAGCGGCTGCTCACCTTCTGGAAGGGGAAGCTCTTCGTCCTGACCCTGCTCGGGTTCGCGGCCACCGACTTCCTCATCACCATCACCCTCTCCGCCGCCGACGCGACCGCCCACATGGTGGAGAACCCGCACCTCACCAGCACCCTGCACGGCCACGAGGTACTGATCACCCTGATCCTGATCGCGCTCCTCGGCGCGGTGTTCCTCAAAGGGTTCAGCGAGGCCATCGGCGTGGCGGTGGTCCTGGTCTTCACATATCTCGGCCTGAACGTGGTCGTGGTGGCGGTCGGGCTGTGGCACGTGTTCACCGCACCGCAGGTCATCACCGACTGGACGACCGCGCTGACCGCCGAGCACGGCAATCCGTTCATGATGATCGCCATCGCGCTCGTCGTGTTCCCGAAGCTCGCGCTGGGCCTGTCCGGCTTCGAGACGGGTGTGGCGGTCATGCCGCACGTGAAGGGCGATCCCGAGGACACCCCCGAGAAGCCGGCAGGCCGGATCCGTGGTGCGAAGAAGCTGCTGACCACGGCGGCCGTCATCATGAGCATCTTCCTGATCTGCTCCAGCCTCATCACGACCCTGCTGATCCCGCCCGCCCAGTTCGAGCCGGGCGGCGAGGCCAACGGGCGCGCGCTCGCCTACCTGGCGCACGAGTACCTGGGCTCCGCCTTCGGCACGGTCTACGACATCTCCACGATCCTGATCCTGTGGTTCGCCGGCTCCTCCGCGATGGCGGGCCTGCTGAACCTGATGCCGCGCTACCTGCCCCGGTACGGCATGGCCCCGCACTGGGCGCGAGCGCTGCGACCGATGGTCATCGTGTTCACCCTCGTCGCGTTCCTGGTCACCTGGATCTTCGACGCCGACGTCGACGCCCAGGGCGGCGCCTACGCCACCGGTGTCCTCGTCCTGATCACCTCGGCCGCGGTCGCCGTGACCATCGCCGCCCGCCGGGCGGGGGAGCGCGGCTGGACCATCGGCTTCGGCATCATCTCCGCCGTCTTCATCTACACGACCGCCGTCAACATCGTCGAACGCCCCGACGGCGTGAAGATCGGCGCCTGCTTCATCGCCGGCATCATGGCCCTCTCCCTCCTCTCCCGACTCGCCCGCGTCTTCGAGCTGCGCGTCACGCACGTGGAGTTCGACGACATGGCCCAGCGGTTCATCCGCGACACCGCCAACCGCACGATCCGTTTCATCGCGAACGAGCCCGACAACCGGGACCGCGAGGAGTACCGGCAGAAGAAGGAACAGATCCGCGCGGACAACGACATCCCCGCCGGGGACGACGTGATGTTCGTCGAGGTCACCGTCCTGGACGCGTCCGAGTTCGAATCCGGCATGCGCGTACGCGGCGAAGTGCTGCACGACCGCTACCGCGTCCTGACCCTGGAGAGCTCCAGCATCCCCAACGCCCTCGCGGCCCTTCTGCTCCACGTCCGGGACGAGACCGGCCAGCGCCCGCACATCTACTTCGAGTGGACCGAGGGCAACCCGATGGCCAACTTCCTCCGGTTCTTCCTCTTCGGCCAGGGCGAGGTCGCCCCCGTCACCCGCGAGGTCATCCGGGAAGCCGAACCGGACCGGGCCCGTCGCCCCCACGTCCACGCCGGCTGAACCAGCCCCCTCCGCGTCAGAACGCCGACAGGAATCCCGCCGGACCTACCGCGGCGGCGTCAGCGACCCGTTCCTCGTCCACTGGCCCGACGGCATGCGGGCCCGCGGTGAGATCCGCGGCCAGTTCGCGCACATCATCGACATGGTCCCCACCGTCCTGGACGTGCTCGGCATCGAGGCGCCCGCGACCATTCGGGGCGTCACCCAGTCGCCCCTGCACGGCGTCAGCTTCGCACACACCTTCGACGACGCCGGCGCAGCGAGCTGCCACCGCACCCAGTACTACGAGATGCTCGGACACCGGGCGATCGACCACGACGGGTGGCGCGCCGTCTGCCCCTGGCCCGGCCCCTCGTTCGAGGAGGCCGAACGGCCCTTCGGCACTCCGATCACGATGGCCGACCTCGACGACCTCGACGCCCACCACTGGGAGCTCTACCACGTCGACGAGGACATCGCCGAGACCAAGAACCTCGCCCAGGAGCACCGCAGCAAACTCATCGAGATGATCGCCCTGTGGTACGTGGAAGCCGGCAAGTACGACGTCATGCCGATCGACGGCAGCGTCCTGCAGCGCATCATGACCGAGCGCCCGCAGATCACCGAGAACCGCACCAGCTACACCTTCCGCTCCGGCACCCAGGCCATGCCCGCCGCGGTCGCCCCCCGGCTCCTCAACCGCCCGCACAGCGTCACCGCCGACGTCGAGATCCCACCCGGCGGCGCGCAGGGCGTCCTGATCAGCCAGGGCACCAACGCCGGCGGCTGGTCCCTCTACGTCAAGGACAACCACCTGCACTACGCCCACAACTTCGTCCAGCGCGCCCTGCACCACGTGGTCTCCGGCGAGAGCCTGCCCGAGGGGCGGCACGCGCTGCGTTTCGAGCCCACCGGCGCCCCCGACATGACCCACGGCAAGGGCGCACCCGGCCGCGCACAGCTCTACATCGACGGCCGCCTCGTCGGACAGAGCGACATGCCGGTCACCACCCCGATCGCCGTCAACCCGGGAGGCATGGCCTGCGGCGCCAACCCCGGATCGGCCGTCACCCCCGACTACCACGCGCCGTTCCACTTCACCGGCACCCTCCACAGCGTCACCGTCGACCTGTCCGGCGACCTCATCGTCGACGCGGAGAGCGAGATGCGCATGCACATGGCCCGCCAGTAAGCCGACCGCCCCAGAAAGCGTTCGTACAGGTGACGGGGCGCACCTTGCGATCGCACGTACCGGTCGCCGCTCCCTGATCCGGCCTGATCGACGCGACACCCCTAGCTGCCGACGTCCCGGCTGCGGAAGTCCTCCAGCGTCTCGCGCCGGACCAGCAACCGCGACGTGCCGTCGTGGACGGCGACCACAGGGGGACGCCCCACCATGTTGTAACCGGACGCCATGGACAGCTGGTACGCGCCCGCCACCGGTACGGCGAGCAGGTCACCGGGGCGGATGTCGCCCGGCAGTTCCGCATCGGCCGCGAGAACGTCCCCGGCCTCGCAGTGCCGGCCGACGACCGTGGCCGTGCAGGGACCGGCAGTGGAGTGCCGACCGATCAGGCGGGGCGCGTAGCGCACCCCGTACAGGGCGGGCCGCGGGTTGTCGCTCATCCCGCCGTCCACGGCGACGAACACCTTCTCCCCGGTGTGCTTGACGGCGAGCACGCGATACAGGGCGACCCCGGCCGGACCGGCGACGGCACGTCCCGGTTCGATGACGAGCCGGGGCACGGGCAGGCCCGCGGCGGCGCAGCTTTCGCCGAGCTCGGCGCGGAGGCCGCGGGCGAGGGCGGTGAGGTCGAGGGCGGACTCGCCCGGCCGGTAGGCGATGCCGTGGCCGCCGCCCATGTCCAGCTCGGGCAGGACGATGCCGTGCGCGTCACGGATGCGGGCCATCAGCCCGACCATCCTGCGCAGGGCGACGCGGTAGGGCTCCACCTCGGTGATCTGGGAGCCGATGTGGCAGTGCAGGCCGGTCAGTTCGAGCTGAGGCCGGCCGAGTATGCGGGCGATGGCGTCCAGCGCCGATCCGTCGGTGAGCGAGAGGCCGAACTTCTGGTCCTCCGTACCGGTGCGGATCTTCTCGTGGCCCCCGGCCGAGACGCCCGGCACCACCCGCACCATCACCTTCTGGTGTCCCTCCGGCCCGACGGCGGCCTCGATCCGGGCGATCTCGGACGGCCCGTCGATGACGATACGGCCGACCCCGAGCCGCAGCGCCGTCCCGATGTCCCGGGGCGATTTCGCGTTGCCGTGCAGCACGATCCGTTCGGGCGGGAACCCGGCCGTGACGGCGAGCTCCAGCTCCCCGGCGGAGCAGACGTCCAGCCCCAGTCCTTCCTCCTCCACCCAGCGCACCATCGCCCGGGAGAGGAAGGCCTTGGCGGCGTAGAGGACGTCGGCCTCGGGGAGGGCCGCGCGGTAGGTGCGGCACCGCTCGCGGACCTCGCCCTCGTCCAGAACGTAGGCCGGGGTGTCGAACCGGTCGGCGATCTCCGTCAGGGACACCCCGCCGACGGTCACGTCACCGTGCGGAAGCAGGGTCGTGGAGGCGGGCCACACGGACAGTTCACCGGCACGAGCCGGAATCTCGGAGACGGAGACGGAGGCGGAGACGGAGGCGATGGCCATGGTGCGGTTCCCTTCAGACGGTCGGGGCAGCGGTCTCGGGAGCCTGCGGGACCGGAGTGGTGACCGCCCCCGTGGCCGTCCCCGCAGCCGTCCCGGTCACGGCAGGTGCGGTGAGGGTCGGGTCGACGGTCAGCAGTGATGCTCCGATCGGTTCGGCCATCGCCCGGAGCGCGGACTCGGAGAGCCGGATCCAGCGCTGGCCGGCGCCGAGCGTCGCGGCCAGCCGCTCCGCACTGGTGAAACCCACAGCGGTACGCGCTCCCAGCGGGGTGCGGAACAGGCGTACCACCACTCCCGCCCTTCCCGGCAGGACCGGCACGTACAGGGGCCCGGCCGGGACGCGTTCTTCAGGCTCCGGGTCGTCGGCGTACTGGAACAAACACATGAGGCCCTCCCAGAGGAACCACGAGCGACGGTTGAGGCCCCGGACGCGGGGAGGCAGTCCAGGGCGCGACAACGAAGCTATCCCCGCCCGTACACACCTGCGGCCACCCCATGACGGGTCCTTGACGGCGACGGGCCGAGTCCATACGGATCACTGACGGGCCCGGGACCGGGCGGCATCAGGGTTCCGTACGGGGTGGGGACATCCGCGTGAGAAAGCCGTCAAGACCCCGTCCTCGTCACCTGTCACGGCCCTTCCATGGGAACCGGTGAACGCCGAGGAGAGGGACGAGACCGTGCGAAAAGTCGTGGTCGGTGCTACGGGCACCCCGGGGAGTCTGGCCGCATTGCACAAGGCCGCCGCAGAGGCCCGTGTACGTGATGCGGAGCTGTGGGCCGTCCTGGCCTGGCAGCCGCCGGGCGGCGAACTCGGGAGCCGCAACTGCCCCGGGCCCGCTGCTCTGGCGGAATGCCGCGCCGCGGCCGTCGAAAGGCTGCGCGAGGTCCTCGATACGGCCTTCGGCGCCGTGCATCCCGGTGTCGCCCTCGCGGGCCTCACGGTACGGGCCACCCCGGGCGCGGCCCTGGTGGACACGGCCCGCGACCCGGACGACCTCCTCGTGGTCGGCACGGGATCCCGTACGGTGTGGCGCCGCCTCGTCCGCCCCTCGGTGGCCCGCTACTGCGTCGCGCACGCCGCCTGCCCCGTCCTGGCGGTGCCGCCGTCCCCGCTCCAGGCCGGGCTGGAATCCGTACACCGCCGCAACGCCTGGAGGATTCCGCTGGACCTGCGGGAGCTGGCCCCCTGAGCCTGCCGCATCGGGGCGTCCGGCGTCCGGCGTCCGCCTAAGGCGCGCCGCTGCCCTGCCGGCTGCCCCCCCGTGAACTGGCCCGTCAGCATCACGGCGAATCCGGCGACCAGAATCGCGCCGCCGGTTCATGGGGAGCACCCAGCCGCGGGTGGCTGCCGCCACCCCTGAGGCGGCGATGAGCAGGGCGATGAGAACCAGAGGTGCGACGAGGTACAGCTTCATGATCTCTCTCCTGCGCGCCTGTCCCGTGCCGGACGCTTGCGTGATCACGCCTCTGGCCACGTGAAGCGTCCATGGGCCGACCTGGGCCGACCTCGGCCTACCCGGGCCTGCCGGGGCCGACCCGGTCACGCCCTCGTGACCAGCGAAATCGACCGGGGAGGGCAGCCACGGGGGCCGGCTGCGAGGACATCTCCGCCGAGTCGGAGGAGCATCTATTGCTGTGAGGCCTCTACGGCGCGCTACGCCCGGCGGGCACGAGGCGGCGCACATCGGTCGGCCGTGAGGAGGAAGGCCATGATCGTCGACTGCGCACATTACCGCGACGGGCGCCGACAGGACGAGGGCGCGATGCCACTGGAGCAGGCGGCCGCGCGCTGCCGGCAAGGCGGATTCGTCTGGCTGGGCATCTTCGAACCGGGTCCCGAGGAGCTGGACCGGGTGCGCGAGATCTTCGGACTGCACGAGCTCGCTGTCGAGGACGCCTCGGCCTTCCACCTGCGGCCGAAGGCCGAGCAGTACGAGGACGGCACCGAACTGATCATCCTGCGCACGGCACGCTACGACGACGAACGCGAGGAGATCGACACCGGCGAGATCAGCATCTTCCTCGCCGACCACTTCGTGATCACCGTTCGCCAGGGCATCGCGAGCGAGCTGCACGAAGCCCGCAGCCGGCTCGAAAGCCGCCCCGAACTGCTCAAGACCGGCAGCGCCTCCACCCTGTGGGCGATCCTCGACCAGGTCGTCGACAGCTACGCGCCGGTCGTCGGTGAACTCGAGCGCGACATCGAGCAGATCGAGGCCACGGTGTTCTCCGGGGCGGTCGCCCCGACCGAACGGATCTACTCCCTGCGCCGCGAGGCCACCGACTTCTACCGGGCCGTACACCCGCTGCTCGCCGTGCTCACCAGGCGGCTGCAACCCGGCAAGACGCCGCCCGCGCTCCAGCCGTACATCCGTGACGTGCACGACCACCTGCTGCTCGTCAACGAGGAGGTCGCCGCCCAGCGCGACCTCCTGACCACCGTCCTGGAAGCGAACATCGCGGTGATCTCCGTAGAACAGAACAAGATCAACCTTCGGCAGAGCGCCACGATGGAAAGGCTCACGATCCTCGCGAGCGTGTTCCTCCCGCTGTCCTTCGTGGTCGGCTTCTTCGGGCAGAATTTCGCCTGGCTGGTGACCCACATCAGCAGCTTCACGGCGTTCCTCACCCTCACCGTCCTCGGGGTGCTCCTGCCGTGCCTGATGCTGTACGTCTGGCTGCGCCGACGCCGGAACCGGCCCACACCGCCGATGCCCGAGGTGAGCCGCGTCGGCCGGCACGCCCCGGCAGCCTCCACGAAGTGAAGACGGCGCAGGCGATCGGCCGGCCTCACCCTTGCGGAGGACGCTGCGGCCGCGGCTGCTCGGCCTCCCCTCCCGCTCCATACAGGAACACGCCCCGAGCTGGACCTTCCGGCCCGCCCTTTAGCCGAAGTTGCTTAACCGGCTCCGTCCCGAGGCCGGCAGCACTATCGTCCACATCCCGTCATGACCTGCAGGACCGAGTTCCGGGCGGCGGTGCCGCCGACGACGACCGCCACTTCGGAGACTGACTGTTCATGCACACCGGATCACCTACCGCGAGGACGTCACTGACCGCCCTGGCGCTGGTCGCCGCCGTACTCGCCCTGATCCTCGGCGGGGCGGGCTCGGCCTTCGCGCACGCCGGCCTCAGCGGCTCCGATCCTGCGGAAGGCACCGTCCTCGATACGGCTCCGAAACAGGTCACCCTCACCTTCACGGAGTCGGTCAGCTTCTCCGAGGACTCACTGAGAGTGCTGTCTCCGGAGAACGAGCGTGTCAACCCGCGCCCGGCCCAGCGCGCGGACGGCAAGGAGAACACCGCACGGGTAGAGCTGTCCGACCAGCTTCCCCAGGGCACCTACACGGTGGCCTGGCGCGTCGTCTCCGCCGATGGCCACCCGATCTCGGGCGCGTTCGTCTTCTCCATCGGCAAACCGTCCGGCACCGCCGCCGTGGTGGCGACCGGCTCCCTCGAGGACACGGCGGCCGGCCGCCTGTACGGCTTCTTCCGTTACGTCGCCTACAGCGGACTCGCTCTTCTGGTCGGAGCTGCCGCCTTCGTCCTCGTGTGCTGGCCCACCGCGCGCGCGGTCCGCCCCGTACGCAGGGTGCTGGCCGTCGGCTGGGCGGCACTGGTGGCGTCCACCGTGGCCCTGTTGCTGCTGCGCGGCCCGTACGAGACGGCCGGCGCGCTGACATCGGCGTTCGATCTGTCTCAGCTGGGCCGGACCGTCACCGGGAGGCCCGGGGCTGCACTGGTCGCACGGCTTGTACTGCTCGCGGCTGCCGCTGTGCTGCTGAGGCGGCTGGCCGTACGACTCGACCGGGACGACGGCGGATCACCGCTGGGTGACCTCGGTGCCCGTGTCCGCCTGAGCGGAGCGGTTCTCGCCCTGGCCCTGGCGTTCACCTGGGCCTCCGCGGAACACGCCTCCGCCGGTATCCAGGTGCCGCTGGCGATTCCGGTCTCCGTGCTGCACCTGCTGGCCATGGGGGTCTGGCTGGGCGGCCTGATCACGCTGGCGATCCTGCTCCGGCGTCGAGGGCCCGGCAGCCGTGACATACCAGCGTCCGCGATCGGCCGCTTTTCCACCCTGGCCTTCACCGCCGTCGCCGTGCTGGTCGGCACGGGGATGTACCAGTCCTGGCGGCAGGTCGGCTCGTGGCAGGCGCTGTCCACCACGTCGTTCGGCAGGACGCTCGCCGTGAAGATCGCCGCCGTGGTTCTCGTGCTGTGCGCGGCGTCGTTCTCCCGCCGTTGGACGGCCCGCCTCGTTCACGAGGTGACACCGGCCGCGGAACCCCGGGCGGTGCCCGATCCTGAGCCGGCGAGGGCCGTACAGACGGTCGGCGCGCCACCTTCCCCCAGGGCAACCGACCACGGCGGTAAGTCCGATGCACCTGCCGGGGGTGAGCCGGGGGACGGCGCCGAGCCGCCCGTCCTGGAGGCCGACGGATACCGGCGCAGCCTGCGCCGGACGGTGGCCGTCGAAGCCGTGCTCGGCGTCGTGGTCCTGGCGCTCACGACCTTGCTCACCGGAACCCAGCCCAGCCGCGCCGCCGACAAGACCCCGGTGGCCACTGCGCAGGAGCCGCAGACGAAGGTGGTCACGGTCCCGTTCGACATGGGGACGGCCAACCAGAAGGGCGCCGTGCAGATCACGCTGGCGCCCGGTCGCGTCGGCGAGAACACCGTCGAAGCCGTCGTGTTCACCGCGGACGGCGGCCTCGCCACCGTCCCCGAACTCCGCCTCAGCCTCACCCAGGAAGACCTCGGAATCGGCCCGCTGGACGCCAAGCTCAAGAACCAGAAGGGGTACTGGGCCACCTACGACCTGCGGCTGCCCATGCCCGGTGTCTGGACCTTGAACGTCACCGTGCGCACCACCGACATCGATCAGGTCACCGTGCGCGAGACCGTCCGCATCGCGTAGTCGTCGCAGGAGGAGCGCGCACGGGACCTGCGCGCGCACGGGACCTACGCGCGATCGGGGCCGGCGCTCGGCGTGAGCCGCGTGCCGACCCCGATCGTGTGGGTCAGACCCGGCTACGGCTGCGACGCACCCACCAGAAGGTGCCGGCAGCGACGAGCAGAAGCACGGCCGCAACCGCGCCGACGATGGCGCCGGTGCTGTTGCCCGCTTCCTCCTCGCCCGTGGCCTGCGCGTCGGTGGACGCGGCGGGCGCGGCGGGAGCGGGCGGCGCGGCCGACGGCTGGACGGACGGGGCGGCGCTCGGCGTCGGAGACGGCGAGGCGCTCGGCGTCGGAGACGGCGAGGCGCTCGGCGCGATCGGCTTGGCCCCGGGGGCCGCTGCCTTCAGCTCGAGCACGGGAGCCGGGTTGTCGACCTTCTCGCCGCTGGTGGGCACCTCGATCCAGCGGGAGACCTTTCCGTCGCCGTAGGTCTCCAGGGTCTTGAAGGCCAGGGACTTCTCGTCGGGCAGCTGGCGCACGGTGATGCTGTACTCGGCATCGGTGCCGGTCGCCAGAGCCGGGCCACCGATCGCGTACCCGTCCGGGGTGGCCGTCAGCTTCCACTCCTTGGGAGCGTCCTTGAGCGTCACGGCGTCCGGAGTGATGCCCTTCGGGAGGACCACCTTCAGCTCCGCGATGCCCGCGGTGTCCGACTCCGCCTCGGAGGTGAAGGACAGCGTGACGTTCTCGGCGAGCGCGCGCGGATCGGAGGCGGTGACCTCGGCGTGCGCGGCGGCCGGCCCGGCAGCCACGCCCAGGACCACCAGGGCGCAGGCGACCGTAAAGGCCGCCCTGGAGAACGGGAGATGGGTGTGTGACCTGTTCATGATGGAGAAACCCTCTCGGTACGCGGGACGGGCCTCACCCTGCAGGTGAAGAGTCCGCCAGGATCAGGGGAACGTCTCCTGCACATCCGGCAGGAGGCCCCCGACGCACCACCGCGTGCCAGAGCATGGTCGTCACCGCCGGCCGTACGGCAGGCCCGTTGAGCGCAACGGGTACGCCATGCGGACCAGTCCGCAACCACGGCCGGCGGCTTGTACCGAAAGCCGCGACGGCAAGCGCAACCGCCGCTTGGGCCCATCGGCCCACCATCTCCGGCAGACGGCTCAGCGCCTCGTCCGCGCGGTAC
The DNA here is from genome assembly GCF_042894025.1 of Streptomyces sp. NPDC001549. Taxonomy (NCBI): domain Bacteria; kingdom Bacillati; phylum Actinomycetota; class Actinomycetes; order Kitasatosporales; family Streptomycetaceae; genus Streptomyces; species Streptomyces sp. NPDC001549. The sequence goes on from NZ_JBIAVJ010000040.1 coordinate 35,722, forward strand.
ATGAGCAGAGCCATCACGCATGTGGCCACGCAATGAGCCGCCGTCATCGCCCACGCCGCGTGGTGTGGGGCATGCCCGATCTCCAGCAGCACACCGTCGTGTGCTGCGGCGTGCCCGTGGCGTACGTGACGCTGCAGGGACAGAGCCCCGTGCAGGAGGAGCTGAGCCAGCCCGGTCGCCGCAAGAACGTGCCGGCCAGGCAGGGACGGACGGGCTGTCGGCCACGAGAGAGCGAAGACGGCCAGCGCCCCGACCGTCGCCCGCCGCCAGGAAACCGGGTGCTCCGAGGCCAGGTGATGGCCTACGACGGCCAACGCCGAGCTGAGCAGCGTGAACACGGCAGCCCGCAGCCACCGTCCGCTCCGCCACGCAGGCTGCGGACACGAGCGCGTCCCTGCACGGACTCCGGCCATGTCGGGCTCATCATCCACCGCCCCCGGCGCGGCGATCCCACAACTGTCAATTGTGAAACAGTTTTTCGGACGGCCGTGTGACCGGGCTCGCCGAGCGGGCGCAGGCGCGGAAGGGGTGGGGCCCGGAAGGGCGTCGGAGACCCGGTAGCGGGCACGGTTGCTGTTCGGGGCGGATCATCCTGATCGACGTGTCACCAGGGGGCTTCTCTCATGCCCAAGCGCCATGTTCCTGTCCTGATGGTGGCCGTCGGTTGCCTGGTGCTCTCCGCCGAGCGCGATGGGCCGGCCCTGACACGCCGGAGGCATTCAGGCGGTCACCCGGCGCGCCGCCACGGCGAGACGCGGACGCCTCCTCCGTCCCGGAGGGCTCGCGCTCCCGCTCCAGCGCGTCAGCCGGAGGCCCGGCCCCGCTGGCGAAGCGGGGCAGGGGAGCCGTACCTGACGGGCCTTCGGCCCGCCGCGGCCCGGTGAACCTTTCCGGTCACAGCACTACAGGCCCGCGAAGGTCAGGGCGGTCGCGGTGACGGAGCGCGCGATCGCGGCCGCGTACTGCGTGTCGTGGTCCTCGTCGAGGAGGGTGTCGCCGGGCGTGTGGTACTTCCGGGTGCCGGTTCCCCCCTGGCTGCCGTCAGCACGGAAGAGGTCCTCGGAGACGGCGATGGCCGCCCATCCCCGCTCGTGGAAGCTCGCATGGTCGCTCCGCCCCAGGGCGGGGTCCCCGGGTCCGGTGAGCTGCTGGACCGCGAAGCCGGAGGCGATGGCAGGGATGGTCCGCGCGACCAGGTCACCGAGCGCGTCGGAGGCGGCCGCGACCGGCCCGGGTACGGAGGAGCCGGCATGGATCTCCACCGCGGGAGCGCTGCCGTCCTGCAAACCGGCGATCATGTCCATCTGGAAGACGCCCGCGATGCGGTCGTCCGCCGCCGCGGCGGCGCGCGCGTAGCGCTTGCTGCCGAAGAGCGCCTGTTCCTCGGCGTTGAAGAGGACGAAGCGCACGTGACGCGTCGGCTCTCTGCCCTCCGCGACGAGCGCGTGCAGACATTCCGCCGCGGCCATGACCGCTGCGGTGCCGCTCCCGTCGTCGTCCGCGCCGGGCGCCGGGTCCACCAAGGGGTCGTAGGGGCGGGGATCGCCGTTCGCATCGACGAAGTCACCACTCTCCGCCGTCGAATCCAGATGTCCCGTGATGAGAACGGCGGAGTCGGCCCCCTCGACGCGGTGCTCGGCTTCGACATTGAACAATCGGTGTCCCCGCCACCTGAACGCATGCCGTCGGACCACCAGCCCCAGATCCTGGAAGTGCCGGACCAGGGCGTCCACGACGAGCCCGTTGTCGGCATTCGCCGCGTCACGGCTGCGGATCTTCAGCGGCTCGCCCGGGACCAGCGGCTCGACGCCGGAGATGCGTGCCACGTGGGCACGCAGCACCTCGGGCGTCACGGTCGCGCGTACGGCCGCGAGAGTCTCGGGGGAGGGAAGACCGTTCCCCGTCTCGGCGAACCCGGCCGGCAGGGCCGGGGCGAACGCCTCGGCCTGCGTTTCACCAGGACGTGACAGGAGCGCCGGGTCCGGGAGCAGCCGCTCGGTGTGTCCGGGCTTGGCTCCCTGCGGGTGCACCTCCTCGATCGGGACACCGGCGGGCGCGGCGACGTAGACACCGCCGGGCGCCGGCCCGAGCGACGAGATCTGCCGCGGGTACCCGGTCAGTTCGCCGGAGGCGAAGCAGAACGCGGCCGCTGCGCGCATCGCCCCTTCGGCCGCCGTCCGGGACTCCGCCGAGGCGCCCGCGAGGGCCTCCGGCACCGGGACCGAGCGGTCGTCCCTGATCAGGAATGCCGCCGTGTCCTCCACCTGTTCCCGGACGTCGGCCGTGAACCCTGCCTGTCGGAGCGTCTCGACTCCGAGTGCGGTCGCCATCGCGAGCACGAGCCGAGGGGAGGCGACATGCGCGGGAACGGCCTCCGTGCTGTTCGCCACCGACTCCAGCACGCCCAGGCTCCCGCCCTCCGGCACGTCGATCCTCGTCCAGAAGACCGGGCGGTTCTCGATGGCGGCCCGCGTGAACACGGGGTGGGGTGCGACACGCATGCCCGCCGTGCGGGCGAACGCGCGCTCGTCGTGGTCCTCACCCACGAAGACGCAGTCGTCGGCCGCGCCGCCGGTGCTCGCGACCGCGTCGTCGAAGATCGCGCGGCTGGTCTTGGGGCCGAAGTGAATGAGGCGGTCATCCGTGAACCGGTCGGGGAACGCCTCATGGAGGGCTTCCGTGACCTGCGCGACCGCATCCTGTTCGGTGCCCGGGTCGGAGATGATGCCCTGGGGTTCCCCTGCGAAAGCATCGAGAACCTGCAGGACCCGGGGGCGAGGACGCAACAGCCAGGATCCGTCTGCCTCGACACGGCCGTCCGCCAATGTCGCCCCGATGTCGAAGAAGAGTGTGGTCATCTCGGTGCCTCCGATGGTTCCGGGTGTGGGGGAAGCCCTGCGGCCGTCGTCATGCGGCTCGGTGTGTCCCATGCGATGCCGGCACTCCGACAGGCGTCGTCAACGGCCGTCAGCGCGCCCGTTCGTGCGGCTGTGTCGCCGGCGTCTCGACACCCCCTCCTCGACACCCCCTCCTCGATCGTCACGCACCGTAATGAACGCGGCAACCGGAAGGCCGGCGTGCGCACCGGGTTCGCGATCCGGATCGGCGGTCATCGGGCCGTGCAGCACGCCGTATCCGTGCTGATCGCGATCTGCGGAGCCGTGCTCGACGGCTGGATGTCCACTACAGAGGGTAATTGAACCGTCATCATTGTTCAGCTGAATCGTTGAAAGCGGCGTCCGACGACGCGGGACGGAACCATCGGAATGACGCCCGGTCGCGGTCGTGGTGATGCCCCGCACGCCTCCGGCTCCCCGACGGGCATTGGCTCTACCGTGCAGGCAACCCGTCCGCATACCGGACCACGTCCCGCCGCTCAGGCGTTCCCTTGGAGGTCACGATGCCCAGTCCAGCTCAGCCGTTCGGCACGGTCGTCAGCAGTAGCGGCGTCAACCTGCGGCGATACCCGAGTACCGACGCCTCCCTCGTCGGCAACCTGAACCACGGCACCGTGATCGGCCTGCACAGCAAGGTGCACGCGCAGACCATCGACGGCAACAGCATCTGGTACCTGCTGCGCGACCAGGCCGTGTGGGTCGCCGCCCGTCACGTCGACAACACCGGAGAGGTGCCGCTGTCCAAGGACGCCAAACCGGCCGCCCCGCAGGGCTGACGGCGGCCCGGCCCCCGGCTCGCCCAGGGCCGTCCGGGGGCAGCCCGTGGCTGTCCCCGGGGGCCGGGTCGACCGCGCGGTCAGCGAGCCTGCGGTGAGGCGCCGGCAAGGAACCTTTCGAGCGCGAGACGTGCCGTCTCCCCCCGCCCCGCGCGGTCCTCTTCGTCCTGTGCCACATGAATCCCGGCCGTGGCGTCAAGAGCCTCCTGGGCCAGCTGGATCAAGGCGGAATCGCCGCAGATGAGGTGGACTCGGCAGAGTGCCGCTGTCGAGTCCGCCCGCCGCTGGTAGGACGCTTCACGAGCGCTGATCGACCGAGGGCTGTCCGGGTCGTCCTGTTCCAAGTGCCAGCGGTCGTTCTGACTCCGGCGGAAGTCGGTGAGAGCCGCCGCGAAGGCGCTGTAGGCGCCGATCCGTTCGTGCCACAGCCGTTGATCTCGGGCGAACCGTTCCGCCTGCCGGGCGGTATGCCGTTGGAAGACGAAGGTGAGGCTGGACCCGGCCAGCGTTGCGAAGACGGCGACGAGACTGGTGAGGACGGCATTCATGTCGTCAGGATCCCCAGCTCCGGTGTGCGGCATCCGCGCCGTCCACGGCCCCTGCCCGGCCCCGCCGACGGGCCGGGCGGGCGGGGCCCGGCGGACTCGGGGGCGCACGGCGGGCGACCCTCTGCCGACGTGCGGCGGCGCGGGGATACTGAAGGTATGCCGACTGCTCGACCCCTGGTCTCTGATCACGCCGGGTAGTCGCTGTGGCAATGCCCGCTGTGCGGTCCGTTCGGCAGGTCGAAGGGTGGCAGCGATGGACGCGCCGGTGCCGGGATCGGGCGAGGTGCCCGAGGACCCGTTCGCGCTGCACAACTCGGCCTCGGCGGTACTGGACGGCCACGGAAGGGTCGTCGGCTGGAGCGAGCGCGCACAGGAGCACCTCGGCTACCCGCCCGATGAGGTGCTGGGGCGCAAGGCGGCCGAGTTCCTGTTCGATTCGCGTGATCGCGAGGCGATTCTGGACGCGGTGGCCGCGTGCGAGCGCGACCGGGGCTGGTCCGGTGTCCTGCCCGTCCTGCACCGCAGCGGGCGGCGGGTGGAGCTGGGTTTCCGCGCCCGCGCCGTCATCCGTGCCGGATCGGCCCGCGAGTGGTTCCTCGTCGTCGCCCCGGCGGAGGAGGTGCTGCGGTGGGAGACGGACCGGTCGGTCCTGGACGGTCTGTTCCGGCGCTCCCCGATCGGTCTGTCCGTCCACGCCCCCGATCTGAGCATCCTGCGGATCAACCGGGCGCTGGCCCGGTTCACGCAACTTCCCGCGGCGGAGATCCGGAGCCGCCGGATCGGCGACTTCCTCATCGGTCCGGACCTGAAGACCATCGAAACCCGGCTGCAACGGGTGCTGGACACGGGCGCCCCGCTGATCTTCACCGAGCAGCCCTGCCGCCTGAGGAGTGACCCCGACCACGAACGGGTGGTGTCGGTGTCGGCGTTCCGGATGGAGGACCCCTCCGGCGGGATCCTCGGGGTCACCCAACTGGTGGAGGATGTCACCGACCGCTACCGGGCCCGGCGGCGGCTCGCCCTGCTCAACCGGGCGAGCGCCCGCATCGGGACCACACTGGATCTCGCCCAGACCACCCGGGAGCTGGCCGACGTCGCCGTCCCCGAGCTCGCGGACGCCGTCTCGGTGGATCTGCTGGAGTCGGTGGCCCGGGGCGACGAGACCGCCGAGGAGACGAGCGGACCGGTCCGCAGAATGGCCGTCCAGTCGGTCGTGGCAGAGGCGCTGCAGGTGATGCACTCCGCCGGAGAGGTCTTCCGCTTCGACCCTCGTACCCCGCACGCCAGGTGCCTCGCCGAACAGCAGTCCATCCTCGAACCGGTGCTCCGGAGCAGCCCCGCCTGGTACTTCCAGGACCATGAGCGCAGACGGCGCGCCCTCGACCTGGACGCGCACTCACTGATCGTCGTACCGCTGACGGCCCGCGGCCTGCTCCTCGGCCTGCTCAGCCTGTGGCGGGCCGAGCGGCCCGAGCCGTTCGAGGAGGACGACCTCACGCTCGCGGAGGAATTCGCCGCGCGGGCCGCCCTGTGCATCGACAACGCCCGCCGCTACACCCAGCAGCATCAGGCCGCGCTGACCTTGCAGCGCAGCCTGCTGCCGCAGGAGTTGCCCGAACACAGCGCGGTCGAGGTCGCGCACCTCTATCTGCCGGCCGATCCCGCCACCGGCGTCGGCGGCGACTGGTTCGATGTCATCCCCCTCTCCGGGGCACGCGTCGCCCTCGTCGTCGGCGATGTCGTCGGCCACGGTCTGCACGCCGCGGCCACCATGGGCCGCCTGCGCACGGCCGTGCACACCCTGGCCGGCCTCGACTACGCTCCGGACGAGGTCCTCTCCCACCTGGACGACCTGGTCAACCGCCTGGCAGATGAGCAGGAGCCTGCCGACGGAAGCTCGGGGGGCCGGCAGATCGTCGGCGCGACGTGTCTCTACGCGGTCTACGATCCCACCTCCCGGCGCTGCACCCTGGCGCGGGCGGGCCACCTGCCGCCCGCCGTGGTGACCTCCGACGGCACGGTGAGCCTGCCCGACCTTCCCGAGGGGCCGCCACTGGGTCTGGGCGGACTCCCGTTCGAGTCCGCCGAACTGGAACTCGCCGAGGGAAGCCTGCTGGCGCTGTACACGGACGGCCTGGTCGAGGCCCGTGGCCTCGACCTCGACGAGGGACTCGAGCGGCTGCGGGAAGCCCTGGCCCGGCCCGGCCGCTCGCTGGAGGAGACCTGCGCGGCGGTGCAGGACGCCCTGCTGCCGGATCACCCACCGGATGACGTCGCACTGCTCCTCGCCCGCACCCGCGTGCTGGCGCCGGAGCAGGTCGCCTCCTGGGAACTGCCCGCAGAACCGACCGCCGCCGCCCGGGCGCGGCACCTGGCGGAGGCCACACTGATCGGGTGGGGCCTGGAGGAGATGGCCTTCACCGCCGAACTGGTCATCAGCGAACTGGTCACCAACGCCTACCGGTACGGCGGCGGCACGCCGGTGACCCTGCGGCTCATCCGTGATCGCAGCCTGATCTGCGAGGTCTCCGACAGCAGCAGCACCGCTCCGCACCTACGACGGGCACGCACCACCGATGAGGGCGGGCGTGGTCTCTTCCTGGTGGCCCAGCTCACCGAACGATGGGGCACCCGCTACACCCGGGACGGCAAGACCGTCTGGACGGAGTTCCCTCTTGTCACAGCAGCGGAGGGGTGCTCCGTGGCCATGGCGAACCGTGCGCTCGATCGGTGACACCAGGCGGGTCGAAGCCACGTGGGCTCCGCCGGCCGGGCCGTCCTCGCCGTCTTCCGGACGGCGGCGGCGACGACGCTCAGGCCAGGGCGAGGAAGAGCTTTTCGAGTTCTTCCTCGGTCATGGGGGCCTGGGTCTCGTCGGCGTTGTTCATGCACTGGCGCATGCCGCTGGCGACGATCTTGAAGCCGGCGCGGTCGAGTGCCTTGGAGACGGCGGCGAGCTGGGTGACGACGTCCTTGCAGTCACGTCCGGCTTCGATCATGGCGATGACTCCTGCGAGCTGCCCCTGGGCGCGGCGCAGCCGGTTGAGGACTGAGCTGACCGCTGCTTCGTCGACCTTCACCGGGTGCCTCCTGATTGACATCTCTCCCGTGCATGGTACCCCAGGGGGTATGTGTGGCGGTCAGTCGCTGCGGAGGGCTGCGCGCGCGGCATCGAGGTCGCCCCGGCGGGGACGGTTGTGGGGGAGCCGGGCGAGGACGGCTGCCATGCCGCAGGTGTCGGAGAGCGCGGAGTAGGCCAGACCGCCGGCGACCGCGACGGAGAGGAACCGGAAGGCGGGGTGGATCACCCCGAGCCCGAAGCCTGCCAGGACGAGGGCGCCGGCCGTCAGACGTACCTGGCGTTCCATGCCCCACGTGGTGCGGAAGGGGCGCTCGGGACGATGGAGGCCGTGGCCGGCGGCCGACCAGGCACCGGTACCACCGGTGAGGGTGGCAGCGGTGATGCCGTGCTCGGCGAGCGTCCTGCAGGCACGGTCGGAGCGTGCTCCGGAGGCGCAGACGACGAGGATGCCCCTGCGGTCAGCGGCGTGGCGGATGTCGGGCAGTGCGCGTGAGATCTGATCGAGGGGGATGTTCAGGGCGCCGGGCAGGTGCCCTGCGGCGTATTCGCCGGGGGTGCGGACGTCGAGGACGGTGAGCTCTTGCAGGCGGGTGCGGGCCTGCGCGGGGTCGAGGGTGTGGGGGATGGCCATGGCGGACTTCTTCCTTTCAGGAGGTCCGGCGTCCGGGGTCGGACGCCGGGTGAGCTGTGTGGGCGTGCTGCGGCAAGACACCCCCTACGGCGTCAGCGGATCGCGTCGGTCAGCATGAAGGCCGCGACGGCCAGCAACACGACGGCGAAGCTCCGTTGCAGGGTGGAACCCGTGACCTTGGCGGCGAGGCGTTTGCCGTCCCAGGCGCCGAGGATCGCGGCGCCGGTGAAAGGTGCGATGACCGCCCAGTGCAGAGGTGTGGTGCTGTCGGTGCGGGCGGCGAACGCAGCGAGCGAGTTGACGGTGATCACGAGCAGGCTGGTGCCGACGGCCGCCCGCATGCGCAGGCCCAGGGCTCCGACGAGGGCCGGGACGGCGAGGAATCCGCCGCCGACGCCCAGCAACCCGGTGACGGCGCCCAGCCCCGCCCCGGCTCCGGCGGCTCGTATCGGCCGCACCGGGCGCAACCCGTCGGAGGTTGCCGGGATTCTGAGCATGCGCAGCGCGGCGAGGCCCGCGACGGCGGCGAACGCCGCGGTCAGCAGTGGTTCGGGCAGCCGCGCGGCGAGGCCGGCCGCCGCCACGGCGGGGAGTATGCCGGTGGCTGCGAAGAGGGCCCCGGTCTTCCAGCGGACGTTGCCGGAGGTGGCGTGCGGGTAAAGGGCGGTGGCGGATGTGGCGGTGACGATGATCAGGGACGCTGTGGTGGCCGCCGCCGGGGTGAAGCCGAGCAGGTAGATCAGGGCGGGGACCGCGAGTACGCTCCCGCCGCCTCCCAGGGCGCCGAGGGCGAGGCCGATGACGGCCCCGGCGACCAGCGCGAGGATGACCGCGCTCACGCTATCGAGCCGCTGCTTCCACGGCCGTCGACAACGGGCAGCCCGGCTGCGGCCCAGGCGTTCATGCCGCCCTTGACGTCGACGGCCTCCGCCCCGCGGCCGGTCAGGAGTTTCACGGCCTGCCGGGAGCGGTGCCCGGAGCGGCAGATCACCACCAGCGGCCGGCCCTGGGCGGCCGGCGGCAGGCCGGCACCGGTCATCAGGGTGGAGAGCGGGGCGTGTACGGCTCCGGGCGCGCGCCCGGCCGCCCACTCGGCGCGCTCGCGTACGTCGAACAGGACGGCGTCCGTGTCGCGGGTGCGTTGCAGGGCCTGGGCCGGAGTCACGCGGACGGGGCCGCGGCGGAACAGGAACATGTGCGGGTCCTTCTCTCTTCGGAAGTGGGGAGGGCGAACGTCAGCTGCCGAGACCGTCGAGGCCCGTGGCCATCTGGAGGCCTGCGTGCCGGGCGGCGTCGAAGGCGTCGTCGACGGCTACGACATCGCGTCCGGCGGCGTCGAGCAGGGAGGCTGCGATCCCCGCGCGCATCCCGCCGGCGCAGTGCACCCACACCACTCCGGCTGGTACCTCGTCCTGGCGGCGGTGGAGCTGGTGGATCGGGATGTGCAGCGAGCCCTTGATCCGGCTTTCCGCACGCTCGGAGTCCCGCCGTACGTCGAGCACGATCCGGTGCTCGTACGGGTCCAGGGCGGCGAGGTCGGCGAACGTCGCCCGCGGGAAGCTCTGGAGCCGCTCACCCGCCGAAAGCCACTCGGCCGGCTCTCCGGTGGCTGCGGCCGCGGGCCGGTCGATACCGACCCGGGTCAGTTCGCGCTGAGCCTTCGCCAGCTGCTCGGGGGATTCCGCGAGGAGGGTGACGGGCCTGCCCCACGGGATCATCCACGCCAAGTACGTGGCGATCTTCCCGTCGGCCTCGAAGTTGAAGGACCCCGCGACGTGCCCTTGGGCGAAGGCGATGCGGTTGCGCAGGTCGACCACCCACTCGCCGGCGGCCAGCCGGGCCGCGATGTCGGCGGCGTCCGCCACGGGAGGTGGGGTGAGGTCGACCGGGGCCGGGCCCGCGGCGTTGGCCGGTGCCATGTGGGCGTAGTAGGCGGGCACGTCGTCGAGCCCCGCCAGCAGGGCGGAGACGAAGGCGTCGACGTCCTGGACCAGGGCGTCGTTGCGCGCCTTCTCCTCGCCGATGGTGGTGGTGTCCCCGTCCGCCTGGGCCGCGGAGCAGAAGCTTCCGAACCCGTGGGTGGGCAGCACCTCGGTCTCGTCCGCCAGCTCGGCGGCCAGCCGGTGCGCGGAGGCGTGCTGGGCACGGGCCAGTTCCTCGGTCAGTCGCGGTTCGACCAGGTCGGGCCGTCCGACCGTGCCGATCAGCAGGGAGCCCCCCGTGAACACGGCTACGGCCGCACCCTGCTCCTCCAGGACGTAGGAGGTGTGGTGCGGGGTGTGTCCGGGGGTGGCCAGTGCCCGCAGGGTGATTCCCTCGTCCACGGTGACGGTGTCGCCGTCATGGACGGAGGTGCGGGCGAAGGACACGCGGGCCGCGGCGGGCACCAGGTATGCGGCGCCCGAGATGCGGGCCAGGTCCAGGCCGCCGGTGACGTAGTCGTTGTGGATGTGGGTCTCCACGACGTGGGAGATCCGCACCCCTCGGCGGGCCGCCGCGGCGAGTACCTGGTCGATGTCGCGCGGGGGGTCCACCGCCACGGCCGTGCGGGCGCCGCCGGCCAGGTAGCTGCGGTTGCCGAGCCCTTCCAGGTCAAGGGTGTCTATGAAGAACACGCGGTCACTCCTTCTCTTGAAGTTTACCCCCGGGGGTATATTTCGAGCGTAGCAGAGGTACCCCCGGGGGTATTTTGGAAGGGTGTCCCGCGGCGCGAAGGCCGGTGGGGAAGCCGGGCCGGCGGCCCCTGGAAGGAGTGCGGCAGCCAGGGGGCGGCCTCGTTGCCGAAGGCCAGTGAGGCCCGTTCGAGCGTTCCCCCGCTCAGCTCACCGGCCCGCCCGGCCCGGGCGGGGGCGGTCAGCGGGACGCCGCCCTGGGGTGCCAGCACGGCCAAGCGCTCCCACCCGGGTGCGCGGGCCGGCATGCCCGGGCGGCCGCCACCTGGTCCGTGTACACCGCTTCGCAGGCCGGCAGTGCGGACAGCGGGTCGGCGTACCGCAGGTGTACCCCGACCGTGCCGGGGCCGGCCGGTACCTCCAGTCGTACGCGCGCCGTGTCGATCGTCGCGGACAGCTGCTGCGTGGCCATGCCGTAGCCGAAGCGGCCGTAGATGCCGGGCTCGGACGCCACCAGGGCCGCCAGCGGTTCACCCCGCTCGCGGACGTCGTCCAGCCGGCGTCGCATCATCGCCGCCATGAGCCCCTGTCTGCGGTGCGTGGCGGCCACGCTCACCATCGTCACCCCGGCCGTGTCGACCAGGGCTGTGCCCGGTACCGACAGGCGCAGCGAGAAGGCTCCTGCGGTGCCCACGCACGCGTCGCCGTCCCAGGCGCCGATGGACCGGTCGTGTTCGGTCAGGCTCTCCCACAGCTCGCGCGCCTCCGGGGGTGTGGGCGGGCCGCCGAAGGCCCGTTCCAGGGTCCGGTACCAGGTGTCCCATTCCTGGGCCTCCAATGTCCGCAGCTGTGGCGCCATGGACCACCTCTACCGGGGACTTTCCGCCGCGGAGGCCTTGCGGGGCGGCGGTGCCACCCGACCGGGTCACCGCGTGGATCCGGCCGCGTCGCCGAGGTCGGGGCTTGACGATTCACGCTCGAAGATATGACACTCGGAGTGCAAGTTGTTTTGTAAATATTTGTAACTAATGCTTGCTTTCTGTAATGAAAGGCGAGACATGTCCGTCTACAGCACCCGAGTCTGTTCCCGGCCGAGCCGAACCGGGGCGCGTACGCGGTCGGCCCGGCCCACGCGCATGCTCGCCTACGCCGCCGCGGGTGCGGCCGTGGGCGGCGTCTGGGCCTTCGGCGGGGACACGCCCGCGTGGGAGCACGCACTGCGCGTCCTCGTGGTGGTGCTCTGTGTCAGCGTGGCCGGACGCTTCGTCGGCCGCCGTCTCGCCCGCGGCGGGCACACCCCGGTGGACCGGGGTCTGTTCTTCGGTCTGGTGGCGGCGAAGGTGCTCCTCGTGGCCGTGGCCCTGGTCGTCGACTGGCTCGCCGGACTGTGGTTCTCCGAACCGGCTCTGATCACTGCCGGGTTCCTGTTCGTCCTGGTGACCGTCGGCGGTCCCGCCCTGCACGGCCGGTTGACGCGCGGTGCCGGGAGCGGGGGAGCGCGGTCCGCGCGCGGGTCGCCCCTGCCGTCCCCTGTCGCCCTCGGGCGCTTCGTGCCGACGTCCTCCTCGCGTCGACGCCGGCACGAAGCGGCGGGCCGGCGCGGGCCTCAGAGGAATTCGACGAGGGGGAAGGCCCGGTGGCGACGCGGCGGCGTCAGGAAGTTCTGGCACCGTGTCGCCGTCAGGAACCGCTCCAGGCCGTTCTCCTCCTCGGGGACGCCGTGGGCGGCCGCCGCCTCGTCCGCGCCGGGGCCGCCGTCCCGGGCGCGCGCCGACTGCCACAGGTTCAGGGGCTGTCCGGGCACGAGTTCCTCGGCGAGGAACAAGTCCCCCTGCTCGTCGAACAGATGCACCTTCCCGGGCGTGACCCCCAGCGGTGCGAGCTGCTCCAGCATCCGGGCCTCGTCCCGCAGCCGGTCGCGCACATCGGTTCCGTCCAGGACCAGGAGCCCAGTGGGTCACCCCGAAGTCGAGAGGACGAGGTCAACCGTTTCGGTTAGATTCACCCGTATGGACGTCACCCCTATGAACTCATCGGCCCAGGTGTACGACACGGAGTTCCGGGTGCGGGGGCTGCGCGAACAGGGCTGGGGCCGTGGCCTGATGGCCGTGGCCGTACTCATCTGGCTGTGGCTGGGGTACTTGCTCGTGTTCCCCTTCAGCGTCGACGGCCAGCGCGGTGCTGTCGAGTGCAAGTCCCGGGCCTTCCACGAGACCGGATACCTCCGCGAGTCCTACCTCGTGGACGAGGGCGACACCTGCGACGGCGCGCGTGACTGGGGCCCGATCACCGCCGGCCTGCTGCTCTCCCTCCCCTTCGCCATCGGAGGTGCCGGCCTGTTCGTGTCGGGTACCACGGCGCTCCGCACCGCCGCGTACGCCGCGGACATCGCCCGCCTGAACATCGACGAGTAGTCCTGGGCCCCGTCCGGCCAGACCGGGGTGCCTGCCGAGGAGTTCAGGGGTCCGGTCACCGTTTCCTACCGGGCCTCACCGACCCGGTAGAGGCGGCAAGCCCTAGACGGCTTGGGTGCCGGCATCCTGCGCCTGCTTGAACGCCTCCTCACAGGCAGGAGTGCTGTTCGCGGCCAGGAGCGAGAGATGCTCACGCGAGCCGGGCCTCTTCTCGTGCACGACCAGGAGACGCCATGTGCCTTTGGTCAGCGAAGACGCGACGGTGGGGGGCCTCTTGTGCCGCCCGGTGAGCCGCCATTGGCGGCCGGTGAGGTCGTCCAGGAGCGCGGCCAACCGCGCATCACTCACGCGCTCGTAGGATTCCCAGGGTGCCAGGCACCCAGGCGCCACGAACGATCGGGACGGGGCCGCCGGCCCCAGTCCGGCAGTGGCGGCCGCGGCCTCGAAGTCCGCCGTGACCTGCTCAATCGTCGGCCCCGGACCGGAGTACTGGGGCTTCGACGAGGCCGGCTCCGCCACCCACCCGGAAGGCTCCGGATCCGGAGCCAGCAGTGAACCGCCGACGATGAACCCCAGTCCGGCGAGCACGACGGCGGTTGCTTTGAGTCTCTTCCTGTTCCTGGCGCCGCTCCCGGCCCCGGTCTCAGCACCGCTCCCGTCGTCGGGCACGGCTTCGGGCACGGCTTCGACGGTGTTCTCGGTCCCACTCATGTACGTCCCCACCCCGTGACGGTGCTGCCCGGTCGGTCGGGACAGGGCAGCTGTGGCAGGAGTTTCACACGTTCTGCCGCACGCGACGCAGGCGGGGCCGTCCGCCGACGTACGGCTGAGCCCGTCGCTCGGCCCGTAGGGGCGCTTGCGGTATCCCGCAGGGCGTGCGTGACACCAGGCCGTTTCCGCTGTCACTGGCTCCGCGTACGGTCTGGGCATGGTCGATCAGCAGTGGAGCGGGGTCCGTCAGCGTGTGGTGGCGTTGGGCGCCCAGCCGTCGAACGGCAAGGTGTTCGGCTCGCTCTGGCACGGGTGGGTCCTGGAAGACCCACTGGACGATGAGGGACTTGCCGAACTCGAAGCGCAGGTGGGTGTGCGGTTGCCGGATGACTACCGGAGCTTCCTCACCTGCGTGGGTGCCGGCGGCGCGGGTCCTGCGTACGGCCTCTTCCCCGTTCGCCGCGTGCAAGGTCGCTGGCGTTGGGAAGGAGACGGCGCCGACCTGGCCGATCTGGCCATGCTCGCCCAGCCTTTTCCTGACCACGGCCCGGATCCCGAAGACCTCGACGCGCTTCTCGCTGTTCGCCCTGAAGAAGAGGACTTCGACGAGATCGAGGACTTCGACGACGCCATCGAAGCGTGGGACGAACGCTGGGACGCCCTGATGTTCGCCCCCGAGCGCACCGTCGGCGCCATCGTGATCTCCCACCTCGGCTGCGCCCAGAGAGAGTGGTTGATCGTCAACGGCACCCACCGCGGCACCATCTGGTCCGACTGCCGGGCGGACGACGCCGACCTCGTCCCGCTCCTCGACCAGGCCGGGAAGCCGGTCACCTTCGCCCACTGGTACATCGACTGGCTGCACCAGGCGGAGCTCACCGCACGCCAACCAGCCACGAACGCCTGAGGCCTGACGCCTGACGCCTGACGCCTGACACTGTGCATGGCACTGCGCGGTCGACACGATGAGCGCTGTAGTGGGCTGAGCTGCACTGCGGGCAGGCAGGCGAGTGCGAACACCGCCATCCGTAGCCCGCGGAACGTGAGCGGGCGGCGAGGCGGTGGTCGTGACGGAGGGCTCAGGGCGGTCAGTCCGCGTCCATCAGATGATCATTCATGGACGGAACCCTGCCAGGCAGGGGTGAGGTCCGATGCGGCCCGTCTGGTCCGGCACCCTCTCGTCCGGCCTGGTCACTTCTCTGCGATGGCGGCCGTTCGGGCCGCTCGGCCGCCATCGGCGGGCAAGGTGACTCCGGTTCACCGGGCTCGCCACTCGCTCGCCACTCAGCCTCCCGGCGCTCCTGGTCGCTGCCGTCCGCAGCTCGCCGCCATGGCGACACCAGGCAACGCAGCGTGATGGTGAACTCGTGCCTTGATCGCTCACCTCAGGCAGCCCGGCAGGGCCCGTGAGAGGCGATCTGAAGCCTTCTGGTGAAACTTTAGTGGGGGGATTAATCTCCACTCCTGATATCGCCGCACAGTAGCCTTCAGGGTCTTCCTTGCCCTATCGCGAGTCAGGTGGGCCGGTACAGTGGAGCAGTCCGGTCACGAGGTGCGCGACCGGACTTCAACGGCCGAGGGCGTGCTTCGCCATGCCCTGGAGCGGCCCACCAGTCAGCGTCCCCATCGCTGTCGTGCGCGTGCGCGTCAGCGGAGTTCGTCGTGTCTGAAAGTGAGCATCGCCTTGACCGAATCCGGCGTTCCGGCACTCAATACCAGCGCCAAGATCACCGACGCGGGCCCCGCGTCAGATTCCTACGACGCCCGTGCGATCCAGGTTCTGGACGGCCTGGACGCGGTCCGCAAGCGGCCCGGCATGTACATCGGCTCGACCGGGGCGCCGGGCCTGCACCACATGGTGCAGGAGATCGTGGACAACTCCGTGGACGAGGCGATGGCAGGTGTCGCCGACCGGATCGACGTGACGATCCAGGCCGACGGTGGAGTACGGGTCACCGACAACGGCCGCGGGATCCCGGTCGGGTTGCACCCGGGGACGGGCCGGCCGGCGCTGGAGGTGGTGCTCACGGTCCTGCATGCGGGCGGCAAGTTCGGAGGCGGCGGCTACTCGGTCTCCGGCGGTCTGCACGGGGTGGGCCTTTCCGTGGTCAACGCCCTGTCGAGCCGCCTGACGGCCGAGGTGCTGGCGGACGGGTTCCGGTGGAGCCAGTTCTTCGAGCACGGAGAGCCGACCGGACCGATCGCTCGCCACGAGGAGACCGACCGGACCGGCACCACGATCACCTTCTGGGCCAACGACGCCATATTCGAGACGACCGAGTACTCCTTCGAGACGCTTTCGCGCCGCTTCCAGGAGATGGCCTTCCTCAACAAGGGTCTTACCCTGACCCTCACCGATGAGCGGGCCGCCGCCTCGGCGGCCGAGGGCGGCGACGAGGGGTCGCCGCGGGTGGTGTCCTACCGGTACGACGGGGGCATCGCGGACTTCGTCCGGCACCTCAACGGCCGCAAGGGTGAGCCGGTACACCCGAGCGTGATCGGCGTGGAGGCGCAGGACCCGGGACGGTTGCTGTCGGTGGAGATCGCGATGCAGTGGAACAGCCAGTACACCGAGAGCGTGTACTCGTACGCGAACACGATCCACACCCACGGCGGCGGCACCCATGAAGAAGGCTTCCGGACCGCTCTGACGACGGTCGTCAATCGCTATGCGCGCGACAAGAAGCTGCTGCGGGAGAAGGACGACAACCTCGCGGGCGAGGACATCCGCGAGGGTCTGACGGCGATCATCTCGGTCAAGCTGGGCGA
>NZ_JBIAVJ010000041.1:0-51518 GCF_042894025.1 Streptomyces sp. NPDC001549
CGCGGGACGGATGTCTTCCGGGTTGAACGGGGGCCGGCCGGTGGTTCTCGTGGGTGGGGCCTGTCCCTCACGATCCGCCGGGACGGCGGACGGATCTTCCATGCGTCATGGTCGATGGCCGTCTGGTCGTGCGCGGCCTGCGTCGTGGTCGGCAGGTACGGGCTAGTACGTGAACTGGGGTGCGGTGCGGTCCTCGACCGACTTGAGCGCGGCCTGGTGTTCCGGAGAGCCGGGGTACACGCCGTCCAGGGCCGCGGCCTTGTAGCGGCGGCAGGCCCATGCGGCGGCCGCGCGCGTGGCGCCGACGGCGGCCGCGATCGGGTGGATCAGGGCAGGGCTGGCCATAGCAGGGCCTCCTGTCGATGTCGTGGGGCCCCGCCCTTCGGGGCTGTTCACTGGTGAGCTCCGGCTACTCGTGCGTGAAGGCGCGCTCCTGGTCCTCGGGCGTGAGGGGCCGGCAGCAGGCGGGACAACACCGTTGGCGGGATGTGACACGGGTCAGGAACCGGTGGGGGTGATGACGATGTCCCGTTTGAGGACCTTCCCTGTCGGCCCCTTGGGGAGTGCATCGGTGAGCTTGACGATCCGCGGGTACTTGTACGCGGCCACCTGTGCCTTGACGTGGTCGCGGATCTCCTCGGCGGTGGCCTGTCCTTCGGGCTTGAGTACCACCACCGCTGCGATCTCCTCCCCGTCTGCTGCTGGTCGGGTTGGGCGAGGTAGGCCATCGTCATGGCGGTCTCCGGGGTGGGCGGGGCGGCCCGTGTCGTGGGCCGGGCGAGGAAGGGATCTGGGCGCTGGCGTCGGCGAGGGCCTACGGGGCGGCGCCCATTCGGCCGGGGGGCGCAGACCTCTTCAATGGCCTCGGCGATGTGCACCACGCGCTCGTCGGACGGCCCGAGCCGGGCGTCAGGATTTACGCAGCGACGTGATCACGAATGCGGGGATCACCGCCGCGCCGACGACCAGGTGCATAAGGGCCAGCAGGAACTGGTCGGTTGCGGTGACGCCGGCCCCGTTGCAGGGAAGACCGCCGACGAGCAGCAGGATCGCGAGTGTCGACCAGATGAGGGTGGCCCGCCGTGGGACGAATCGTTCCAGCAGCTCCAGGAGTCCCCAGCCGAGCAGCACGGGGACGACGGAGGCGGCGATCACCACGCCGATCTGAACGGTCTGGGCCGTCCGGCCGAACGCTGCGGGGGCCTTCAGGTCGTACCCGGCGACGGCGGTGAGGACGACGGCGTAGACGAGATTCGTGAGGAGGCCGATGCCGATGGCAGCCGGTCGAGCCGCTCTGCCGGGGGTGTCGGTGGGGTGGCAGGCGGGCGGTCTCGGTGAGGACGATGTGGTGGCCACGGTGGATGCTCCCTTGTCAGTCGGCGGGTTGGCGGATGACGGGCAGGACGAGGTGGGAGGGGTGGTCGGCGTCGTGGTGGATGAGGTCGCGGCCCGCCTTGTGGCCGTAGTAGTGGTGGAACAGGCCGTCGGCGACCGCCGAGTCGCCGTTGGCGATCTCCAGGCGGATTCGGCTGCCCTTGGGGAAGAGGTAGGAGGTCGGCCAGACCTCGATCTCGTAGCGGACGACGGTTCCCGGCTCGATCGGCTGGGGCGGGTGGGTGCGGTGGGATGCCTTCAGCCAGCCGCGGGTGACCATGGCGGAGGGCGGCGGTACGTTCTTCGCGATCCTGCGCATGAGGATCTCCTTGAGCTTGGGCACGGCCTTCTGCTCGGAGATCTTGACGTGGAAGTCGGTGTCGGTCTGGTCGGACTCCGCGTACAGCACCAGGGTGATCTTCCCGGTGACCTCGGTGTCGTGTTCCAGGGGCGCGGTGGTGAAGGTGAGGATGGCCCGGGTGGGCTGTGGGATGCCGTCGGTGATGACGGTGGTGCCCACCGTCCACTCGGGGTTGGGGTAGTCGTAGACGGTCGCCATTTGGGCCGGCCCGGTGGGTGGGGTGGTGGCGAGGCTGCCGTCGTTGAGTGAGAGGACGGCGTGTGCGGGTTCGGGGTCCAGGTAGAGCGTGATCGGCACGGCGCGCCGGGGTGGCCATTCGGCTTCTTCCCGCGGCTGGCGCCCGGAGTTGGCGACCTGGATACGAACCGCAGGGCCGTCCATGACGCCGTTGTCGACGCCCTTGAGCCAGTGGTCGTACCAGGGGCGGATGTAGGTGTCGAGGAAATCGGGCTGGTAGTAGCGCTCGTGGCTGTCGGTGCCGGCGAGTACGACGAGGCGCTTGTCGGTGCCCGTGAGCCGTTCGTAGCCGTCGAGCTGACCGCGCAGGTGCAGGCCGACGCTGTACCACCAGGCGATGTTGAGCACAGGGACGTCGATGTCCTCCACCTTCACCGCTCGCTGCCCCCACCAGTCGTCGAAGACGGGCCGGTCCAGGGTCATGCCGATGAGGTCGGCGGTGATGCCGCCGGGCCGGGGCGGAGTGCCGCCGCCGATCGTGGCGCCGGCGCGGAGGTTGTCGGTCGGAAAGTAGTTGAGGAACCCCATGGAGTAGAGCCCGCCGTGGTAGACGGCGTCGTGGTAGACGTCCGTGAACCCGCTGTAGATCAGCGCGCAGGTCAGGTGCGGCGGGCGCTGCGCGGCGGCCAGCCACTGGTTCACGCTGTAGGCGCTCTCCCCGATCATCGACACTTTGCCGGTCGACCAGGGGCGGGAGGCGATCCACTCGATGGTGTCGTAGAAGTCGCGCTGCTCGGCGGGGCCGAACAGCGCGAACTGCCCCTCGGACCTGCCGGTGCCGCGCTGGTCACCGACCACGACGGCATAGCCGTGGCCGGTCCAGTAGTCGAGGGGACCGGTCTCGATGAACATCGCGGCCGCCACGGGGCGTGGTCATCCTCGATACAACGATCGGGCAGTACCCCACGACCGTGCGCCGGCCCGGCGGGCTGGGCAGGGAAACCCCGACCGGGCGCGGCGCCGGGCCGCTGCGCTGGCCGCGATCGACCCCGACTGGAACCCGTGGACGCTCGGCTGGACCGTCGACTGGCAACGCCACCAGGATCTGAAGCAGGCCCTCGCGGCCGGAGCGCGACTGGACAACATCGTGCCGGGCGTGACACGGCACGGCGAGGATGTCGGACACCCAACGGCGAGACTGGGACCGGCTGGGCGAGCAGCGGCAGCGCCGGCTCGACCAGGCGCAGCGCGCCGCTCTGGACGAGCCGGGCGTGCACTGGGCCGGGTGGCGAGGTCGGGCGGCTGTTCCAGAATTCTGGAACAGCCGCTCCCGCCCAAAGCCGAACACCCTGTCAGCGCCCGCGTCCCGCTCCCTGGCTGTCGGTGGGCGGGGACGGCGGCTTCGGCCGGGGCCGGCTGTCCGGGGCCGCGGCGGTGGGGGTGGAGCGGGAGCGGGAGCGGGCCGCCATCGGGGAGTGGTTCTCGCGAACCCCTCTCGTGTCTCTCAGCTGACAGCGTCGAGCAGCAGTTTCGCGGCCACCATCGCCCCGTCGGTGCGGACCGTGCCGGCCACGGTCTTCGCCCGGCTGCCGGTTTCCGGTTCAAGGGCGGTCTTGAGCGCGGCCGACAGGGACTCGGCGGTCGGCACCGGACCATCGTGCGCTACGCCGATGCCCAGCTCGGCCACCCGGCCGGCCCAGTACGGCTGGTCCGCCAATTGGGGCACCACCACCTGGGGAGCGCCGGCCCGAGCGGCCGTCGTCGTCGTACCCGCGCCACCGTGGTGCACGACGGCGGCTACCCGTCCGAACAGCTGCTGGTGGTTGACCTCGCCGACTGCGAAGCAGTCGTCCCGGTCGTCGATGAGGCCCAGGTCGGCCCAGCCGCGCCCGATGAGTACCCGGCGGCCGCTCACGCGAACCGCCTCGATGGCCGCCCGGGCCGCGTCCTCCCCTGCGCGCACGGCCATGCTGCCGAAGCCCACGTAAACGGGCGGCGCACCGGCATCCAGGAAGGCCACCAGATCAGCCGGGAGCGGCCGGTCGTCGGGCAGCGCCCACGCGCCGGTCTGCACGATGTCGTAGTCCGGCGTCTCCAGCCACGGGTCCAGCACCGGGTCCGTCGCCAGCCACGGCCGGTCGCCGAAGGCGTAGTCGCGGACGTTGTCCACCGGGGGCAGGCCGATCGACGTCCGGTTGGTGTTGAGCGCCTCACCGAACAGCGCGTTGATGCTCTGGGCGTCCAGGTCCCACAGTGCCCGGTCGTCGGTCACCTCCGGCGGGAACGGCTGCCCCGGGTACGCCAGCGGCGGGCGGTGCGGCGAGGGCAGGGTCAGCTGCTGGAAGATCGCGGATACGTAGCCGATGTCCAGCTTCTCGGCCACCGACCGCGCCCCGGCGATGGCTGGCATTGCGCCCGTCGCCACCAGCAGGTCACATCCTTCGGCTGCCGCGGGTATCACCTGCAGCTGACTGGCGATCAATTCCGCTGCACGTTGGGGCAGGTTGACCTTCGACGGCGGTGGCGCCGCAGTAGTCAGCGTGCGTGCTGACTGCCCGACGCCCACCATGGACACTCCGACCCCGGCCAGCCGCTCCGCGAAGTCCTCGTCCGGCGGCGCGCACACCCGCACCTCCGCGCCGAGTTCCCGCAACCGCACCGCCAGTCCTACCAACGGTTCGACGTCCCCACGTGACCCATACGTCGACAACATCACACGCACTTCGTTGATCTCCTATTTCCGTAGCTTCTTGGCCAGACCGACCATCCTGGGTCGGCATGGAGCCCGGGTGACTACCGTGGCGAAGGCTGTCACCCGGTCGGCGTCCGATCTCAGTGCCGGGGCGGTGGTGGGTGCACCCGCATGGACACTCTCGTTCCTTGTCCCACCACCGCCGAACCGTCACCCCGTTCCGATCGCGCCCTGGGCGGACGGGGCGGGGAGCGTGGCAAGTGCGCCCAGGATGCGGGCCGCCGGCGCGGGGTCGACCAGCCACTTCAGGTGGCTGCCCTCCAGTGTGCGGACGTCGTACGGGTTGTCAGGCGTCAACTCGTTGCCCTCGCGGATCAGGCGGTCCTGCAGGACGAGCGGCAGGCTCGCGTCGTCGGCGAGGCGTATGTAGGTCTTGGGGATGCGGCCCCAGGCCGCGGCCTGCGCCCGGTCGGCGGAGCCGCCGACATCCAGGTTCTCGTCGGGCTGGAAGGTGTTGAGGAAGGTGAGGAACTGCTCGTCGGTGCCGTCGGCGAAGAAGGCCAGCTTGAACGCGGCGATGGTGTCCGGGTCCGCAGTCCGGAAGTTGACGCGGAGCAGGCCGAGGTCGGCGGGGTTCCCGGCCAGCGCCGCGGCGAAGGCCGCGGGGTCGACCGTGGCCATCTCCGGCTCGGCGTAGTAGTCGTTGACGTCGAGGTCGACCGGGGCCCAGGCCGAGACGTAGACGAGGCGGTCGATCAGGTCCGGGCGCGCGTTGGCCGCGGCCGTGACCGTGGCACCGCCACGGCTGTGGGCGACGAGGATCACCGGGCCGTTCCGCTTGGCCCGTTCGAGGATGCCGATCAGGTGCGCGACGTTGTCGGCGAGCGTGACGCCCTTGATCGAGCCGGGCGCGCTCGCGAGACCGGCGGGGTCCTGCGGCGCCTGATAGGCGTGGGTGAAGGTCGCCTGGAACCCGTGGCCGGGCAGGTCGACGGCGACAGAGCGGTGCCCGAGGAGGCCGAGTTCGGCCTGAAGGGGCGCGAAGGAGAAGGAGTTCGCGAATGCTCCGTGCACGAGTACGAACGTCGGTTGCATCTGTTTCTTCACTTTCCGGCCGCCGCGGGGGCTGCGGCCATGGCGGGGCCCGGGTGCGGGGGACGTCATGGGTGCGTGGGCTTACCGGCGGCCTACGCGATCACTCGGAGGTCCGACGCAGCACCATGCAGAGGAAGCCGAAGCTGTCCCGGTAGCCGTGCAGCCACTCCGAACGCGCGGCGGTGGCCGTCTCCAGCGCCTGTTCGGCACCTGGATCGTCAGGGTGGTCCAGAGCCCATGCGGCCAGCGAGCCCCAGCAGGCCCACTCGTATGCGTCCAGCTCACCGCGGGTGCTGACATGGGCGTGGACAGGGGTCCATCCGTCGGCGACGACGTGGTCCACCGTGGTCGCCAGGTCGGCGAGTTCACCGAACATGTCGACGGCCGCAGGTGAAGGGGCGCGGTCCCAGAACGACTCACCGATCAGCACGCGGCCCCCCGGAGCCAGGTGTTCTCGGGCCGCCGCGAGGGTGGGGAGAAGACCACCGAAGGCATGCGCGGCGCCGACGCTGATCACCAGGTCGAACGGCTGCGGAGAGACGAAGTCCGCGGCCTCCTGCCGGTGGAGGACCAGGCGCTCGTCCACTCCGCGTTCGCTCGCTGACCGGCGGGCCTGCGTCAGGGCGACTTCGGAGACGTCGACGCCCTCGGCGTGCAGGTGTCGGCGCGTCTCCAGGGCGCGCAGGAGCCACTCCGCTGTGCCGCATCCGAGGTCGAGCACGCGCTCGTCGCCCCGCGGGAGGCCGCGTTCGAGCAGTCGGCTGACCGAGTCGTCGGCGAGCGGAGACTTGATCGGATGGCCGGCATGGGCGATCGCGGAGATCTGCTCGCGGCTCATCGGCGCGCCGTGCCCCGCGTCGAGGAGCAGCTTCGCGGCCACCTCCGTCCCATCGGTGCGGATCGTACCGGCGACGGCCTTCGCCCGTGCTTGCGTCTCGGGGGTCAGGGCCGTCCTGAGCGCGGCGGACAGGGACTCGAAGGTGGGGGTCGGGCCGTCGTGTGCCGCGCCGATGCCCAGGTCGGCCACGCGGGCGGCCCAGTGCGGCTGGTCCACGAACTGGGGTACGACCACCTGGGGTGCACCGGCTCGGGCGGCGGTGGTCGTGGTGCCTGC
This sequence comes from Streptomyces sp. NPDC001549, assembly GCF_042894025.1. Classification (NCBI taxonomy): domain Bacteria; kingdom Bacillati; phylum Actinomycetota; class Actinomycetes; order Kitasatosporales; family Streptomycetaceae; genus Streptomyces; species Streptomyces sp. NPDC001549. The sequence goes on from NZ_JBIAVJ010000041.1 coordinate 6,814, forward strand.
GCCGCCGTGGTGTACGACGGCCGCGACCCGGCGGAACAGGGACTGGTGGTTGACGTCGCCGACGGCGAAGCAGTCGTCCGAGTCGTCCGCCAGGCCGAGGTCTGCCCAGCCGCGGGAGACGAGCACGCGGCGGCCCTGCGCGCGGACCGCCTCAACGGTCGTCCGGGCGATCTCGGTGGCCGCGCTCAGGGGCATGCTGCCGAATCCGACGTACACCGGTGCGGTGCCGGCGTCCAGGAACGCTTCCAGATCGGCGGGCAGGGGGCGTTCGTCGGGCAGGATCCACGCACCGGTCTGCACCAGGTCGAGGTTCGTCAGTTGCTGCCACGGGCCCAGGACCGGGTCCACCGCCAGCCACGGCTGTTCGGTGAAGACGTGGTCGCGGACGTTGTCCACCGGCGCAAGGCCGATCGCCGCGCGGTGGGCGTTGAGGGGCTGGAGGTAGAGGGCGTTGACCTTCTGGGCGTCCAGGTCCCACAGGGCCTGGTTGTCGGTCATGTCGGGCGGGGCCGGCGGGCCGGGGCGCGACGACGGTCGGTAGTGCGGGGAGGGCATCTCGAAGGGGTGGAAGCCCGCGTACACGTAGCGGATGCCCAGCTTCTCGGCCACCGAGCGGGCGCCGGCCGGCATCAGACCGCTCGCCACCAGCACGTCACAGCCCTCGGCTGCCTTGCCGACCGTGTCGAAGTGCGCGGCGACCAGCTCGGCCGCGAACGCGGCCGCGTCCGACGGCGGCGCTCCCGTCCGCAGCGCGCGCACGTCCCTCCCGAAGGGCACCAGCTCCGCGCCGACACCGGCCAGCAGTTCCGCGAACTCCTCGTCCGGCGGTACGCACACGCGTACCTCCGCGCCGAGCTTCCGCAACTGCGCCGCCAGTCCCGCCAGCGGCGCGACGTCGCCGCGCGATCCGTACGCCATCAACAGCACACGCATGTCGTGTTTCTCGTTTCTGTAGGTGCCGGCATCGGCCGGCGTCGGTACGGCAGGATCCGGGTCTTCCGGGTCTTGCCTGCCTCGCGCCCGTTGGGGCGGGTGCGTGTCGGGCGGTGCTGATCAGCGGGATCAGCGGGCCCAGGGCAGCTCGCGGGTGCCCTCGGTACCGGGCACCGAGGCGACTCCGTCCGAGCGCATCGCGACATAGGCCTCGGCCCGCTCCGGAGCGTGGATCCGGCGGACAAGGTCCGGGGGCAGGATCAGGCTCTGGCCGGCCAGGACCTTCTCGGTGCGGCCGTCACAGGTCACCTCCAAGGCGCCCACTGTGACTGTCCAGACCTGCTCACGGCTGACGGAATGCTCGGGTCCGGTCGCACCGGTCTCCATCGCGACCGTCCAGGTACTGAGCTCGCCGCTGCCGCGGCTGGGGGCCGCGAGGCGCGTCATGGTGGCGTTTGGGGAGATGGTGACGTCGTCGGCCGAGGGAGTGACCACCTGTACGACGGTGTCTTCGCTTACGTCCGTGCCGCTGTTCGGGACGACCCATTCGACGAACTGGACGACGATGCCGTTGGGGTCGGTCAGCTGGAACAGACGCTCGCCCCAGGGTTCTTCCCGCAGTGGCATGGTGATGGGGGCACCGGCGGCACGCAGCCGTGCCTCCTCTACGGCGAGGCCGCTGACCGTGAGCGCGACGATCAGCCCGCCCGCCTCCCGGTCCCGCTGCTCGGCGGGCAGGACCTCGGTCCCCTTGTGGAGCAGGACGATGTCGACGCCGGCGTCCTCGCGGGTCAGCGAGCAGAAGCCGTCGTCGGCCATTGCCACCTCGTAGCCAAGGTGGGTGCGGAAGAAGTCACGGGAGGCGTCGACGTCGGCGACGGTCAGGGAAATGGTGGACGCGGACACGTGCATGGCGGCTCCTCGGAGAGTGTTTGCGGTGGTGGGTGGTGGGTGGCGGGGGTTTCCGTCGTCCGCCGCGGGCGGTACGCGATGGCGGAGAGGGTGAGGCCTGAGCCTGAGACTCTCCGGGGTGTCAGAGCGAAGTTCGTTTGCACAAGGGGCTGTCGAACAGGCCGGTGCCCAGGGCCGTCGTGTTCCTCGCCGCACGCGGACGAGCGTGACCGGCGCGCCCCCCGTGGAGTCCGCTGGGCTGGGGCTGGTGAGCGCGCGGGCGACGGCGTGCTGCTTCGGAGGCGAGAGGGCTGGCATCGCACCGCCGGGGGGAGGAAGCCGTACGTGCCGACGCGTCCGGGTCCAGCCGTGTAACCGTCGCGGGTGGCGATGCCTAGGCCAGCTCGCCCGAGGTCTTCGCGTCGCCATCGCTCCGGAAGTGAGTGCGGCCACGGGGATCAGGCCGGGCGCAGGTCGAGCTGGAACTCGAGGGTGCGCCGGTAGGAGCGGAATCCCAGACGGTGGTTGACTGCCAGCATGTGGACGTTGTCCTCGGCGTTGTCCGTCTCGATCTCGACGACGTCGGGATGTTCGGCGCGCAGACGCCGCACCATGGCGGCTTTGACCCACAGCCCCAGGCCTTGACCGCGATGCGCGGGCACGACCGCCGTGTCGTACTGCTGGGCACGAGGCCCGGAGCCCTGGGGAAGCAGGACTTCGGTGTAGCCGGCCATGCTGCCGTCACCGTGGACCGCAGCAAGGGTCAGCAGTGTATCGCCGCGGTCGGCGATCACCTTGGCCATGGCGCGAACGCGGCCGGCGTCCCAGGCCACGCTGCCGTAGTCCATGTCACCGACGGGCATGTCGTTCATGGCGGTCTTGGCCGCTGCGAAGGCGTCGGCGAACTCGTCGGGGACCGTGCCGCTCCAGCCGGCCAGCCGGTAGCCGGGCGGCCCGGTATCGGCGGTCAGTGGCAGGTCCCCATCGGGCAGCTGGTCGAGGCGCAGCAGGAGGTGGTCGAGAGTGAGCGCCCGGCTAAAGCCCCGCCGTTCACTGAAGGCTTCGCCCGGGCTGTCGGCCGCGGCTGCCGCGATGAGGCTGCGCCGGTTCTCGGCGTTGCAGGCCGCCACGACCTCCAACAGCAGGAGCGAGCCAATTCCCTGGCGCCGGTGCGCGGGATCGACGTGCAGTTCCAGTTCGGACAGGTGCTCCTGGCCCGGAGAGGTGAACACCCGCAGGTCGGCGAACCCCACGGAGCCCCCGTCCGCCCCCGTGGCCAGCCAGATCAGCCGGCGGCTGCCCAGAGCGGGCTGGGTGAGCTGGGCGCGGATCTGTCCGGGGTCAGGGGCCGGTACTCCGGGCAGGTCATGGGCCATCGAGGCCGCGACGACCTGATGACATGCGGCGGCCTCGGCTACCGAGACGTGGCGGATGAGATGCACGGACGCAGATGCAGATGCAGACAAGATGAGACTTTCGTGTTCGAATCTGTCGTACTTCAGAGAGTGACGAGGTCGCGTGGCCGTTGGGCCCAGGGAAGGGTGGCGGCTGCCGTGGACGCGTCAGTGCGTGGTGCTGGGACCCCAGCGGTCGGGAGCGGCGCACTCCGGGATCCACCGGGCGGTGCAGCCGGCGCATGCGGCAGCCGGAACAGAACCTCTCCGCCGTCGGTTCGTCGACGCCGTCCAGCAGCCACGGCAGCAGCGGCGCTACGCGAATGATCCGCTGCATGACAAACCATCAACTCAAGAAACGGAGCAGCCCGAAACACACAACACACCTCGCACGCGTACCCACCCCACCCCACCCCACCCAACGCCTTGGTCATCCCCTGCGCAGCAGACGAAACCAGGCGCACAATCACGCAGGGCAGGAGGGCCTGCCTGCTCTTCCCGACGATGCCGTCACGTTGCTTCGACGCCTGATTAGACATCGCGTGGCTGCGGTCGCAGTGTGCATGTTGTGCGGAGTGCCTTCGCGATTTGTGCAGACCGCTTGACCACGACGCATGGATCCGGCTGTTGGCCCGCCCTCGGTGACTTCTCCGGAGCGGCAGACCCGATCAGCACCGTAAGCACCACTGCCGACGACCAACCTCTCCACCTCATCCGGCGTGCCGCCCGCGCCTGGTCCCGCCGTTACCGCGATGTCACCAGAACCTTCGGCGGCAGCGCGGCGCCGGCCCTCTCAGCACCGGGCTCGACCCGCCCCTGACAAGCGCGAGCGCACCGGCTCCGGTGGCCTGGATCGCGTAGCGGCTGCGTCAGCGACGCGCGAGGGATCCTTTCGAGTCTCGAAACCAGATTTGGATCATGAGATGATCCGGCCAGCTGGTCTGGTTTGGCATGACGCGTATGCGGGGGTTTTGTGGGTGGGTCGAGGGCGTCGGCTTCAGTCGTGCCGCCAACAGACAGGTTCGAATGGTTCCTCAACACCGTCTCCAACGAGGTCATGCCCCTGTCGCTGAGCAGTGACCGAAGAGACGACTTCCACGCAGACATCCAGGACATGCCACTGGGCGCCGTGGTGTTGTCGGAGTTCGCGTTCTCCCCCATGCGGGCGTGGCGGTCCGCGAGACACATCCGACAAGGCGATCCCGAGGGCTACCAACTCGTACTGGTAACACAGGGCAGCCTCCGGGTCTCCCAGGGTGGCCGGGAAGCGCTGGTGGCGGGTGACTTCGTACTCTCCAACACTTCCAGCCCCATGCTGACCGAGTGCCTCTCCGCCGGAGGCCCGATTCACGCCCTGACGCTGCAGATACCGCGGTCCGCCATGCCGCTGTCCCCCCACAGGCTTGAGCCACTCCTGGTGCATCGCCTCCCTGCCCAAAAGGGAGCGACCGCGATTCTCGCGGGGTTCCTGCGCACCCTCCATGCCCAAGGAGCGCACTGCGGAGCGGAGGCACTGCTTTCCATGGGATCCGCCACGATCGACCTAGTCACCGCATGCCTTGCCCAATATCTACATTCCCTGGACGAGGCGCCGGTCGAGGCGCGATCCCAGCTGATGCTGCAGCGAATCCTGCGTTTCATCGATCACAACCTCGGCGACCCCGACCTCTCACCTCGCACGATCGCCGAACGGCACAACGTCTCTCTACGCACGCTCTACACGCTCTTCGACGGCGAGCCCGCCAGCATCGCGGGAGTCATCCGACGCCGACGCCTGGAACGCTGCCACACCGACCTCACCCGCCCGGAAATGGACCACCGAACCGTCCAAGCGATCTCAGCCCGCTGGGGCTTCACCAACCCCGCAACCTTCAGCCGTACCTTCCGCGACACCTACGGAACCACCCCCGCCGAACACCGCGCCCACGCGCGACAGCACCGCAACGCAGACACAACCGAATAACGCGATCGTCCACAGATGGCAGCCAATCCGGCGTACGAGACGATCCCAGGCGACCACGCCATCATCCTCGGCAAGGTCGTCGCCGTCCCGCGCACTCTCCAAACCGACACGAGAGCAGCCTGCCCGCGCGCACCATGCCGGGCTTCGCGGCCGAGGTGTCGTGAACCCCGCTGACGACTGGCCGAACGAGCAGTCCCAAAGGCATCCCGCCCAACTCGAGCAGTCTGATGGTCATCGTGATGGGACACACCGCCGCCGCTCGCTCCGACCGAAGCTGGCGGAACCTGGAGGCCGATACACCCCTGGCGATCACACACGGTGACCGCCGTGAGCGGTTCGCCCGTCGCCTCACACGACCGATGCCCGGAAAGGATCAGTGGGAATGATCCCCGCCTCGTCGAAGAGCTGCTCCAACGCCTCATGACCCTGATGCCTGCGGAACTCGATTTCGGCGACCGTCACAGGCAAGGTCCACAGGATGCGGGCGTGCCCCCCAGGCAGCGGACAGTGCTCAAGGTCAGGTCCGTGGTGATAAGGCAGGCTGACCAGCAGGTGGTCGCAGGCCGAGCCGGGCACCCATGGTTCACCGATCGGCAGGCTGTGCTCCAGGTCGAGCTGGTGCCCACCGCAGTGGTAGTAGGCGATCATGGCCATGAGATCGATGAACCGCTGGTCGCGGACGTGGGCGGTCATGACGAACTCAAGCCCATGACCGTCCCTCTCCATCGCGGCCCAGCACCCGGCGGTCACATAGGCCCAGCTATCGCTGCGTGGACCGGGGCCGACAACGAGAACCCGCAGGTCGTCTACGACCTCGCGCCGTTCCGGCCCCAGGTCGTAGACGACGACCTCAACGGAATGCCCCTCGAAGAACGCCCGGACATGTGACTCAACGGCCTCCACGGCCAGCAGCCTCGCATCACTCACCGTGCGATCATGCCAGAGCCCAATCAACCGGCCCGACTTCTCACCCAGCGTCATGGCCCATGCGTCCCGGGCTGGCGCGGTGCGAGTCGGCACTGCGTGAGCGACGAGGTGCTGTGCGACGGCGGGCGGCCGGTGCCGGCCCGAAGTTCGACCTGGTCTTCGCCGACCGGGTGCTCGTCACTCTGGTCCACCTGCGCACGGGGCTCCCGCACGCCGCGCTCGCCGAGTTGTACGGCACGGCCCGTTCCACGGTCTCCCGCGCCATCGACGAGATCCGCCCGCTGCTGGCAGCGCGCGGGTTCGCCGTCCCTGACCGCCCCGGGGTGCGGCTGCGGACCCTGGCGGACGTGTTCGCCTACGCCGAAGCCGAGGGGATCCGGCTGAGGATCGACGGAGCTGAGACCCAGGTCCGCCGGCCCAAGGCCGACCGGCCCGGACGACGGGCCTTCGTCTCGGGCAAGAGGAAACAGAACACCATCAAGACCACGACCGTCAGCGACGGTCAGGGGCGTCTGCTGTGGTCCGGCGCGGACCGGCCGGGCCGCATGCACGACCAGACCGCGATGCGCACGGAGGGCATCGCCGAGCAGTTCCGGCTCCACCCGAAAGCGGGAGCCGACGTCGACGAGCGTGACCGGGGTCTGGCCAACGAATTCCCCGACCAGGTCAGCGCCCCGCCGAAGAAGCCGAAGGACGACGCACCGCCCGGCGATCAGTACGCATGGCGGGAGATGCGCCGGCGGCAGTCCTCGGATCGGATCTGCGTCGAGCACGTCAATGCCGAACTGCGTCAGTGGCGGCCGCTCCAGCGTTACACCGGCAGGCGTGAGGACTGCGCCGCGACCCATCGCGCGATCGCTTCACTGGTCTCGGACCGTTCTGCCCGTCGGCCAACGCGCCACAGGCCGAGCACCGAACTGGTTCTCGCCCGGCAAACGGCCTGCTGATCAACCACCAGCCGAACCGCCAGGCCAGCACGCCCCGACCTCAATCGCGGACCGAGCCGTTACGCGGCTGCTGCGGAACACCGGGCGCCGAACGCGGGGCGGTGGCTTTGGGCAGCCGGGGGATCGGAACCACCCGCGCCTGGGGTTTCGGTGCCGGGTAGGTGCCATGTGCCACGTAATGGCGCCCAGCGTCAGTCAGCACAGCATTCCCCCCTCTTCCCTCGCCGTCGTGTACGGGGGCACTCGCCCCGCTTTTCGCAAACGAGCCCGCGCACCTCGCGGACACGCCGGTTGCCCGGCAGTACCCGGACAGGCGGCGCCCGGCCGGCCGACACCACATGCAGTGGTCCCCGCGCTCGACCGCTACGGCCGCTCGCTCAATGCCCCGCTGACCGAGACCGGGCGACTGCGGTCGGCGCGTTGTGTCGTGGACGACGGCCGGCCCGTGCGGCGGGCCGCGGAACCTCTCCAGGTCAGCCACACCACCGCGGCCCGCTGGGCCGCCCGCTACCGCACCCTGGACATCGCCGGCATGAGTGACCGCTCCAGCCGCCCCCACCACCAGCCGGGCAGGACCCCGGCCGAGGTCGACGAACACGTACTGCGGCTGCGGCGCGAACACCGGCTCGGACCCCTGCGGCCGGCGGCCCGCCTCGGGATCGCACCCTCGACAGCCCACCGGATCCTCATCCGCCACGGCCACCTCCACTCGCAGCCCTGGAGCGGGCCACCGGCGAACCGGTCCGCCGCACCGCAACGGCCCTGACGCCCGCCGGCGCCGGGGCCCCGCGGCGTCGCCCGTCAGTTCACGGTGGCGTGCGGGTTGCGGTGCTCCTCCAGTGCCGTCGTCCGGCGCGGGACGAAGTCCCGCCCCCGGCCGAGCAGTCCCATGAGGATCAGCTCCCGGTCGGCCTTCGGTTCGCGCTCGGCGCGCTGGGCCGCGTAGACGCCGATCAGGCCGTGGAAGCGGTAGTAGTGCCGGGAGACCCGTTCCATCAGGTGGCCGTTGACGAGCAGGTCGAGCAGGCAGCGGGCCGTCGTCTGGCTCGTGCCCGCCAGGGTCGCGGCCTGCTGCACGCTGATCAGGCCGGTGGAGTGCGGGCCCAGCGAGCGGAACATCCGGGCCGCCTCCGCGGGCAGCGCCTGGTACGAGGCCTCGAACACGGTACGCAGGTCCGCGTCCTCGTCGCCCTGCGCCGCGAGGCGGTCCAACAACCCGCGCTCCTCGGCGTAGCGTTCCACCACCGCGGCCGGCGGGACGTCCCGCGCCTCGATCAGCCCCTCGACGGCGCTGCGCAGGGCCAGGGGCAGCCCTTCGCAGACGCGCGCCAGGCGCGTGATCACCGTCCTCTCCACCCGCAGCCGGTTGCCGCCCAGGTAGGTGAGCAGCTCCGCCGAATCGCTCTGGGACAGCGGTCCGACCCGCACCTGGTGGGCCCCGTCGCGGATCGCGAGGCCGGTGAGCCGCTGACGGCTGGTGACGATCACCGAGGACGCCCCCCGCGGGATCAGCGGGCGGACCTGGCCGGTGCCGAGCGCGTCGTCGAGCACCACCAGCATCCGCTGCCCGTGCAGCAGGCTGCGGTAGAGGCTGACGCGCCCCGCCAGGTCGGCGGGGATGCGCGCGTGGTCGACGCCGAGGCTGCGCAGGAGCTGGGCGAGGGCCTCGGACGCCGTCAGAGGCTCGCCCTGGGCCCCGGTGCCGCCGAGGTCGACGAACAGCTGGCCGTCCGGGAAGCGGTCGGCGAGCCGGTGCGCCAGCCGCAGGGCGACCGCCGTCTTGCCCATGCCGGCCGGGCCGTCCACCACGGCCACCGCCGTGCCGGCGCCGGAGCGCACCTCGTCCTCGGCGAGCAACCGCTCCAGTTCGTCCAGTTCCGCCGTACGCCCGACGAACCCCCGCGCCAGCGGCGGCAGCTGGGCGGGACGCGGCATGTGCGGCGCGGCGCCGTCCGGTGAGTCCGCGGCCGACGCCGGTGACTGGTCGCGGCAGGCGGTGACCGCGCGGCCGGCCAGGATGTCCTGATGCAGGTTGCTCAGCTCCGCGCCGGGTTCGATGCCCAGTTCCCGGTTGAGCAGCCGCCGGGTCTCGGTGTACACGGCGAGGGCGTGGGCCTGCCGGTCGCATCGGTACAGGGCGAGCATCAGCAGCCAGCGCAGCTTCTCCCGCAGGGGCTCCTCGGCCACGGCCGCGGACAGGTCTGCGACCACCTCTCCGTGGCGTCCCGCCTTCAGCATGTCCGAGGCCCATTCCTCGGTGGCCGTCATCCTCAGATCCTGCAGCCGGGTCCGCTCCACGGCCGCGAACGGTCCGGGGATGCCCGCGAAGGCCTCTCCGTGCCACAGCGCCAGGGCTTCCCGGTACAGCGCGAGGGCCCCTTCGGTGTCGCCGTCCGTGCCGGCCCGGCGCGCCTGCGCGTGGCGCTGTGCGAAGCGTGCCAGGTCCGTCGCCTCGGGGCTGACGCGCAGGCAGTAGCCGCCTGCCGCGGAGGCGAGTACGGAGCTGGTGCCGCGCCGGCCGCGGTCGGGTTCCAGTACGCGGCGCAGCCCGGCCACGTAGGTGTGGACGCCGTTGGCGGCGGTCTGCGGGACGTCGCTCCCCCAGACGGCGTCGATGATGTGCTCGATGCCCACGACGTCACCGGCCCGGCTGGCCAACAGCGCGAGGACGGCGCGCTGCTTGGGCGGGCCGAGCACGACCTCCTTCCCGTTCCTCCAGGCCCGTATGGGCCCCAGCAGTTGGATGGACAGTGATTCCCCCGCTGTCAGCACGGTGTCGTTACCTCCGGGAAGGGGCGGTCGATGGCCGGTGACGCTCTGCCCCGGTCATGCGTGCGGACCGGCGGTGTCCGGCTGCGCCAGCAGCGACGTGGACACGCACCGCAGCTTCTCCCGGGTCTCCTCCAGCTCGCGGTCCGGGTGGGAGTGTCCGACGATGCCGGCGCCGGCCCGCAGCCAGGTGCGGCCGCCCTGCGCGTAGACGCTGCGCAGCACCAGGGCGGCGTCCATGGTGCCGTCCTCGGCGACCTTCAGCACGGCGCCCGCGTACGGGCCGCGACGGCTCTGCTCGTGGCGCTGTATGGCCTGGTAGGCGGCGCGCTTGGGTACTCCGGAGGCCGTGACGGCCGGGAAGACTGCGGCGAAGGCGTCCCAGGGGCTGGCCTCCAAGGGCATCCGCCCCACCACTCTGGAGGCGAGGTGCTGCACCGAGCCGCGTTCCTTGACGGACATGTACTCCTCGACGACGACCGAGTCCGGCTTGCACGGGCCGATCAGTTCGTCGACCGCGACCTTCACGGAAATGGCGTGCTCGTGCAGTTCCTTGGGATCCGAGAGGAGTTCCTCGCGGAGCGTGTGGTCGAGGTCCGGATCGCCGGTCAGGGCGCGCGTGCCGGCCAGCGGCTGGCTGGCCACCCGGCGGTCCGAGGAGACCTCGACGACGGTCTCGGGGCTGAATCCGAAGCAGCGCAGTCCCGCCATGTCCAAGAGGAAGGAACGGACGGGGTTGTTCTCCAGGCGGCCTTTGCGGTAGCTGGCCGCGAAGTCGATCTCGGTCCCGACGGGGACCTCACGCGAGAGGATGGCCTTCTGCAACTTCCCGGCGCGGATCTCCTCGACGAGTAAGGCCACGCGATGGCGATACGTTTCCGCACCGCTTTCCAGGTCCACCCGGACGGGCAGTAACCCGGCCGGCGCGGGGTCCGCCGCGATCCGGGCCAGCGCGTCCTCCGCGGCGGCCAGCCCGGCGTACCCGAGGCTGCGCAGGTAGATCCGGGAGCCGGTCAGCCGGACCTCCGTCTCGGGGACGACGAGGTGGAGCAGCGTCCCCTCCTCCACCGTCATTCCGGCGATGGCGTGGGAGAGTTCGAAGGCGCACCAGCCGTAGGCGGTCCAGTCGCTGATGGGCAGTTCGGAAAGGCACTTCTGCACCGCGGTCAGCGGTTCTCCGAACCACTCCTCCTCGTGGGTGACTCCGAGGCTCGTACATCGGACGCTGTGGGCATCGACGATCACCTCCGCGGCCACGCCGAGGGCTATGGACCATTCGCCCGGCGCCTCGTGGACCACGGACGTGCCGGACAGGCCGGCGGCGGCGAGGCCGACGGCGATGTCCAAGGGTTCCCGTGCGGATTCCATCACGGCAGAGCGGTAGTGAGTCTTCATCTCGATTCCTCCGACTGGAGGGCGACGCCACGTCCGACCGGGCAGCGCTGAGCTCGCCGGTGACCGCAGCCCCCGCCCTGGCAGGACATTCATGGCAGATGGAGCGAGTCGTACGGGAAAACACGGAGTGCGGAATATGGAGTGTGGAATTCAGGAAGCGAGCGGATCGTGCCCGCCTGCGCGCTGCGGGAATCAGGGGTCCCCTGCCCTCGGACCACGAGGAGCGGGCGGACCGTCAACGCCATGCTTCCATCGGAATGATCTCCCCCGGTGCACACGGGACAGGAATCACAGAATCCAGATGGCCGGAAGGGAAGAGCGACGGCAGGGGCCGACGGGGGATGACAGCCCCGGCCGTCGCCGGTCGTGGTGGACGTCCGCTGGAGGACCGACCGGCACCATCGACGGTTCACCCGTGCCGCGCCTGGTCAGCAATGCGTGAGACATCCACTCCCCCGAGTTTCTGTACCTGTATGGTGTACGCGTAAGATAACTATACCCATGGCCTCGCCGGTTGTCATCCACACAGGAACCTGTCGCCCCGACGCGGACGGCGACCCGGCGGACACATCCGCACGAGGATGGATTCAGATGCCCGACTCCACTGCGCCCGACGGCGGCCGGCTGCCGCGCCGGATCGCCGACGACCACGTCGACGACCTCGTCGAACTGGACCCGATCACCGGCACCTACCTCGGCGTCGCCGAGAGCTCCGACCGGCTGCCGGACTTCTCTCCCGCCGGCCGGGAGGCGGTGGCCCACCTCGCCCGCACGACCCTGGGCCGGCTCGATGCGGCCGAGGCCGAACCGGGCGCGGACAGTGTCGTCGAGCGGCGTTGCGCCCGGCTGCTGCGCGAGCGGCTCACCGCCGAACTGGCCGTGCACGAGGCGGGCGAGGAGCTGCGCAGGGTCAGCAACCTCAGCTCACCGCTGCACGAGGTCCGCGAGGTCTTCACGCTCACCCCCACCGACACCGACGAGGACTGGGCCGCCGTCGCCCGCCGGCTGCGCGCCGTACCGCAGGCGCTCGCGGGCTACCGGGCCTCCCTGGACACCGGACTCAGCCGGAAGCTACCCGCGGGTCCGCGCCAAGTGGCCACTGCCATAGGTCAGTTGGCCGAGTGGATCGGTACGGACCGCAGCTGGTTCGCGGAGTTCACCGACCCCGGCCCCGAGCGGCTGCGCGGCGAGCTCAGCGCGGCCGCCACCGCGGCCACCGGCGCCCTCGTGGAGCTGCGCGACTGGCTCCGGGACGACTACGCCCCGGCCGTCGAGGGCGCACCGGACGTCGTCGGCCGGGAGCGCTACGCCCTCCTCGCCCGCTACTACAACGGCACCGACCTCGACCTGGACGAGGCCTACGCCTACGGCTGGTCCGAGTTCCACCGGCTGCTCGCCGAGATGCGGACCGAGGCCGTCGAGGTGCTGCCGGGCGCGGGCACCCCCTGGGAGGCGCTGGCCTGGTGCGACCTGCACGGCGAGGCCGTCGAGGGGGTCGAGGAGACCCGGCGGTGGCTCCAGTCGCTGATGGACGAGGCCGTCGCCGCGCTGCACGGCACCCACTTCGAACTGGCCGAACGGGTGCGCCGGGTGGAGTCGCGCATCGCCCCTGCGGGCAGCGCCGCGGCCCCGTACTACACCGAGCCGTCGCTGGACTTCTCCCGGCCGGGGCGCACCTGGCTGCCGACGATGGGTCAGACCCGCTTCCCGGTCTACGACCTGGTCACCACCTGGTACCACGAGGGAGTGCCCGGCCATCACCTCCAGCTGGCCCAGTGGGCGCACGTCGCCGGCAGCCTCTCCCGCTACCAGACCACCGTCGGCATCGTGCACGCCAACGCCGAGGGCTGGGCGCTGTACGCCGAGCGCCTCATGGACGAACTGGGCTTCCTGACCACCGCCGAACGACGGCTGGGCTATCTGGACGCGCAGATGCTCCGCGCCGTGCGGGTCGTCGTCGACATCGGCATGCACCTGGGGCTGGCGATCCCGGCGGACTCCCCCTTCCGTCCGGGCGAGCACTGGACGCCCGCACTGGCCGAGGAGTTCCTCGCCCGGCACAGCAGCCGCCCGGCCGACTACGTCGAGAGCGAGATCGTCCGCTACCAGGGGATGGCGGGCCAGGCCATCGGCTACAAGCTCGGTGAGCGGGTCTGGCTGACGGGCCGGGAGGCGGCCCGCAGGCGCCACGGAGCGGACTTCGACCTCAAGGCCTGGCACATGGCGGCGCTGTCGCAGGGCTCGCTGGGCCTGGACGACCTGCTCGGTGAGATCTCCGCCCTGTGAGCGTCCCGCGCGGCGCGGTCACCGGCTGTCGGCCGCCGCCGCACCGGAAGCGGGCCCACGGGTGGCCGGAACCTGCTGGTGCTAGGGTGTCGCCCAGGTTTTCGATGGGGCAAATCTCCACATTCGCCGACCCGTTCGAGCACCCCACCGGGTCACGGACATCGCGGCGGCCGGTGACGCATCCCCGTCCGCCGCCCGATCCGATCCCCCACGGTCCGGCGCCGTCTCCCGCACCGAGCGGGACCACCGTCCGGCCTGCGGGACCGGGCCTCTCCCGACCGGATCACCCCCACCTGCCGTGCCCCTCAGTGACAGCCGCAGGCTCGCTCACCCAGCCGTGAAGGAATTGAGACGGATGCAGCCCCGAACCACGCGCACCGGCAGAACCGGTCGTCCGCCCCGGCTGTCGCAACAGGCGATCATCTCGGGTGCCCAGCGCCTGCTGGCGGAGGAAGGCGCCGACAGCCTGTCGATGCGCCGTCTGGCGAAGGAACTCGACAGCACCCCGATGGCGCTCTACCACCACGTGCGCGACAAGGACGAGCTGTTGCTGCTCCTGCTGGAGGCGCACGCGCAGAGCATCCGGCGCCCCGAGCTGCCAGAGGACCCGCGTGAGCGGATGATCGCCGCGGGCCTCCTCCTGCACTCCGTGCTCGCCGACTGCCCGTGGATCGTCGAGGTGCTCGCCTCGGACGACCTCATGGCCATCTCCGCGCTGTGGATCGTGGAGGTGATGGTGGACGCCGCCGTCGCGTGCGGACTCACTCCCGAGCAGGCCGTCGACGCGTACCGCACCGTCTGGTACTACACCGTGGGCGAGCTGATGATCCGGGTGAGCCGCGAGCGCCGGCGGGTCGAGCGCGACCAGCCCTCGCACCGGGACCAGGCGTTCGCGTCCCTGTCCCCCGAGGCCTACCCCCGGCTCGCGTCCCTGGCCGACCGGTGGGCGGCGCTGACCGCCCGCGACACCCACCGCCAGGGTCTCGAAGCGGTGGTCAACGGGCTGATCGCCCGCGTCTGACCCGTACGCCGCACAGGTCCGCGGCCGGTCGCGAGGAGGTGTCGCGACGGGCCGCGGGCGTACGCGGATCAGCCGGCGAGCAGCTCTTCGCGCAGGGTCTTCTTGTCGACCTTACCGACGGCCGTCAGCGGCAGTGCGGATCGCACCACCAAGCGGTCGGGCAGCTTGTAGGCGGCGATGCCGCGCGCCTTCAGGGAGGCCCGCACCGCGCGGAGCGTGGGCGGGTCATCGGCGTCCGCGGGCACGACGCAGGCGCAGGTGCACTCGCCCATCAGCTCGTGGGGCAGCGCGACCACCGCGGCGGCCGCGATGCGGGGGTCGGCGCCCAGGTGCTCCTCCAGCTCCAGCGCGGGCACCTTCTCGCCGCCCCGGTTGACCACGTCGCTCACCCGGCCCACCACTTCCAGGTTCCCGTCGGCCGAGCGGGTCACCAGATCGCCGGTCAGGTAGTAGCCGTCCTCGGTGAAACGGGCCCGGTTGTGCTCGGGCGCCCGGTAATAGCCGCGCAGGGTGTAGGGGCCCCGGGTGAGCAGCTCGCCGGGCTCTCCCGGGCCGGCGCGGCTGCCGTCCTCGCGCAGCACCAGGATCTCGTCGGCCGGCGACAGCGGGCGCCCCTGCGTACGGAACACCACGTCCCGGGGGTCGTCGGGGCGGGTGTAGTTGAGGAGGCCCTCGGCCATTCCGTAGACCTGCTGGAGCGTGCAGCCGAGTGCGGCGGGCACCCGGCGCGCCGTGTCGGCGTCGAGCTTGGCGCCGCCCACTTGCAGCAGCCCCAGGGAGGAGAGGTCGCGGTCGTTCCACTCCGCGGCGTCCAGCCACAGCCTCAGCAGGGGCGGTACGAGGGAGGTGGCCGTCGCGCGGGTCCGCTCGATGAGCGGGAAGCACACCTCCGGGGTCGGGGCCGGAGCCAGGACGGCCGCTCCGCCGAGGCGCAGCGTGCCCAGCACGCCGGGGCAGGCCAGTGCGAAGTTGTGGGCCGCGGGCAGCACCGCCAGGTACCGGCTTTCCGGGCCGAAGCCGCACAGCCGCGCGCTCTCCCGCAGCTGGTACGTGTAGTCGGCGTGGGTGCGCGGTATCAGCTTGGGCCGGCCGGTGGTGCCGCCGGACAGCAGGAACAGCGCCACGTCGAGGGGATCGGGCGCGAGCAGCTCCTGCGGCTCCGCGTCCATGTCGTGCAGGGACGGGAAGGAGGCGCAGGCGCCCGCGACCAGGACGTCCCGCAGGGAGGGGCAGCGGGCCGCGACCTCCTTGGCGAGCCGTCCGTACTCGGGGTCCAGGGATTCGGGCGGGCAGATGTAGAGCGTGGCCCGCGCGGTGTCCACCAGGTGGGTGATCTCCGCCTCCCGGTGCGCCGGGAGCGCGAACACCGGCCGGGCGCCCAGCCGGAACAGCGCCAGGGACAGCACCACGAACTCGGAGGTGTTGGGCAGTTGTACGACCACGTGCTCGCCGGCCCGCAGGCCGTGTGCGCGCAGGCCGGAGGCCATCCGGTCGGCGGCCAGGTCGAGCTCGGCGAAGGTCATGTCCCGGTCCGGGGCGATCAGGGCGGTCCGGGCCGCGCGGCCGGACGTCCCGGACGGCCACGCGCCGAGGGTCTCGTCGGTCCAGTAGCCGAGTTCCCGGTAGCGCCGGGTCACCGCGGCGGGCGGGCTCACGAAGTCTGCGCTCATCAGGGTCCCCCATGGGTTCGCTGGATCGGTGGGGCCCCGCCCCGGTCCGGCGGGGCGCCCCCTGGGTCGTCTCGTGGCGGTCACGGCATGCTGGGCCAGCCCCCGGGCGCTCGGGCCGCGGCCTCGCGGGCGCGGGCCACGATGTGGTCGAGCACCTGCCGGCGGTGGGGCTCCAGGAAGAAATGGTCCCCCGGGAAGGCGTGCACGGCACAGGGGCCCTGCGTGGCCTCGCGCCACGCCGCGGCCTCCCGTTCGTCGACCTCCGGGTCCCGGTCGCCGTACAGGACGGTGACGGGTGCGCGCAGCGGGACGCCGGGCAGGGCCCGGTAGGTCTCGATGAGCCGGTAGTCGCGGCGGATGGTGGGCAGGACGGCCGACATCAGGGACCGGTTGTCCAGGGCGGCGCCTTCGGTGCCGCCGAGCCGACGCAGGTCGGCCACCAGGTCCTCGTCGCTGCCGAGGTGTACGGTGCCGGGCCGCGACAGGGCCGGAGCGGGGCGGCCGGACACCACCAGGGCGGCGGGGGCCCGGTCGGCGGCGGTGAGCCTGCGGGCGACCTCGTAGGCCACGGCGGCGCCCATGCTGTGTCCGAACAGCACCGTGGGCAGGTGGGCCGGTTCCTGGTGCTCGGAGAGGAGTTCGCCGGCGATCGCGCCGGCCAGGGCCGCCATGTCGGTGGGGGCCTCCTCCTCGTAGCGGTCCTCGCGGCCCGGGTACTGGATCACGGCGAACTCGACGTCCCAGGGGGCGTCAGCGGCCCAGCCGCGGTAGTGGCCGGCGGCACCGCCGGCGTGCGGGAAGCACAGCACGCGGGCTCTGGCGCACACGCGGGGCACCGGGCGCCGGACCGCTGTCGCGGCCCGGACGGACATCGGGGGTCGGGCGGACATGTCTGCCTCACTCACTCGTTACCGGGGCCGCCGAGGCCTGCCAGAACTGGGCGTAGCGGCCGTTCTTGCGCAACAGCTCGTCGTGGGGGCCCTGTTCGACGATGCGTCCGCCGTCCAGGAAGGCGATGCAGTCCGCCTGCCGGACGGTGTGCAGCCGGTGGGCGACGACGACCACGGTCCGGCCCGTCAGCAGGCGGTCGAGGCCGTCCTGCACGGCACGCTCGTTGTGCGGGTCGAGCCCGGAGGTGGCCTCGTCGAGGAGCACGACCGGGGCGTCCTTGAGCAGGGCCCGTGCGATGGACACGCGCTGGCGTTCGCCGCCGGAGAGCACGGCGCCGCCCTCGCCCACCCGGGTCGCCCAGCCGTCCGGGAGCCGGGCCACGATCTCGTCCAGGCGGGCGGCGGCCGCGGCGGCCCGCAGGTCCTCGGCGGTGGCCTCGGGACGGCCGAGCCGTACGTTCTCCTCGATGGTGGCGTCGAAGAGGTAGACGTCCTGGAAGACGATGGAGACGCGGGCCATGAGGTCCTCGGCGGCGATCTCGCGCACGTCGACGCCGCCGAAGCGTACGACGCCCGCGTCGACGTCGTGGAAGCGGGCGAGGAGTTGCAGCAGCGTGGTCTTTCCGGCGCCCGAGGGGCCGACGACGGCCAGGCGCCCGCCCTCGGGCACGGTCAGGCAGACGCCGTCGAGGACCGCGCGGCCACCGCGGTGCAGGACCACCGAGTCGAGGGCGAGGCCGGTGTGCTCCGGGCGGACCGGAGAGGCCGGTTCCGGCAGGGGCCGTTCCCGCAGTACGGCGTCGAGCCGCTCCAGTTCGCCGCGCGAGGCCCGCATCTGGCCGCTCAGGTCGGAGAGCGACAGCAGCGGGTCCACGCAGCGGGCGGCCAGTACGAGCAGCGCGAGCACCTCGGCCGGTGCGATCCGGCCGCCCAGGGCGAGCCAGGTGCCCAGTACCAGGAGCCCGGTGAAGACGGCCTGCACGGTGAAGGACAGTCCCAGCACACCGGGCAGCGCCGACAGCGCGGAGCGGCGCACCGCGCGGCGCTGTCCGTCGAGCGCGTCGTCCAGCAGCCGGAACCGGTCGGTGGTGCGGCCGCCCAGGCGCAGGACCGGCTGGGCGCGCACGTACTCGATGACGCGTCCGGCGGCCTCGTCGCCGCGGCGTGCCCGCTCGGCGTCCTGGGCGGCCGTTGCCCGGCCGGTCCAGATCAGCGTCGCCGCGACGACGGGTGCGGCCGCCACGGCGGCGAGGCCGAGGCGCCAGTCGTAGCAGAGCAGCACGGCGACCACGGTGAGGGGTGTCACGGTGGCGCCGATGAGCGGCTGGAGGCGGTGGGCCGGGACGGACATCGCCTGCAGGACGCTGCGGCCGGCGAGGACGCTCACGTCCCCGACGCGGCGCGGGGTGAACCAGCCCAGGGGGAGCCGGGCCAGGTGGTCGCCGAGGCGGTGGTGCAGGCCCCGGGAGAGGGTGGCGCCGGCGCGGAAGCCGGAGACGTCGGCGCGGTAGCGCAGGACGGCGCAGCAGGCCGCGGCGGCCGCGAAGGCGCCGAGCCAGGGCCACGCGGCGCCGGGGTCGCCGCCGAGGAGGGCGCCGAGGAGCGGGACGAGCAGGGCGTAGGACAGGCCCTCGGCGACGGCGGTCGCGGTCATCAGGGTGAGGGTGCGGCGCAGTGGGCGGGCGTGCTCGTCACCGAGGACGCGCAGCATCAGACGGATCACCGGTACCCGCCTCCTTTCGTGACGGTTCCCGGGTCCTGCGGCGGGTTGTCGGGCCAGGTCTGCTGGGCCTCCCACATCGCCGCGAAGCGGCCGTCCGTGGCGAGGAGTTCGGCGGGGGCTCCGCTCTCCGAGACGATCCCGTCCTCCAGTACGACGACGGTGTCGGCCTCGGCGACGGTCTCCAGGCGGTGGGCGATGACCAGTTGGGTGCGGTTCTCCCGGAGGGTGTTCAGGGCTCGCCGCACGTCCTGCTCGGTGCGGGGGTCGGCGAAGGCGGTGGCCTCGTCGAGCACCAGCACCGGGGCGTCGGCGAGCAGGGCGCGGGCGATGGAGATCCGCTGGGCCTCGCCCCCGGAGAAGGCGGCGTCCTCGCCGATCACGGAGTCGTAGCCGCGGGGCAGTTCGAGGATCCGGTCGTGGATGCGGGCGAGCCGGGCCGCCCGGACGACGTCCTCGCGGCCGGCCCGCGGCACAGCGAGGGCGATGTTGTCGGCCACGCTGGCGCGCAGCAGCCGTACGTCCTGCAGGACGAAGGAGACCAGGCGGTACAGGTCCCGCGGGGCGACCTCGCGCAGGTCCACGCCGCCGAGCGACACCGTCCCGCGGGTCGGGTCGAAGAACCGCGGCAGCAGTTGCGCCAGGGTGGACTTGCCCCCGCCGGAGGGGCCCACCAGGGCGGTGACGGTGCCCGGTTCGAGGACGAGGTCGATGCCGCGCAGGACCTCGTGCCCCGGTTCGTAGGAGAAGGCGACGTCGCGCAGTTCCACGCGGTGGCCGCTCGGTGTCACCGGCCGGGCGGGCTCGGGCAGCGGTGGCACCCGCAGGAGGCCCTGGATGCGGTCGGCCGCCCGCCGCGCCGCCTGTACGTCGTCCAGGCCGTGCCCGAGGGCGGCGACCGGTGCGGTGAGGGCGAGCCCCAGCAGCAGGAAGGGCAGCAGGTCGGCGGGCGGCATGGCGTCGGTGGTGATCAGCGCCGCGCCGCCGGTGAGGACGACGACCAGGACGAACGGCGGGGACAGCACGAGCGAGGCCAGTGCGCCGAGGGCCGCCACGCCGCGCACCCAGGCCAGGAAGTAGTCGGCGAAGTCGTCCGCCGCCTTGAGGAAGGCGCGGTGGGCGCGGCCGGAGGCGCCGAAGGCCTTCACCACCGAGATGCCCTCGACGAACTCGACGGCGGAACCGGCGATCCGGCCCATGGCGCCGTCCAGGGCGAGCTGGTCGCGGCGTCGGCCGTCCGACACGAGCATGAGGTTCAGGGCCAGGCCGAGCAGGACGGGGACCAGCGTGACCAGGGTGAGGCGCCAGTCGACGAGGAACAGGTAGACCAGGCAGGCCGTGGGCACGGCGACCGCGGAGGCGATCTCGCCGGGGGTGTGGGCGGTGAGCGGGTGCAGATCGGCCACGTCGCCCTGGACGACCTGGTTCAGCTCGCCGGAGCTGCGCCGCGCGTACCAGCCGAGGGGGACCCGGCCCAGGTGTTCGGCGAGCAGCCGCCTTGCGGAGAACTGGAGTTCGCCGTCGATGAGGTGGCCGATGCCCGAGGCGAGGGCGCCGAAGAGGACCCGGACGAGGAGTCCGGCGGCGCCGAGGGCGACGGCGGCCCACACGTGGTCCTCGTCGACCGGTCCCTGTCGCAGCAGGGCGCGTCCCAGCTCCACGACGGCGATCATCGGGAGGAGGCCGCCGAGGGCGCTGACGGTCTGCAGGACGAGGACGGCGGCCAGGCCGATCCGGTGCGGCCTCAGCAGCCCGGTGAGCGCCCGCCCGGCGGGGGCCCTGCCCGGCCCGGCGGTGTCGGCCGCGGTGCCCACCGCGGGGTCGGCGGTGGAGGCGGCGGCGTCTGCCGTGGAGTCGGGTGCGGTGTCGGCTGTGGTGGTCACCGCGGCACCTCCGTGGCGGGGGCGCCGGCCGCGTCGGCCGCGCGGTCCGTCGTGGCGGCGCGGGTGCGCGGGGGCAGGACGACGGCGGCCACGAGCGCGGCCACGGCCAGGATCGCTCCGGCCAGGCCGAGCCCCAGCCCGAACCCGCTGGTCATCGCCTCCTGGGGCGAGTCGCCCGCCCGCAGGGCGCTTTCGGTGTGCTGGACCTGGACGGTGACGAGTACGGCGAGACCGAGCGCGCCGCCGATCTGCCGGGCGCTGTTGAGCAGGGCGGAGGCCATGCCCGCCTCGTGCGGCGGCAGTCCCTCGGTGGCCGTGCTGGTCGGCGGGACGAAGCACACGCCGATGCCGAAGCCCGCGACCAGGGAGGGGCCGAGGATGTCGGTCAGGAAGCTGCCCGAGGGGCTGATCAGGCCGAACCAGCCGAAGCCGGCCGCCGCCACCAGGGCGCCCGGCACGAGCAGGGCCTTGGCCCCGAGGGTGACGAGCAGCCGGGTGGAGAGCGCGCTGCCGGCGATCATGCCCGCGCAGAAGGGGAGGAAGGCGGCGCCGGTGGCGACCGGGGACAGCACGAGCACCTGCTGGAGGTGGAGCGAGACGAAGTAGAACCCCGCGAACTGTCCCGCGCACACCAGCAGCAGGAAGAGGTTGGCGCCGCCGATGCCGCGCCGGGCCAGGAGGGAGAAGCGGACCAGCGGGTCCGTCGTCGACGGCCGGGTCTCGACGACCGCGAACGCGCCGAGCAGGACGGCCGCGCCGGCGAGGGTGGCGAGGGTGGTGGCCGAGGTCCAGGCGTGCTGGTTGGTGCGGACGATGCCGAGGACGAGAAGTCCGATGCCCGCGGTGCCGAGGACACCGCCGAGGACGTCGATCCGGCGCCCTCCGGCGGCGGCGCCGGCGGGCACGTACCGCATCGCCAGCCAGGCGACGGCCAGGGCGAGCGGCACGTTGACGAACATGACCCAGCGCCAGCCGCCGTACTCGGTGAGCAGCCCGCCGGCGAGCACGCCGATCGCGCCGCCGACGGCCGAGACCGCGGCGTACACGCCCAGCGCCCTGGTGCGTTCCCTGCCCGCGCGCTGCGTGGTGGTGAGCACCGCGAGGGCGGCGGGCGCCAGGGCGGCCGCGCCGAGCCCCTGCACGACCCGCGCTGCGATCATCTCCGTGGGGTTCTGCGCCAGCGTGCCGCCGAGCGAGGCCGCGGCGAACACCAGGGCGCCCAGGACCAGCAGCCGGCGCTGTCCGTACAGGTCGGCGGCCCGGCCGCCCAGTAACAGGAGGCCTCCAAAGACCAGCGAGTAGGCGTTGATGACCCACGAGAGCTGGTCCGGCTCGAACCCGAGGCCCGTGCGGATGGCGGGGAGCGCCACGTTCACGATCGACATCACCATCGTGACCGTGAACTGCGCCAAGGCCACCGTGAGGAGCACTCGCCCCCGGTTCAGACCCTTCTCGTCCACTGCTCCTCCAGAATTCTCGTACGCATTATTTGTACGCGTACGATAACTGTATCGCCGGGCCGCGACGCTTGTCACCCCAAGTCGCCGAGCAGCTCCGCCGCCGTGACCGGGGAGCCCGGTGCGGGGCGGGCCTCCTGGGGGAAGCCGAGGGCCCCCGTCAGCTCCTGCCAGGCCTGAGCCACGCTCAGATGCCGCCCGGCGGCGCGCAGCGGGTCGGCCCCCTCGGCGATCCGCCCCGCGAGCTCGTCCAGGGCGTGCAGCACGCCGTCCGGCCACACCTCCTCCAGCACCGCCTTCCAGGAGGGCGCCCCGGCGGGCCCGAGCACCTCGGCGCCGGCTCCGGGACCGGGCCGGAACCGGCCCACCGCGTCCGGCGCGGTGCGCGGGACGGGGCTCCAGACCACCGGGCCGTGGGTGTTGACCAGCGTCAGGTTCCCGGCGTCCGTGCCGACGGTGACGCGGTGCAGGAAGAGGCTGGTGCTGTCGTCACCGGGCTCCATCCGGTTCTCCACCCGCAGGGTCAGCGGAACCCCGGCGACGACGGCGTCCACGGCGGTGAGCGGACGGCCCCCGGCCGCGGCGGGCGGGGTCAGCGACCAGGGGCGCACCCCGCCGAAGATCTCGCCGAGGATGTCGAGCAGGTCGAAGGAGACCTGGACGGCGCACATCGCGTCCACGAAGACCGGTGTCCGCAGCTCCACCAGCCGCCGGGCCGCGGCGACGAAGCGCCGTACCGGCTCGACGTGCGGGTAGAAGGTGTTGAGCAGGTACTGGGTGCCGGTGGCGCGCGCCGTGCGCAGGCAGTCCGCCAGTTCGGCCGGGTGCACCGGGTGTTCCTGGAGCACGTGCACCCCGCGCTCCATCAGCCGGCGGGCCAGCGCGGTGCCCTGGCCACCGCCGACGCCGCTGGAGACCACCACGCAGGCGATGTCCACGTCCGCGGGGAGCTGGTCGACCGAGGAGTACAGCGGGACTCCGTACTCCTCGGCGAGGGCCACCGAGCGGGTGCCGCCGCGGGCGACCACACCGGCCAGGCGGTAGCGGTCCGGGTCGCGGCGCAGCGCCGACAGGTACACCTGTCCGAAGCGGGTGCCGCACACCACGACGCGCAGCGGTGCGGTCGGCGGGGCGGTGCGCGGGGCGGCGTCCTGGGCGTGCTCCGGAGCGCTCATCGTCCCGCTCCCGGCCGCGCGGTCAGCGCCGCGGCGGTCCGCGCCACATGCGGCGGCCGGATGCAGCTGAAGTGGTCGCCCGGGACGTCGACGACCGTCAGCCCGCCCAGGCACAGCTCCCGCCAGAAGCGCGTCATGTCGTCCTGGAAGCCGGGGATGAAGTGCGTGGGCTCCACCGGGCGCAGGAAGGTGATGTCGCCCGCGTAGGGCAGCGGGTCGTAGTGCGTGACCGCCCGCACGGTGTGCTCGAAGACCCGGTGCAGCGCAGCCGCCTGCCCCACGTCGCCCACGCCCGCCCCGGTGGCGGCCAGCGCCCGGTGCAGCGCCTCCCGGCGCTCCTCGCGGGGACGTTCGCCCAGCAGCCGGAAGCGGTCTGCGACGGCGCTCAGCGTCTCGTCGCAGCCGAGCCGTGCGAACACCCCGGCGTCGAGGGCCTTCGGGGAGCGGGCCAGCGCCGCGGCAAGCGCCCGCCCCATGTCGCCCTCGTCGGCGGGCCAGCCGAGCGCCCCCAGGTCCCCGCCCATGACGCGGGCGAAGGCGTAGTCGACCATCAGCTCGTCGTCCAGCCGGTAGGGGATGCGGTAGCTGGACACCACGGTCAGTCCGCGCACCGCCGCCCCGGCCTCGTCGAGGGCGCGGGCCAGTTCGGCGGCGATCAGGCCGCCGGAGCAGTAGCCCACGACCTCGACCTCGCGGTGTCCGGCGGCGAGCACCTCGCGGGCGTACCGGGCGGCGAGGTCCTCGACGAGCCGGTCCGGGGCCAGTGCGAGGTAGCCGTCGCTGTCGGGCACGGCGAGCCCCACCAGAGGTCCGTGCCCGGCGAGTTCCTTGATCAGCGGTCGGTACGGTGCGAGGGTTCCCAGCCCCTCGTGCACCAGCAGCCGCACCGGCCCGCCCCCTTCGCCGCCCAGGGCGACCAGCGCGGACCGCCCCTCGGCGCGCACGGCGCCGCGCCCTTCCGTCCCCGCGCCGGAGACCGGCGGGGCCGTGAGACGGGCGGCCAGACCCGCGACCGTGGGGGTGTGCAGCAGCGTGCGCAGCAGGGCGTCGAAGGAGACGTCCGCCGCCTCGGGCAGGCACTCGCGCACCCGCCCCACCAGGCGCGCCGCGACCAGCGAGTCGCCGCCCGCGTCGAAGAACCCCTGCTCGCGGTCGGGGAGCGCGCCTCCGAGCAGTTCGGCCCACAGCTCGGCCACGCGGCGCTCCGCACCGGGGCGCGGCGGCTCGGCCGTGCGGTCGGCGGCGCGCTCGCCGCGCCGCGGCACCCAGCCCAGCAGCCGTTTGCGGTCGACCTTCCCGTTGGAGGTCAGCGGCATCGCGTCCACCACTTGGACGTGCGCGGGGACCATGTGGGCGGGCAGCCGCGCGGCCGCCCACCGGCCGACGTCGTCGGCGTCCAGTGCGGCGCGGTCCTGTTTGAACGCCGCGGCGAACACGCCCTGCCCGAGGGCGGCGAAGGCGTCGTCCGGGCCGGGCAGGCTCAGCACCTGCGTAGCGCCCGCCGCACCGAGCAGGCCGCGCCACTGCTCCTCGTGGACGAACAGGTCCGCCCGGTCGCGCCGCAGGTCCTGCGGCTCCTCCATCATGAACGCCTGGGTGGCCGTGATCTCCGGGTGTTCCCTGGTCATCTCCAGCAGGCAGAGCCAGCCGCAGGGGGCGAGCAGCGTCCGTATCCGGTCGAGGACCTGTGCGGTGTCGCGGGCGTTGTTGAGCGCTCCCGCGCTCAGGACCACGTCGAAGGAGTTGGGCAGCAGGCCCTGCGAGCGCGGGTCGCCGTTCATGTCGAACAGGCCGAAGCGCATCCCGGGGCGCGCCCCGAACCGCTGCCGCGCGTCGGCGAGGAAGTACTCCGAGACGTCGGTGAACAGGTAGTCCACCGGCCGCTCGCCCAGGGCGTCGAGGACGGGCCCGGTGGCCGCGCCGATGCCGCCGCCGACCTCGAGGATCCGCAGCGGACGGTCCCGGACGCCGCTCGCCGCGCCGGCGACGGCCGCCGCGAGCGTGGTGAGCAGCCGGCGCGCCGCCAGGTTGTCCGCGTACCAGGCCCGCGCGACCTCCTGGCCGCCGCCCGGGAAGAACAGCCGTACGGCCTCCTCCTCGCCGCGCAGCAGGGCGGGCAGGGCGTCGGCGTGGGCACGGAAGTAGGCGAGCAGCGGGGGCGGGCAGATCGCGGCGGGGGCGTGCGCGGCGAGGTCGGCCCAGGCTCCGTCGACCTCGGTGCGCCGGGGGGCGGCGCCCCCGGTCCAGCTCTGCCCGTCGGGCTCGGAGCGCACCAGTGCGGCCCGCTCCAGGGCGTGCAGCCAGCGGCGCAGCAGCCCGTGGTGGCGCTCGTCGATCCGGAGCAGGCGGACCAGTTCCTCCTCCGTGCGGGCCCGCGCTCCGGCGAAGAGGCCGGAGGGGGCCAGCGCGTCGGCCATGGAGAGCAGGAAGGCACGGTCCAGGCGCTCCACGTACGCGGCGACCTGCCCGGCGTCGGGGGCGCCCTCCTCCAGGGGTGCGGCGCTCACGGCGGCGGCCGCGGTCTCGACGGCGCGGGCCACCGAGGAGTCGGGCGGGTCCGTGCGGACCGCCGGCTCCACGAAGGCGACGAGGGAGCG
Source organism: Streptomyces sp. NPDC001549 (assembly GCF_042894025.1). NCBI lineage: Bacteria > Bacillati > Actinomycetota > Actinomycetes > Kitasatosporales > Streptomycetaceae > Streptomyces > Streptomyces sp. NPDC001549. The sequence continues at coordinate 32,732 of NZ_JBIAVJ010000041.1, forward strand.
TTCCAGGGCCTCGGTGCCCTCGACCAGGACGGCGCTGGAGCCGACCGCAGGGTGTTCGCCGAGGACCGTGTCGATCTCGCCCAGCTCGACGCGGTGCCCCCGGATCTTGACCTGCTGGTCGACGCGGCCGAGGAACTCGATCCCGCCGTCCGGGAGGTAGCGGCCGAGGTCGCCGGTGCGGTAGAGGCGCTCGCCGGTCCCGGGGTGCCGCGGGAAGCGTTCGGCGGTGCGCTCGGGGTCGCCCAGGTAGCCCTCCGCCAGCCCGACGCCGGTGATGTACAGCTCGCCGACCACCAGCTCGGGACGGTCGCGCAGGGCGCTGTCGAGGACCCGGAAGCCCTGGTTGGCGAGCGGGGTGCCGTAGGGGACGCTGCGCCAGTGCGGCTCCACGCGGTGGATGCGGTGGTGGATGGACCAGATCGCGGCCTCCGTCGCTCCCCCGAGGCTGACCAGTTCCGCGCCGGGCAGGTGGCGTCCCACGTGGGCGGGCAGGGCCAGCGGGATCCAGTCGCCCGACAGCAGGGCCAGGCGCAGCGGGCCCGGTTCGCGGGGTTCGGCGTCGAGGTAGTGGGCGAGCATCTGGAGCTGGGCGGGCACCGAGTTCCACAGCGTGACGCCGTGGCGCTCCATCAGGTCCGCCCAGTGGGAGGGGTCGCCGCGCCGGGCGGGGTCGGGCAGCACCAGGGCCGCGCCGAGCGCCGTCGGCCCGAAGAGGTCGTACACGGACAGGTCGAAGCCGAGCGCGGCGAGGCCGAGGACGCGGTCCGTGTCGCCGACGGCGAAGCGCCGGTTGATGTCGTGCACGGTGTTGGCGGCGGCCCGGTGACTGATCATCACGCCCTTGGGCTCGCCGGTCGAGCCCGAGGTGTGGATCACGTAGGCGAGGTCGCCGGGCGCCACCGGAGGCCCGTCGGGGACCTCGGACGGCGCCCGCCGCCCGGCGGCGGACACGTCGACCGGGTAGCAGTCCTCCGGCAACGTCCGGGCCACGGCGGCGTCGGGGACGAGCGCGTAGCGCGCCCCGCAGCCGGTGAGAATTCGGTCGCGGCGCACCCGGGGCTGCGCGGTGTCCACCGGCACGTACGCGCCGCCCGCGAGGAGGGCGCCCAGGACCGCGACGGCCTGGTCGCGCCCCTTGTCCAGGAGGACGGCGACGAAGTCGCCGGGGCGACAGCCCGCGGCGCGCAGTTCCCCGGCCACCCCGCCGGCCCGGCCGAGCCATTCCCCGTACGTCATCGCTCCGGCGGAGTCGACGACCGCGGTGCGGTCGGGGAACCGGCGGGCGTAGGCCACCAGCGGCTCGTGCAGCAGACCGCCGGGTTCCGGGGCCGCCGTGGCATTGACGGTGTCGCGCACCTCCCGCTGGCGGGCGGGCAGGCCGAGCGGATCGGCCTCACCCCAGGGGGCGTCCTGCTGCGCGAGCCGGCGCAACAGGCCGGCGAACGCGGCGAACATCTCGTCCACCAGGCCGTCGGGGAACACCCCTTCGCGGACGTCCCAGTTGACCTCCAGGCCGCCGAACTGGTCGGTGGCCTGGCAGTCGATCCACACCTGCGGGGTCTGGCTGATCCCGTACACCGGGCGCAGCCGCCCGGCCCCCTCGCCGAGCGCGCGGCCCACGACGCCGATGCCGCCGGTGAACACCACGGGCATCAGGGCTGCTTCGCGGCCCCGGCGCCGGGCGATCTCGCGCAGCACCTCGACGCCGCTGCACAGCCGGTGGTCGAGGTCCTCGAAGAGCCGCTCGCCCAGGGCGCGGGCCCGGTCGTCGAACGCGGCCCGCCGCGACTGGTCGACCTCCAGCAGGCTCACCGAGGTGAAGTCGCCGAGCAGCCGGTCCACGTGCGGATGGAGCGGCATCCGGTTCAGGACGGTGAGCCCCACGGTGAATCGCTCGGCGGCGCTCCAGCGGCCGATGGTCTCGGTGTACGCGGCGAGCACGGCGTTGGCCGGGGTGGTGCCGTGGGCGGCCGCCCTGCTCTTGAGGTCCCTCCAGGTGTCCTCGGTCAGCGAGGCGGCCAGGCGGCGGAAGCGGGGCGGCGCGTCGGCCGGTGTGTGGCCGTCGGCCAGCGGGAGGGCCGGTGCGGCGGGCAGTTCCTCGGCGCGGTCCCACCAGTAGGCACGGTCGCGTGCGTAGCGGGCGGTGTCGCGCAGTCGGCGCTCCGCGCCGACGTAGTCGCGGAAGGTGGCGTCCACGGGCGGCAGCGGACAGCCGGGCCGCTCGTAGCGGCGGTCCAGTTCGGTGAGCAGGAGCTGGATGCTGATCCAGTCCAGCACCGCGAAGTCCATCGACAGGTGCAGCAGGCAGTGGCCCTCCAGGCGCGTCAGCCGCACCTCGTACATGGGCCGCTCCCCGGCCGGGTGGACCCGGTGGGAGAGCTCCGCGCGGACGGAGGCGGCCGCCTCGGTCGCGGCCTCGGCTGTCAGCCCGCGCAGGTCGGCGACCCGGATGCGGGTGTCGGCGAGGGCGGGGGCGATGCGCTGGGTGCCGTCGCGCGAGATGACCGAGCGCAGCATGCCGTGGCGCTCGACCAGGCCGTCCCAGGCCTCTTGCAGCCGCTGCGGATCGAGGTCGGCGGGGCGGCGGAACTCCAGGTAGATGTGGCACGAGACGCCGCCGTAGTCGAAGGCCTCGTCGCGGCCCAGCAGGTACGCGGACTGGATGTCCGTCAGCGGGAAGGGCTCGTGGCGGTGGTCCGGGTCGGCCGTCCAGGTGACGGCGGGGGCGCCCGGGTCGCCGGCCGGATCCTCGGCGGGCGGGGTCCGGTCGGGCAGCGCGGAGAGCAGTTGCTCCTTGCGGACGCGCAGGACTTCCAGGCGCTCGTCCGTCATCGCTCCGCGCGGGGCGCGGAAGCGCAGCCGGTGCCCCTCCCGCCAGACCCGGATCCCGGCCTGCTCGAACTCGCTGATCAGCTCGCCGACGGTCACAGCTCACCTTCCTCGTAGTCACCGGCCGGGCTCTGGTCCGCCGGTGTCGTGTCCTGGGCTTCGCGTAGGAGCCCCTCGATCAGCGTGCTCAGGGAGGCCACGGTGGGCGCCCTCATCACCTCGCGCATGGGCAGTTCGACGCCGAGGGACCGGTGGACCGCGGCCACCAGCCGGGTGGCGAGGAGGCTGTCGCCGCCGAGGACGAAGAAGTTCTCGTCCCGGCCCACCGAGGCGAGGCCGAGCAGCTTCGACCACAGCGCGGCCACGGACTGCTCGGTGGCGCCCCGGGGCGGCTCGCCGGATTCCCTCGGCGAGACGGCCAGGGAGGCGAGCGCGCCCCGTACGGCGCGGCGGTCGACCTTGCCGTTGGCGCTGAGCGGCAGGGCGGGCAGGGCCGCGAAGTGTCCCGGCACCATGTGCGCCGGTACCCGGTCGGCGAGCCAGCGGGCCAGACCCTCCTGGCCGGGGGCACCGGCCGTGGCGGGCCGGCGTGCCGAGAGGAGGACCTCGCCGGTGGGCTCCGTGCGCTCCACGCGCACCTGGACCAGCCCGGCGGCGGCGCACGCCCGCACCCATCGCGGTCCGGAGTGCAGCCGGTCTGCGCCCGTGCCGCCCGGGCCGAGCCGGCCGGCCTCCGCCTCCAGCGGCAGGGCGATCAGCAGCGCCAGCGGCGTGAGACGGGTGCGTTCCAGGATGTGGACCCGGCCTCCGGGCCGCAGCAGCAGCGCCATGGTGGCGGCGGCGGTCTCCGGATCGGGCATGCGGTGCAGGACGTTGGCGGCCACGACCGCGTCATAGGCGTGCAGGTGCGCACCCGACAGGGCGAGGGGCCCCTGCTGGACGGTACGGACCCGGTGCCCCGAGTCCGCGAGCCGGGCGTCGGCCGCCGCCAGGAGGGCGGGGGACGGGCCGAGCAGGGTGTAGTCGACGGAGCCGGGTTCGAGGCCGGCGAGCAGCCGTGCGGCGCCGAGCCCGCCGGCCGCGTCCCAGTCCGCCACGGCCGGCGGCCCGGCCCCGGCGTCGGGGGCGGTGGCGTCGGAGGCGGCCTCGGGATCGGCGGTGAGGTCCGCCCGGAGGGCGGCCGCGACGGCGGCCAGGCAGCTCCTGCTCCCTGGCATGGCGTCGGCCAGGCCCTCCGGCGACAGCACGGGATCCTCCAGGAGCACGGAGGCGTGGGCCTCGCCGCTCAGTACGGCGGCGAGCATCGGCGCGGCCCAGGCCAGCGCGTTCGCCACCGGCTCCAGGTGGGTGCCGGCCGCCGGCACGCGCAGTTCCTCGAACCGCCCCGGGGCGCGCACCCGCTCCCACCGCGGGCCCGGCCGGACCGCGTCGCCCTCGCGCCGTACGACGTCATGCCGGGCGAGCTGGTCGAGCCAGGCGTCCAGGACGGGACGCTGCTCCTCGCGCACCGGCAGGGTCCCGGCGGGTGCCAGCAGCGGGGCGACCACCTCGGCCAGTACCGCCTCGACGAGCCGCAGTTCGAGCGGATCGCCCTCGTCCAGGGGCTGCCGCTCCGGTCCGGAGTCCTCGACGGCGTCCGCCGGACCGTCAGCCGGACCGTGCCCCGGAGGGCGCTCCACGACGGCGGCGACGAGTTCGCGGCGGCGCTCTCCGACGGTGACGACGACAGCCGAGGAGAGGTCGGGGTGGGACTGGAGGGCGGCTTCGATCTCACCGAGTTCGACACGGAAACCGTTGATCTTCACCTGGTGGTCGAGCCGGCCGAGGAACTCCAGGTTTCCGTCGGGCCAGTAGCGGCCGAGGTCGCCGGTGCGGTACCAGCGCTCCCCCGCCACGACGGGGAAGCGCTCCGCCGTCAGGTCCGGCTCCCCCCGGTATCCGAGGGCCACGCCGTCGCCGCCGATCCACAGCTCGCCCGCCACCCAGTCGGGGCAGTCGCGGCCGCGGCCGTCGACGACCCGGAACCTCTGGTTGCGCAGCGGCTTCCCGTAGGGGACCGACACCCACTGCGCGGGCACCTCGGTGATCTCGTACGCGTTGGACCAGATCGCGGCTTCGGTGGCACCGCCGAGCCCGACGAGCCGACATCGCCCGTCCGTCGAGGCGGCCAGCCGTCCGGGCAGGTCCAGGCCGATCCAGTCGCCCGACAGCAGGGCCAGGCGCAGCGAGGCGGGCAGTGGGGCGCCGTCCGCCGCGGTGAGGAGCATGTCGAGCAGCGCGGGAACGCTGTTCCACACGGTCACCCCGTGCCGGGTGCACAGGGCCAGCCACCGGTGTGCGTCGCGCCGGTCGGACTCGTCCACCAGGACCATCGCACCGCCCTCGGCCAGCGGTCCGAAGACGTCCCACACCGAGAGGTCGAAGTCCAGCGCGGAGACGGCCAGCACCCGGTCCCGCGGCCCGATGCCGAACCGCTCGTCGATGTCCTCGACGGTGTTGACGGCGGCCCGGTGGCTCACCTCGACGCCCTTGGGCGTGCCGGTGGAGCCGGAGGTGAAGATGACGTACGCGGTGTCCTCGGGCGCGACGGGTACGGGGGCGTCGAGGGGCCGCCCGGTCAGCGCCTCGGCGATGCCGAGCACCTCGGTGGCCGGGTCCGGCGCCTGCGGGAGCCCGGCCCCTTCCAGGACGAGGCGGGCGCCGCTGAGTTCCAGGATGCGGGCGCGGCGCGCGGCCGGCTGGTCGGCGCCGACGGGTACGTAGGCGGCGCCCGCGGCGAGGACTCCGAGGACGGCGGCGATCTGGTCCGGGCCCTTGGGCACCGAGACCACCACCGACATGCCCGGTCCGATGCCGCGCGCCACGAGGGAGCCGGCGATGCGCAGGGCCCGCCCGGCGAGTTCGCCGTGGGTGAGGCGGCCGCTGTCGTGCCACAGCAGTGCGGGATCGGCGGCACGCCGCGCGGCGTGCGCGAAGAAGGCCGTGTGGAGCAGGCGTCCGCTGTGCGCGCGGGTCGCGGAGTTCACCTCGTCGCGGCGGCGGCGCTGCGCGACGGGCAGCGGGAGGGGGAGGTCCGCCTCGACGCGCTCGTCGGCGGGCTGGGCGCCGGGCTCGGATAACGGCTCGGCGAGGGAGTCGGCGAAGGGCTCGTCGCTGGTGGCGAGGTGGCGCAGCAGTGTCGTGTAGGCGGCCATCATGGCGGCCGGCACGCCGGGCGGGAACAGGTCGTCCACCGAGTCCCAGGCCAGCAGCAGCCCCCCGTCCCGGGTGGCGTAGACCTGGTGGTCGAGCCAGACCTGCGGGGTCTGGGAGAGCATCCAGGACAGTTCCCCGAAACGCTCGGCGAAGGAGTCGGGGACCAGGGGCGCGTCGAGGTTGCAGGCGAAGACGACCGGTGCCGTCGTCGCTGCGGTGCCCGGTGCGCCTGCGTCGGCGCGGACCAGGTCGCGCAGCACGTCCACTCCGGTGTACGCGGCGTGTGCCACGTCCTCGTGCAGCTGACGCTGCACGGCGCGGGCGCGTTCGGCGAAGCCGTCCCCCCGGGTCAGGTCGACCTCCAGCAGCACGAGGCTCGTGAAGTCGGCGACGATGCGTCCGATCTGCGGGTGCGCCCCCAGGTCGCGGTCGAAGAGGGGCAGGTTGAGGAGGAAGCGCTCCTCACCGCTCCAACGGGCGAGGACCTCGCAGAAGGCGGTGGCCAGCAGCACGGCGGGGGTGACGCCGGCCCGGGCGGCCCGCCGGCGCAGGGCGCTCCACTCGGTGTCGGCCAGCTCATGGGTCCGGCGTACGAAGCGGGTGACCTCCAGCTCCGCGGGCTCGGTCGCCAGCGGCAGCCGCGGGCCGCCCGGCAGGTCCGCGAGCCGGCGCTGCCAGTAGGCGCGCGCCGTCTCGCGCGCGGCCCGCCGGCCCTCGTCGCGTTCGGCCAGGTACCGCTGGAAGGTGTAGGCCGGAGCGGGCACCGACGCGGGGTCGTCGTACAGCGCGGCCAGGTCGGCAAGGAGCAGCCGGATGCTGTGGACGTCGGCGACGAGCAGGTCGACGTTGAGGTGGAGCCGGTCGCCGCCGGTCCCCGGCAGTCGGCTCAGTTGCAGGTCCACGACCTCGCCGGCGCCGACGTCCAGGCGCCGGTGCGAGAGGCGGCCGCGCAGCTCCTCCAGGGTGCGGGTGGCCGTCTGCTCGGGCTGGTCCCGCAGGTCGTGCACGGTCAGTCCGGGCCAGGGGGCCCGCGGCAGCACGCGCTGCGTCGCGTCGGGCTCGAACCTGGCCCGGAGCATGGGGTGGGCCTCCAGCAGGGCGCGCACGGCGCCCTCCAGGCGGGCGGGGTCGACCTCCTGGGCGTCGATCTCCAGGTAGGCGTGGCATCCGACGCCGCCCAGCGGCTGGTCGTCGCCGCGCCCGATCCAGTAGGCCTGCTGCACCTCGGTGAGGGCGAAGGTCCCCGCTTCGTCGACGGGTCCTGCGGCCGGGCCGCGGGACCCGTCCGGTGCGGGGGCCGGGCCGGTCGCGCCCTTCAGCAGGTCGTACCAGGCGGCCAGCCGGGGGTCCGCCGACAGCACTCTGAAGTCGACCCGGGCGCCCGCGCGGTTGAGCCAGTTGGTGAGGGACATCAGCTGCATGGACTGCAGGCCGAGTTCGAAGAGGTTGGCCTCGTCGTCCTCGGGGCCCAGTGCCATGTCCAGCAGCCGGGAGACCTCCAGCCGCAAGGTCTCCGGTTCCCGTGCGGGGACCGCCGTGTTCACGGCTCGGGCCCGGGGCGGCACAAACTCCTGTGACATCCGATAACTCCGGTTCGTTGGTCGCGTGCGAGCGGCTCTGCGCGCCTCCTCGGTGGTGGGCCCGCGCAGCAGCGGCCGGAGGCCCGACTCAGCCTCACAGGTGCAACTGGCCAGAATCTGGATGCTTTCTGGGAGAGCCGCGCAGCGGACGGAGCCGCACGCGGGCGGGCAGCGGTCCTCGAACGGCAGACCCGCGTCGACCAGAACGTCGATGTCCGCGGGGTCACATCCGAGCATCTCCCGCGCCACCGATTCCGGCTGGGTCCTGCGCGAATACTCGGCCGGAATGAATTCAACGGAATCCGCACCTTTCTCCCAGGACACACCTGTGACGACGGCTCGGTGCGGCACGACCAACCTCCCGCACATCCAATACGCCTGACTGAATTCCAGCCAGCAATAAGGACGCTGTCAGTCGTCAATCGCATTGCGACAGATTCACCTCACATTCGTCACCATGCGCTTCGCACGGCCCCGAATAAGGTTTTCCCGACCCCGGATGGAAGGGGTGTGCACTGTCAGATCCACTGGAGATCGCGGGCCATACGCAACGCGTCAATGCGGTTGCGCGCGCCTATCTTGGCCACCATCGAGGAAATGTAGTTGCGCACCGTCCCCTCGGACAGGCTCAGGCGCGCGGCGATCTCCTCCATGGTGTCGCCGTGGTCGAGATGCTCCAGCACGGACAGTTGCCGCACGGTCAGCGGACAGTCCCCGCCGGCCACGGCGGCGACCGTCAGCTCGGCGTCGAAGGCCCGCTCACCCTGGTGGACCAAATGGATGGCCTCGAAGAAGCGGCGGGGCGGGGCCCCGCGCCGCACCATTCCGTCGATCCCGCCGGCGAAGGCCCTGCGGACGACCGACCGGATGCACGCGGTGGCGACCAGCAAGGTCCGGCACTCGGGGAGAGCGGCCGTCTTCTCGGCGAGTTCGACCGTTTCCGCGTCCCTGCCCTCGAAGCTGATGATCACAATGTCGGGCCGATGCAGCTCGGCGAACTCCAGCACGGCGTCTTTACTTTCCAGCGAGCCAGTGACGCGAATCTCCGGGCACTGTTCCAATAACGCCGTGAGCGCAACGCGAGACAGATGCAGATCATCAAAAACCAAGACATCGATGCTCACGTGAATCCTCCATCGATCGGGATCTCAAAAAGATAGCATACGCGTACGAAAATCAAATCTGCCGCAATATCGGACAGCGGCGCGGGGGCGCTCAATTGCCCTCCCGGAGCTGCTCCCCGAGGGCTCCCTTGTCGATTTTGCCGACGGCCGTCAGCGGAATCCGCCCGAGCGTCACCAGCCGGTCCGGCAGCTTGTACGGCGCGATGCCGCGGTCCGTGAGCCCGGCCCGCACCTCGCGCAGGGTGGGCGGTCTCGCCACGTCCTGCGGCACCACGCACGCACAGGTCTGCTCCCCCAGGTCCGGGTGCGGCAGGCCGATCACCGCGGCCGAAGCGATGCGGGGATCGGCGAGCAGGTGGTCCTCCAGCTCTCGGGCCGGCACCTTCTCACCGCCCCGGTTGACGACGTCGGCGGTCCGTCCCACGACCTCGAAGTAGCCCGCGGCCGTCCGCCGGACCACGTCACCGGTGCGGAAGAAGCCCTCGGGGGTGAAGGGGGTCCGCTCGCCCTCCCCGGCCCGGTAGTAGCCGCGCACCGTGTACGGGCCGCGGGTGAACAGCTCGCCCTCCTCCCCCGGTGCCGCCTCCTGACCGTCCTCCCGCAGGATCCGGATCTCGTCGGCCGCCGCCAGGGGCCGCCCCTGCGTGTGGAGGACCACGCTCGACGGGTCGTCCAGACGCGTGTAGTTGAGCAGGCCCTCCGCCATCCCGTACACCTGCTGCAGGACGCAGCCCAGCCGTCCGGCCACCTTGCTCCCCGTGACCGGCGCGAGTCGGGCCTCACCGACCTGGAGGAGTTCGAGGGAGCGCAGGTCGTACGCGGTCCTCTCGGCGGCGTCGAGCCACACCGACACCATGGGCGGCGCGAGCGAGGTGACCGTCACCCCGGCGCTCTCGACGAGGGGGAAGCACACCTCGGGGTCGGGCGAGGGGGCCAGCACCACGGCGCCGCCCAGGCGCAGCGTGCCCAGCACCCCGGGACAGGCCAGGGCGAAGTTGTGCCCCATGGGCAGGGCGCACAGGTAGCGGGTGGCGGCCCCGAAGCCGCACAGCCGTGAGCTCTGGCGCAGCTGGTAGCTGTAGTCGGCGTGGGTGCGCGGGATGAGCTTCGGCGGCCCGGAAGTGCCTCCGGAGAGCAGGAGCAGCGCCACGTCCCGGGCGTCCGGGGCCGGCAGGTCCAGCGGCTCGCCGTTCACCTCGTGGAGCGCCGCGAAGGGGCCCGGCTCGCCGGCCACCAGGACGTGGCGCAGGCTGTCGGTGCCGGCCAGCACGTCCTTGGCGATGGTGCGGTAGTCGCAGTCGGCCACCTCGTCCGCGCACACGTAGGCGACCGCCTGCGCGCTGTTCACGAGGTGGACGATCTCCGCGGTCCGGTGCCCGGGGTACGCGAACACCGGTATCGCACACAGCCGGAAGAGGGCGACGCACAGCACCACCAGCTCGACGTCGTTGGGCAGTTGGACGACGACCCGGTCGGCGGCACGCAGGCCGAGGCCGGCGAGACCCGCGGCGAGCCGGTCGGCGGCCCGGTCCAGCTGACCGTAGGTCAGGGTGCGGGTGGCGGTGACGACCGCCGGCCTGTCCCGGACACCCGGCAGGCGGGTGGGCAGGCTGCCGAGGACCTCGTCGTTCCAGTAGCCCCGGGCCCGGTACTCCTCGGCGAACGGCTCGGGCCACGGCACGCAGCCCTCAGGCATCGTCCGCCCCGGCCCCCGGCGCCGCCGCGCCCTTCAGCGCCCCGTGGCAGTACCGTCCTGGTCTCCGGTACCGCGCCACGCCGAGGACGCCGGCCCCGCCCAGATGCTCCTCGCCACGCATGTCACCGCGCCTCCCTCTGTCCTTGTGGATCGCAAGGACCTACGGCGGAGCAGCCTCGCACGGGGAACCTGGCGAGTTTCTGTACGCGTTCTTCAGGACGGGTGGTCCCGGTCGGCAGGGGGAGCTCCCGCGCGGTCGCGCGGCACCCCCGCGGCGGCCGGTGCGGGCCTCAGGGGGAGGGCGAGGAGGTCCACGCCGTCCGGCGGCCCGGTGAGTTCGCCGGCCTTCTCCCAGCCCCACCGCCGGTACAGCTCGCGGGCCGGTGCCCTGGTCGAGGCGGCGAGCACGGCGTGGGGCTCGGTGCGGGCGGCCACCAGCTCCTCCAGCAGCGCGCGCCCGTACCCGCGGCCCCTCAGCCGCGGCAGGACCGCCAGTTCGTAGACGTAGAACAGCGGTCCGCGCAGCCGGTGCGGCGCGGGCGCGGCAGCCCGGGGGTGCCACCAGCCCTCCTCGCGGCGCACCCCGTACGCGAAGCCGCCGAGGGCGCCGCCGTCGCGCACGGCGGCCACCGCGAAGCCGGGCAGCGCCGCGTGTGCGGCCAGCTGCGCGGCGAAGGCGTCGGCGGCCGAGGCGTCCTCGTGGTAGGGCGCCTCCCGGTAGACCCGGTGGTAGACGTCGCGGAACTCCTGGGGGCGGTGGAGCACGGCCTCGCGCTCATCCACCGACGGTCTCCCTCTGGACGTGGGCCGGCAGCACGCGGCCGAGGCGGCACAGTACCCCGACCGCTGCGAGACAGCACAGCCCGAGGGCGAGCCAGGGCAGGCCCGGTCCCTTGGCCAGCAGCCAGGTGAACAGGGCCGGTGCCAGCACCCGGGCCACGCCCCACATCAGCTCCTCCAGCCCCAGGTAGCGGCCCCGCAGCCGTTCGCCGGCCATCGCCACGGTCAGCGCGCTGCTGGTCGGCGCCTGGAGCAGCTCCGCGGCGGTGAAGACGACCATGCCGAGGACGAGTACGGCGAACGCGAGCGCGCTGTGCTCCCCGGGCACCATCGCGAACAGGCCGAAGGACACCGTCCACAGGAGGGCGGCCGCCTGGAGCACCCGGGGGCGGCGGTGGCGTTCGACCGCCCTGGCCACCGCGGTCTGCCCCAGCACCACCAGGAGGGTGTTGAGCGCGAACAGCGTGCCGGGCTGCCACGCGGGCAGGCCACGCGCCTCGATGACGTACGCGCTCAGCAGCACGGTCAGCGCCAGGTCGCACAGCGCGAACACGGCGACGGTGACCAGTACGCCGCGGAAGGCGCGGTCGGCGAGCACCTCCCGGTACCCGGCGCGCCCGGGCGCCGGCCCGTCCCCGGCCGGGGCGGGACCGGGCCCGGAGGCGACGGGGGCGGCGGCCCGGCGCCAGGCCGCGACCAGAGCGGCCGCGACGAGGAACGACACCGCGTTGAACACCACCACGGCGGTGTAGCCCGGACTCCCGCCCCAGCCGACCAGCGCGCTGCCCAGCAGCCCGCCGGCGCCGAACCCGACGTTGCGCAGGGCGCGATCCATCGCGTACCAGCGCGCCCGCTGCCCGCCGTCGGCCACCTGCGCCACCAGCGCGGCGGCCGCCGGCCGGAACTGGCTCTCGCCCCACAAGGTGACCGTGACGAGCACGACGAGCTGCCAGGGCACGTCGGTGAACACATAGCCGCTGAAGGTGAGCACGCGGACCAGGTTGCTCGCGACGACCACCCGCCGCGGACCGAACCGGTCGATCAGCGGGCCCGCCAGCGGTCCGGCGGGCAAGGAGAGCAGCGCGGCGATCGACAGCATCACGCCGACCGTGGCCAGGGGGATCCCCTTGGCGGCGTGGAAGTAGACGACGGCGAAGGGCAGGAACAGGCCGGTGCCCAGGGCGTCGACGAGCTGTGCGAGGACCAGCGGGACGCGCCCGCGGGTGTGGGGCAGGCCGAGTGCGTCGATGACAGTCATGCGGTGTCCCTCAGGCGTGGGGCAGCGGGAAGACGTTGAACCCGTCCTCGGTCAGCGGCCGGGTCCGCCAGCCGAGCTGCACGCCCGCCCGGCCGATCCGGCCGTCGCCCCACATCGGCATCCCGGCGGGGAAGTTCGAGACGAGGCCGGGCACGATCGTGTGGGCGGCGGACAGTCCGGCCGCTTCGACGTCACAGGTCGTCAGGTCGACGCTGATCACCTCGAAGCCGCGGGCCTCGACCCGTTCGCGGTACGCCGCCAGGCGGCGCTCCGCGAGGGCGGGCAGCCCTTCCCAGGAGCGGGTGGGCAGGTCCAGGACCCAGGGCGCGATCCGCTCGCCCGCCCGGGGGTCGAGGTGGAGCTGCTGCTGGCACAGCAGGTCCCGGACGTCGGCGAAGTCGGGCCGGTAGGAGTCGAGGTAGCGCCGGTCGGCGCGGTGGGGCTTGAGGTTGCCCAGGTGCGGCAGGTCATCGCGGCCGCCCGCCAGCGCCTTCTCGTCGTCGAGGTAGTGGCAGGTGTGGTGCAGGGTGAACCCCTCGGCGAGGGCCTTCTCCGCCGCCTCCAGGGCGCCGGGCCGGGCGGCGAAGCCGATCGTCACCCATCGGGTGGCGCGGTCGCGTACGGCCGCGGCGATCACCGGTACGTCGAACTCGTTGTTCAGCGGGATCAGGGTGATGTCGTAGGCGTCGAGGCTGTCGGCGACCAGCTCGCGGATCCGGTCGGGCACCGGCAGCCGGGGAAGCCGGGCGGCATGGGCCCACCACAGCATGGTGGTGTCACGCTCGATCACCTCCTCCAGTCCGGAGGTGACGGCGTGCTCCTCGCTCACCCCGCAGGCCACCCCGGCGACCAGCGGGTCGCTGTGGGCGGCCGGATCGTGCTCCCCGTGGGCGACCAGGAAGGCGGGCACCCACACGGGCTCGCCGGTCGTCCACGAACGGCCTTCCACCCAGGCGCACTCGCTGTCCGCGGTCAGCGGCGCAAAGGGGAAGCCCGGGGTGCGGTACTGCCGTTGCGAGTACAGGTGCAGCCGGCGCGGGTCGAGGGCGGGAACGCCGTCGCGGCGCAGCCGGGCATGGCTGCCGTACCGGAGCCGCTCCCGCGGCAGGCGGCTGCCGCAGTAGCGTTCCACCGCCTCGCCCACGGCGCTGCGGCGGGCGGTGTCGAAGCCGGACCAGGACGTGCCGAACGCCTGCCGGTCGTTGGGCCAGTCCGCGACGCGCCGCATGTCGGCGACGTCCACGGCGCACACCCGTAGCCGCCGCGGCATCCCCGGCAGAGGGGCCAGTTCCTGGACGGCGGTGACCACGCCCACCTGGTCGTCGACGAGGAGGTCCGCTTCGGCGTCGCCGCGCCCGACGGGCCGCGGCCGGGTGGGGACGGGCAGCACGGTACGGGAGAGCCGGCTCAGCTCGCGCGGGTCGAGTTCGACCTCGCCCGGGGCGCTCCCGCCCGTGATCCAGCGCTCCAGATCCGCGGCGAGCTGCGCGGCGATCCAGCGGGCGTCGCGGGCGCGGAGCCGGGGAGCGGCGGCCCGCGGGGCGTCCCTCACGGCCTCGACGACCCGGGCGTCGGGTGCCGCGGCGAGCCGGCGCTCCAGCACGTCGGCGAAGTCCGCCGTGGCGCCGGGGGTGACTGCGGGGCCGAGGAACGCCCGGCCGCGCTCGCGGCGCAGCGGCAGCCAGCGCAGGCCGAGCCCGGCGCACAGGCCGTCGATCCGGGCCAGTTCGGTGTGGGCGGGGTGGACGAAGGCGGCCACGAGGACGGTGTCGCGGACATCGACGCCGGACAGGTCCTCGGGGGCGGGCCCGACGTGCGCGTACCCGGTGGTGGCCAGTGCGTGGGCGATCGGGGCGGTCAGTTCCGGTGAGCCGGTGAGGAGGACCGTCGTACGGGCCGGCCGGGCCGCGCGCTCGGCGTCGAGCGCGGGCCGCGCCGGGCGCAGGCAGCCGTCGTGGCGCAGGACGTCGATCACTTCGGCGTAGTCGGGGGACATGGCGGCCAGGAGTTCGGCGCGGGTCCTGGTCCCGTCGCAGCGGGCGGCCCAGTCGCGGAACTCGGGGGTGGGGGCGGATATGTAGAACTGGCCGCCGTTCGGGGTGACGATAAAGCACAGGTTCTGTTCGAGGTCGTAGATCTCCACGTCCAGGAGTTCCAGGGTCTCGTCGTCCGACGGCATATCGCCCCCCGCTCGATTGAATTTCCTTGCACGCAATTCCGCGGCCGTACGGGATTCCGCGGCCGTACGTGACGCCACGGTCCCGGGGCGAGGCCCCGGGACCGTGGCGGTCCGACCTTCAGGAGGTCAGATTCACTTGCCGACGGAGCGGTTGTGCACGACGGCGCGGTTGTGGACCACCGCGCGATTGTGGACGACGGCCCGGTTGTGGACCACGGCGCAGGTCGAGTTAATCTTGACGGTCGAAATCATGGAAATTCCTTCCACTTCGCTGCCAGTGACACGGAAAACGTTACTGGAATTCGATTCCGCACCCCAGATGAATTCTTAATGAATCCCCATGAGTAATGCACGGACGGACGGACCCGGTTCAGCCCGAGGCGGTCCCGGCCCGGCGCGCCGCGCCCGGGGCGGTCGCGGGCGCGTCCGCGGATGCGTCGGCGGAGGTGTCCGCGGGCTCGTCCGCCGGCGCCTCGCCCCGGCGCAGGACCGTGAAGGCGATGAGCGCGGCGACGACCAGGAGCGCGGCGCTGAGGCTCAGACCGAGGGCGTAGCCGTCGTTGAGGGCCGCGGGACCGACGGCGTCACCGGTGCTGTGTTCGGCCGCGGTGCCGAGGGCGGCGAGGCCGAGCGAGGCTCCGATCTGGCGCGAACTGTTGAGCAGGCCCGAGGCCGTGCCGGCCTCGTGGGGTGCGACCCCGGCGGTGGCGGTGGAGACGACCGGGCCGAGGCCATGGCCGCACCGACCAGCAGGTTGTAGCCGTTGGCGCCGACGACCGAGCGGTTGGCGAACAGGCCGAGCCGCACGAGGGGTTCGCGGGAGGTGGTCCGCTCGACCTGGACGAAGGCGATGAGCAGCGCGACGGCGACCGCCGGCGTCGCGAGGGTGACCGGTGAGCTCCACGCGTACTGGTCGGTGCGGACGACGCCGAAGACCAGCAGGCCCAAGCCGCCGGTGGCCAGGGCGGCGCCGAGGGCGTCGGGACGGCCGCCCCGGGAGGCGGGCCACTCCGCGGCCGCCGCCAGGGAGGCGCTCGGCGAGCTACTGGAGGCGGCCGGTGTCCCGCTCATCGACGTCGACTCCGCCTCAACTCCGCGGGCCGGTGGGACCCGAGGTCCCACACCGCCGACACCCAGCACGACCGCCGCCACGGTCTGCGGCCTCGTACCCCGCTCGCCAACGTCCCGCCGGATGGAGAACCAGCACATGCCGTCGTGCTGACGCCCTCCGGGCTCGGGCGGGCGCACGAGAAGCCAGGACGGTGTCAGAACTGCTGCGCTTCTGGGGTGTTGTCGAGCCACCACTGGCAGACGTTCCAATGGTTGCCCGTACTGCCCGCGTCGTCGAACGTCACGTCGGCCACGACCGGACCGCTGCAGTTCGGGCTGGTCTTGTCGTGCATGCTGCACTTCAGGGCGTTGTCCGGCGCAACGGGGTCGATGGCCGCGATAACCGACTTCATGGAGGCTACGCGACAGTGTTCATGCGGAACCGGATCGGAGTCAGAGCGGGAGCGGCAATCCCCGGGACTGTGTTCATATCCTCTCCCTCGCCCTGGCAGCACCGGCACCCACATGGGGTTCTTCACCCCTGGTCGGCTTTCCTCGGCGCCCGATGCCCCGGCATCCATCCCGCGCTCAGGCCACCGCACGCATCGACGAACCGCGGTTCGTAAGTGTGGCGCTCGATGTCCGGATTACGGGAGCCTCCGCGCCTGAAGTAGGGAACACTCGTGCTTGAGGCTCAAACGGCAGGACGCCACCGACCTGCCCCGCTTAAGGCGAGACAGCCTTGGAGCCATGGAGGACCCCCGGCTGACCTTCAGCTCCGTCCCGGGGACTCGGCACTAGCCCAGCCTGCTCGTACGCTTCGCCCCGGGACTCCGTACACCCGATCGCCACGACATCGAGGAGACCCATCAGTGAGCGACGAGCAGTCTGTTCCGCCCATGCCCACCGAACCACCCGCACCCAGCCCCAAGCAGCGGCCTGCATGGCTCGTCCCGGTTTCGACGGGCATAGCCGGGCTGGTACTCGGAATTGGCTCGACGCTGGTCGTGCAGGCTGCAGGGGGTGAAGACGAAGCCGCGAAGACTTTCACACTGACCGGCACAGTCGAGGTGATGGGCGACACCAAGGCCGTGGTGACGGCCAATTCCGGCTTGTGCGCAGGATCTGGTGGCTACAACGACCTGAGGGGCGGAGCCTCGGTCACGGTGTACGACAAGGCGGGGCTGATCGTGGGGACCGGCTCTCTGGGCAGCGGCAGTGTCAAGGACGCTGCGACGGCGTACAAGCGGACGTGCCGGTTCGCTGTGTCGGTGCCGGATGTGCCAAGGGGCAAAGAGTTCTACCAGGTTGAGGTCAGCCATCGAGGAAAGGTCAACGTCAGCGAGTCGGAGGCGGTCGCGGGCCGGTTCGCGGCATCGATCGGAGACTGAGGCAAAGCGACGGCCCCGCCCATCCGAGGCGGGTCCACTCCCGCAGGTCGCAGATGCCATGGATCGCAGTGGCACCCTCATCACCGTTGTTGCGATCGGGACTGTTCTTCGCCGGGCCCCCATCACCCATACGGGTGATTGTTCCGGAATGAGGTTCGAGTCGTCTCTGATGCCTTGATCATGTGCGGGCTCCCCGCTGCGCATCTGCAACTGCCCGTACGGTCCAGGCGCAGATGCGTGCAGCGGATCCCGCCTTCGGGGTGCCACTCCATCACCGGCCCATGGAAAGTGCCTGGGCCTTGGGCCGCTCACCCCATCGGGGGGTAGCCGCACATCTGGTCGTACGGCTGGTCGTACGTCTCGCTCGGGGCGACGGGATTTGTCATCGCATCGTGCACGAACAGGGAAATGAAAGGGGTCAGGCCCAGGAAGACGCCGCTGCCGGTGAACCACCATCCGGCGGTTGTCGGCCGGGCGTCCGCGAAAGGCCCGGGGGTGTGCTGGAACAGCCCGATGACGATGAGCGCGAGACTGACCAGGCCGATTCCCACGAGCACCAGCGCCGGCCCGTCGAAGCGGGCCGCCGTGGACTGCGGAGACGTCCCGGGACCGGCCGCCGCGGGGGGTGGGTCCTTCGGGGGGATCGCGACGCTTGGGGTAGACGCCTTGGATGGGAGCAGAGAGTAGGCCTTCCCCACGCGGTCGTACGCACGCTCGAAGGCGTTGACTTCCTCGGGAGTGGTGCCCAGGGCTGTAACCAAGGCTTCGAGATGCTCCCAGGCCGTGGGCATGCCCCTGCCCATCCTCAACACCTGCACAGCCCACCGCTGGGCGGTGTCCGGGGTGTCACCGAAGGCCTCGCCGGCCAGCCCGGCCACCGATAACCGGGTCGAGCTGCCGTCACGCTCCTCCAAGTGCTTGAACGAGCGCGCCATGTCCGCGGGAGTCTGCACGGTCTCCAGCAGGTCCCGGAGCGGTTTGTCCCTCTGCCCGGAGCCGTCGTTCTCGCTGTTCACCGCGTTGTCCTGGCTGTCCTGCCGTTGCCCCGGGACACCCTGATCAGCCGCCTGACCGGGCTTGTCCGCCAGTTGCCCCGGGACAACCGGCGGCCCGGCCGCCGCAATGTCACCACCGGCCGGGGGTTCGAGACCGACCCCCCCGCCAAGCTCGTCGAGCTCCGTGTCCTGGGCCTCCAGCCGCTCCTCGACCACTTCCAGGAACTTCTCGATCTCCTCCAACCGAGGCAGGATCTGTTCCTCTGTGAACACGGCCAGCCCAGCCCCCGGCGCCACATCCCCGCCCAAGTCACGCACCACCGCTTCGTCGCGGATCACCTGCTGCTCAGCCGCTGTCTGGACCGTGAAGGCCTTCTCCTCCAGCCGGCGGGCGTGCTCCAGCTGCCCGCCGGCCCGGTGCCGGAAGTCCCGCAGCTGCTCCAGCTCCTGCTCCAGTTCAGCGCGACCCTCCTTGGCCTGCTCCAGCTGGACCTCCAGCTTGGTGCACCTCGCCCCCAGCAAGGACACCGTCTTCTCCAGGGCGCGACGCTGGATCTCGGACTCATGCAGCTTCTGCCAGGCTTCGGCGTTCTTCTGCTGGGCGGCGGCCAGGCCCTAGGGCCTGTGTGATGTTGTGATCAGTCGGCGGCTTTCAGGAGGTCGTCGATCCAGATCATTGCGGCGCGGAGGTGGAGGCCGGCGAGGTAGCT
>NZ_JBIAVJ010000042.1:0-51376 GCF_042894025.1 Streptomyces sp. NPDC001549
AGTGGACGGGGTATCAACTTCTGGCGTTGATTTTTGGCACGCTGTTGAGTTCTCAAGGAACGGACGCTTCCTTTGTACTCACCCTCAGCACATCGGCTGGGGCTTTCCTCCGGGCTTTCGTTCTGTTCTTGCGTTTCCAACTCTACCAGATCATTTCCGCGCCGTTTCCGGCGGTGGATTTGAATTCGGTGACCGTTGGGGGTCTTTGCCTTTCGGCGTTCCACCACTTTAGCGCTTATCCCTTGCGGCTCATAATCGAGCCACTGGCCAGGAATTCGGGCATGCCGAATAGGACCCCGCCAGGGGTAAGTCGTAGGTGTTGGGTTGGCCGCTCTGGGTGTCTGCCGACAGCAGTGCCCGTTCAAGCGGCTCGGGCTACGTTAGGCGTCCGGAAGGGGCGAGTCAAGTTGGGCGGCGGCGTGGTGCGTGGGCGCGGTACGGGCTCACCGTCGGGTCGTGGGTGACCCAGAAGCGGTAGGGGTGGGCCGAGCCGGCTCCGCCCACTCCCGTGCGCGGGCCGCTGCTCATCAGGTCCGCCGAGGTCGGGGTGCCCGCGAGGAGGGACAAGGGGGATTCCGGGCCCGCGCAGAGGTCGGTTCCGTCGAGGGATCGGTCCACGTCCAGGGCTGTGGCCAGGCGCGCCGGCCCTTTGGCCAGTTCCCTCGGGCTTCTGGCGGAAATTCGACGTTTGGCGGCCAGCTCGGCACCCACCGTGACCTCGCCCGCGCGCAGCAGCACCCCGCTCGCGTGGCCCGGGGGGCCGCACACCAGGTTGAGGCTGAACCACATGCCGTAGATGAAGTAGACGTACGCGTGTCCGGGTGGACCGAACATCGACGCGTTGCGGGCGGTGCGGCCGCGGTAGGCGTGGGAGCCGGGGTCGGTCTCCCCCTCGTATGCCTCGACCTCCGTGATGCGCAGTTCGAGGGGGCCGTCCGTGGTGCGGCGGACGAGGGTGCGGCCGAGGAGGTCCGGGGCCACGCTGAGGGCCGGTCGGTCGAAGAAGGACCTGGGCAGGGGCGTACGGTCAGGGCGCGCGCTCATCCGGTCGAGCGTAGTGGAACGCGTCCACCTGGAACCGGGGCCTAAGGTTCCGCGTTGGTACGGGGTGGTCGCGGCGTAGTCGCCAGATCCTTTCAAGGGGAGTTAGAGCATGGGCTTCAAGAAGCTGTTCGCGAGCCTGGGCGCCGGTGGTGCTTCGGTGGACACGATCATCACCGAGCCGAACGTCGTGCCGGGCGGAATCGTCCAGGGCGAGGTACGGATCCAGGGTGGATCCGTGGAGCAGCAGATCGAGGGGCTGTCCGTCGGGCTGCAGGCGCGGGTCGAGGTCGAGGGCGGCGACCAGGAGTACAAGCAGGACATCGTCTTCACCAAGCAGCGTCTGGGCGGTGCCTTCAAGGTGCAGCCCGGCGCGCTGCACGTGGTGCCGTTCGGGCTGGAGATCCCCTGGGAGACGCCGATCACCCACTTCGGGGGTCAGCACCTGCACGGGATGAACATCGGGGTCAGCACCGAGCTGGAGATCGCGCGCGCGGTGGACGCGGGCGACCTCGACGCGATCAACGTGCACCCGGTGCCGGCGCAGCAGGCGATCCTCGATGCCTTCCGGCAGCTCGGCTTCACGTTCCGCAGCGCGGACATGGAGCGCGGGCACATCCGTGGGACGCGCCAGTCGCTGCCCTTCTACCAGGAGATCGAGTTCCTGCCGCCGTCGCAGTACCGCGGGCTGCACCAGGTCGAGCTCACCTTCATCTCTGACGGCCGGGAGATGGACGTCGTTCTGGAGATGGACAAGAAGCCCGGTCTGTTCACCGAGGGCAGTGACACCTACCGCTGCTTCCAGGTGGGGCTGCAGTCGTACCAGGGCACGGACTGGGCGGCGTACCTGAATCAGTGGATCGCGTCGGTCGGTTCGCAGCGCAACTGGTTCTAGCCGGAGCGAGGTGCGGGGCGCCTCTGCTCTGATCGTTTCCCGAGCGTTCGCCCGGTCCTGGTCTAAAGAAGGCCAGGACCGGGCATTTTTATTGCGTTGTCCCGCGTGGCGCGCGCGGCCAGAGTGGTTGCGGGCCCTGCCGCCAGGGTGGTCGCGGGCCTGCACACGGGAGGTGGGCGAGATGCGGGACACGCTGGTGCTGAATGCGAGCTTCGAGCCGCTGTCGACAGTGACCCTGAACCGGGCTGTGGTTCTGGTGCTCCAGGACAAGGCCGTCGTCGAACAGTCGCACCCCGAGCTGCGTGTGCGCGCGGCCACCATGGATCTTCCGATGCCCCGGGTGATCAGGCTCTGCAGGTATGTCCGGGTGCCCTTCCGAAGACATGCTCCCTGGTCGCGGAGGGGGGTGCTGGTCCGGGACCAGCACCGTTGCGCGTACTGCGGGAAGCGCGCGACGACCGTGGACCACGTACTGCCGCGGGCCCAGGGGGGTGGGGACACCTGGCTGAACACGGTGGCGTCCTGCGCCGAGGACAACCATCGCAAGGCGGCGCGGACTCCGGAGGAGGCGGGGATGCCGCTCCTCCGGAGGCCCTTCGTGCCGTCGCCGGCGGACGCGATGCTGCTGGCCCTGGGGGTGGCCGGGCGGGAGGCGCTCCCGGAGTGGCTGGAGCGTTCCGCCTAGGCGGATCCCCCGCGTTCGGTGGAGACGGTCGCGCTGGGCGGCGTAGTTCTTCTACGTCGCTCAGCTGACGAGCAGTTGGACGATGGCGACGATACCGACCGTCACGATGACCGCGCGCAGGACGGTCGGCGAGAGGCGGCGGCCGACCTTGGCGCCGATCTGGCCGCCTATCGTGGAGCCGACGGCGATGAGGACGACGGCCGTCCAGTCGAACTCGGCGACGAAGAGGAAGACGACGGCCGCGATGCCGTTCACCAGAGCGGCGATGACGTTCTTGACGGCGTTGATGCGTTGCAGGTCCTCGCGGAGCAGCAGGCCCATCAGGCCGAGGTAGAGCACGCCCTGGGCGGCGCCGAAGTAGCCGCCGTACGCGCTGGAGAGCAGCATGCCGCCGAGCAGGGCCGGTCCGCCGTCGGGGTGGCCGGTGTCGCCTCCGGCGGCTTCCTGGCGTCGGCGCAGCGCGGCGGCGAGACGGGGCTGGAAGACGACGAGGACCAGGGCCAGTGCGATCAGGACGGGCACGATCGTGTCGAAGGACTCGGACGGCAGGGTGAGGAGCAGGATCGCCCCCGCGAGGCCGCCGACGAGGGACACGGAGCCGAGCCGCAGGATGCGGGTGCGCTGGCCCTGGAGCTCCTTGCGGTAGCCGATGGCTCCGCTGATCGAACCGGGCACCAGGCCGAGGGTGTTGGACACGTTGGCGGTGACCGGGGGCAGGCCGGTGGCGAGCAGCACCGGGAAGGTGATCAGGGTGCCGGAGCCGACGATGGTGTTGATCGTGCCCGCGCCGATGCCGGCGGCGAAGACAGCGAGTGATTCCCAGATGGACATGGACGGTGCCATCCCCTTTGCATGAGTGAGTCGCCTCCCCGCCATGAAGGTCGAGGGGCCTCACTGATCATGCAGGAAGGGGATGGCGGGTCAGTCGATGGGGGGCTGTTCGCGACGGTCCGCGCCGTCCTTGTCCCGCGCGGCCGGGATGCCGCCGCCGTCCTTGCCCGTGTTCTGCGGGTTGAAGCCCGAACCGCCGCCCATGGGGCCGAAGTTGCCCATGGCGCCGGAGAGGCCCTTGAGGGCGTCGCCGATCTCGCTCGGCACGATCCAGAGCTTGTTGGCGTCGCCTTCGGCGATCTTCGGGAGCATCTGGAGGTACTGGTAGGCGAGGAGCTTCTGGTCGGCGTCGCCGGCGTGGATGGACTCGAAGACCGTGCGGATGGCCTGCGCCTCACCCTCGGCGCGCAGCGCGGCGGCCTTGGCGTCACCCTCGGCGCGCAGGATGGAGGACTGCTTCTCGCCCTCGGCGCGCAGGATCTCGGACTGCCGGACACCTTCGGCCTGGAGGATCGCGGCGCGCTTGTCGCGGTCCGCGCGCATCTGCTTCTCCATCGAGTCCTGGATGGAGGTCGGCGGCTCGATGGCCTTGAGCTCGACGCGGTTGACGCGGATGCCCCACTTGCCGGTGGCCTCGTCGAGGACTCCGCGCAGGGCCGCGTTGATCTCCTCGCGGGAGGTGAGGGTCCGCTCCAGGTCCATGCCGCCGATGATGTTGCGGAGCGTGGTGACGGTGAGCTGCTCGATGGCCTGGATGTAGCTGGCCACTTCGTAGGTCGCGGCGCGCGCGTCGGTCACCTGGTAGTAGATGACGGTGTCGATGTTGACGACCAGGTTGTCCTGGGTGATGACGGGCTGCGGCGGGAACGGAACGACCTGTTCGCGGAGGTCGATCCGGTTGCGGATCGAGTCGATGAACGGGACGACGATGTTGAGGCCCGCGTTGAGGGTGCGGGTGTAGCGGCCGAACCGCTCGACGATGGCGGCGCTGGCCTGCGGGATCACCTGGATCGTCTTGACCAGTGCGATGAAGACCAGAACCACCAGAATGATCAGGACGATGATGATCGGTTGCATGCGGTTCCCCGTGCCCTTCCGGCTGTCTGTGCTGCCCCGTTGATCGGAGTCTCGCAGACCTTGGGGCCGCGAGCAGGCTGGTTGTCACATGACGACGGCGGTCGCCCCGTCGATCTCCACCACGTCGACGGACTGGCCGGGTTCGAAGCTGGTGTCCGCGTCGAGGGTGCGCGCGGACCAGACCTCGCCGGCGAGCTTGATGCGGCCGCCGCTGCCGTCGACCCGTTCCAGGACGACGGCGGATCTGCCCCTCAATGCGTCGATGCCGCTGCGGTGTTGGGGGCGCTGGGTGCGGTGCCGGTTGGCGATGGGGCGTACGACGGCGATGAGCGCGACCGACACGATCACGAAGACCAGGACCTGCGCCACCACGCCCCCGCCGAGGGCCGCGGTGACGGCGGCCGCGACCGCGCCCACGGCGAACATGCCGAACTCCGGCATGGCGGTCAGGACGAGGGGGATGCCCAGTCCGACCGCGCCGATGAGCCACCACACCCACGCGTCGATGTCCACATGGTCATGGTAGGTCGGGTGGGCACGGTCGGGACAGGGTGCGGGGACCCGTAACAGACGTGAGGGACGGGCCTGGTGACGGCCTTGGGCTGTGACCGGCAAGGCTTGCCGGTCACACCACTAGCCGAGCGGAAGGCCCTGGGCGGTCCAGCGGTCGGTCCCGTTGCGCTCGACGACCAGCGGGAGGCCGAAGCAGAGGGAGAGGTTGCGGGAGGTCAGTTCGAGGTCGATCGGGCCCGCGGTGACGACCTTGCCCTGGCGGATCATCAGGACGTGGGTGAAGCCGGGGGCGATCTCCTCGACGTGGTGCGTGACCATGACCATCGACGGGGCGAGCGGGTCGCGGGCCAGACGGCCGAGGCGGCGTACGAGGTCCTCGCGGCCGCCGAGGTCGAGGCCGGCGGCGGGCTCGTCGAGGAGCAGCAGCTCGGGGTCGGTCATCAGCGCGCGGGCGATCAGCGTGCGCTTGCGCTCGCCCTCGGAGAGGGTGCCGAACTTGCGTTCGAGGTACTCGGTCATGCCGAGGCGGTCGAGGAAGGCGCGGGCGCGCTGCTCGTCGACGTCCTCGTACTCCTCCTGCCAGGTCGCCGTCATGCCGTAGGCGGCGGTGAGGACGGTCTGCAGGACGGTCTGCCGCTTGGGCAGCTTGTCGGCCATCGCGATGCCGGCGACACCGATGCGGGGGCGCAGCTCGAAGACGTCCACCTTGCCGAGGGTGCTGCCGAGGATGGTGGCGGAGCCCTTGGTGGGGAAGAGGTAGCTGGAGGCGAGGTTCAGCAGTGTGGTCTTGCCGGCGCCGTTGGGGCCGAGGATCACCCAGCGCTCGCCCTCCTTCACCGACCAGGAGACCTGGTCCACCAGAGCCCGGCCCTCGCGGACCACGGATACGTCCACCAGCTCCAGAACATCGCTCATGAGCGTGTTGTCACCCCTTGCAGTCACGGTTCTCTGTGCGCCGGTAGACGCAGCCCCAGGGGAAAACCTACGCCACTCGGCGAGGGGTCCGGGGCCGGGGCCCGGTGCCGGGGCCGATCCGTAAAGTAGGGGGATGCTTTTCGAACCACGTTCAGGGCGCTTGGCCGCCTGGGGGAACGCACTGCTGGCCGGTCTGGTCTCGCCCGACGAGGCCGTGTTGTCGATCGTGGGCGAGGACGCCGTGCACCGGGTGGAGGGGCTGCCGGGTGAGACGGGCCCCGTCGGGCTCACCCTGGCGCTCGGCCGGCTGCGGGTCCTGGGGGTGACGGGGCTGCGGGTGGCGCTGCCCGCGCCGGGGCATCCGCTGGGGCTGAGCGGGCCGCCGGAGTTCAACGCGCGGGCGCTGGAGGCCGAGGAGGCGGTCGTCGCGGTGGGGTCGGCGCTGGGCCTGGTGCCGGAGGTGTCCGAGGCCGGGCCGGCCGGGGACGTGCACGTATCGGTGACCTGGCACGTGCTGCCGGTACGGGAGGCCCCGCCGGCGGACGTGCCCTCGCTGGGCGAGGCGGAGCGGGAGCTGGCGGAGGCGCTGCGCGAGGCGACCGAGGTGCTGACCCGGCTGGACGTGGCGGGGTCCGGGCCGGTCGCGGAGGCCGCGCTGTCGGCGTACCGGGCGCGGGCGGAGGCCGGGCGGGACGCGCTGGCGCCGGGGTATCCGCCGCGGGCGGTGCGGGTGCTGGCGCTGGCGCAGCGGGTGGACCTGATGGTGTCGCTGGCGTACGAGAACGGGCACGGGGGCGCGGTGGCCGCCTCGGAGATGGCGGCGCGGGCGGAGGCGCTGCGGCCGGTGGAGCGGGTCGCTCGGCGGGCGCTCGTGGCGGCGTACAACTCGGCCGTTGAGGCGCGCGAGCGGGGGTGACCCCGCGCTGCGCGGGCGGGCCCGGCGGCCCCGGCTGCGCCGGGCTTTGTGGGGCTCCGCCCCACACCCCGCGCCTCAAACGCCGGCGGGGCTGGAATCGGCGCCGCCAGGGCCGCGTGGAACATGAGGGAACCCCGCTTCCCAGGGAGAGGTGGGGAAGCGGGGCCGGGGTGGGGCGGGTCAGGCGTTGACGCCTGTGTTGCCGAAGGCGCCGTTGAGCAGGCCGATCACGTTGACGGTGTTGCCGACCACGTTCACCGGGACGTGCACGGGGACCTGGACCTGGTTCCCGGAGGCCACGCCGGGCGAGTTCAGGGCCTCGCCCTCCGCCGACGCACCGCCGTGCGCCGAGGAGACACCGGCGCCGGCGGCGAGGAGGCCGCCCGCGATCATGGTGACGGCTGCGGCCTTCTTGAAGTTCTTCACGTTCTCGTCCTCCAGTACGTCTGCCGCGACCAGCCGTCGCGGCACGCCTTGGAGAACGGCCGGCCCGCGATCGGGATACGCCATGTGGGCTACATACACCCGACCGTATGAATCTCAGTCCGGAACGAGACGATCCGATTTACCTCCGATTACTCGGCGATTCCGTGCCTGACCGCCCACAATGCGGCCTGGGTCCGGTCGGAAAGGTCCAACTTCATCAGGATGTTCGAGACGTGGGTCTTGACCGTCTTCTCGGACAGGACCAGGGCGCGGGCGATCTCGCGGTTGGAGCGGCCGTCGGCGATCAGGCCCAGGACTTCGCGTTCGCGGTCGGTCAGCGAGCCGGGCCGGCCCGCCGGTGAGCCCTGGTCGTCCTGGGAGAGCAGGGCGAGGGCCACCTCCGGCTGGAGGAGCACGTGGCCCGCGTGGACGGAGCGGATGGCTCCGGCCAGCGCGTCCGGGTCGATGTCCTTGTAGACGTATCCGGCCGCACCGGCCCGCAGGGCGGGGACCACGGTCCGCTGCTCGGTGAAGCTGGTGACGATCAGCACCCGGGCCGGGTTCGCCAGCTCGCGCAGCCTGCGCAGCGCCTCGATGCCGTCGGTGCCCGGCATCTTGATGTCCATCAGGATCACGTCGGGCCCCAGCTCCTCGGCGCGGGCGATGCCCTCCTCGCCGTCGGAGGCCTCGCCGACCACCTCGATGTCCTCCTGGACCTCCAGGAAGGTGCGCAGGCCCCGCCGGACCACCTGGTGGTCGTCGACCAGCAGTACTCGAATGCCGCCGCTGCCACTCCGGCCGGTGCTGTCAGCCACCGGGGACCTCCATCTCGATCGTGGTGCCCCGACCGGGCTCCGAGTGCACGGTGAGCCGGCCGCCGACGCCGCTCGCGCGGTCCCGCATGGAGACCAGGCCCAGATGACGGCCCGCCCGGCGGACGGTCCGGGGGTCGAAGCCCTTGCCGGTGTCGAGGACCTTGAGGACCGCGCCCCCGGCGGGCGTCCGGGCCAGGGTGACCTCGACGCGGTCGCCGGCCGAGTGGCGCAGGGCGTTGTGCAGGGCTTCCTGGGCGACGCGGAGCAGGGCTTCCTCCTGGGTCGCGGGCAGGGCCCGTACGCCGTCACAGGTGAAGGTGACGTGCGCGGTGTGGGCGCGGTCGAGGACGTGGACGTGCGTACGGAGGGTGGCGACCAGTCCGTCCTCGTCCAGGGCGGCCGGGCGCAACTCGGTCACGGCGGCGCGCAGTTCGTCGGCGGCCTCCGCCGCCAGGGCGGCCACCTGCTGGAGCTCGTCCTTGGCCCGGGCCGGGTCGCGGTCGACGAGGGCGGCGGCGGCCTGGGCGGTGAGGCGGAGCGAGAAGAGCTTCTGGCTGACGGCGTCGTGCAGCTCGTGGGCGAGCCGGGAGCGCTCCTCGGCGATGGTGAGCTCGCGGCTGCGCTCGTAGAGATGGGCGTTGGTGAGGGCGATCGCCGCGTGCTGGGCGAGGAGCGAGAGGAGTTCCTGGTCCTCGTCGGTGAAGCCGCGAGGGCCGCGCTTGTTCGCGAGGAAGAGGGCGCCCAGGGTCTCCTCGCCGTCGCGCACGGGCATGCCGAGGAAGTCGGACATCTCCGGGTGGGCGGCCGGCCAGCCCTCGAAGCGCGGGTCCTCGCGTACGTCGGCCAGGCGCTCGGGGCCTCCCTCGTGGAGCATCGCCGCGAGGATGCCGTGCTGGCGGGGCAGCGGGCCGATGCGGCGCCACTGCTCGGGGCTGATGCCGTCCACGACGAACTGGGCGAAGCCGCCGTGGTCGTCCGGGACACCCAGGGCCGCGTACTCGGCGTCCAGGAGTTCGCGGGCGGACACGACGATCGTGCGCAGGACATCGCGGACCTCCAGGCGGCGGCTCATGGCGAGCAGTGCGGTGCTCACGGCGGCCAGGCCGCTGGGGGGCCCGCCGTGCGGGGGGCTACCGGTCATGGGCTCACCGTACCCGCGGCCGTGACCTGCGGGATCGGGCCGTGGACGTAGGTCGAAGGGACCTGCGGGGGTGGGGCTCGTGGCCGACGCGGTGGGGGTCGGGCCGTTCCTAGGTTGGGGGCATCTGCTGATCGGGACGGAAGGCGAGGGTGCTGTCATGTCGGTGGCGATCGTGACGGGGGCGTCCAGGGGGCTCGGCCGGGCACTGGCCGGGGAGCTGGCGGCGCGGGGCTGGGACCTGGTGCTGAGCGCACGGGGTGCGGCGGCGCTGGAGGAGGCCGCGGCCGGGCCCGCGCGGACGGCCGGGGCGCGGGTGGTGGCGGTGGCCGGGGACGTGTCCTCGGCGGCGCACCGGGCGGCGCTGGTGGCGGCTGCGCGGGAGCTGGGCGGGCTGGATCTGCTGGTGAACAACGCGGGGGTGCTCGGGGCCGAGCCGCTGGTGCCGCTGGCGGAGCATGCGCTGGACGGGCTGCGGGAGGCCTTCGAGGTCAATGTGGTGGGGCCGCTGGGGCTGGTCCAGGAGGGGCTGCCGCTGTTGCGGGCGGCGCGGGCCGGGGCGGTGCTCAACATCAGCTCGGACGCGGCGGTGGTGGCGTACGCGACGTGGGGGGCGTACGGGGCGACCAAGGCGGCGGGGGATCTGATGTCGGCCGTGCTGGCGGTGGAGGAGCCGGGGCTGCGGGTGTGGTGGGCCGATCCGGGGTCGATGCGGACGCGGATGATGGCGGCGGCCGAGCCGGGCGAGGACCTGGCGGGGCTGCCGACGCCGGAGGAGGTGGCTCCGGCGCTGCTGCGGCTGGTGGAGCGGGCGCTGCCGAGCGGGCGGTACACGGCGCGGGAGCTGGCGGCGGAGGTGGGCCTGGGGGCGGCCGCGGAGGCGGCCGTAGGGGCGGGCCTGGAAGCGGGCGCGGGGGGCGGGCGGTGAGCGGGCAGCGGGCTCCGCAGGAGGAGGGTCTGCATATAACGGACATTCCATCGCAATTGCTGGCCCGGGTTCCGGCCGAGCAGCGAGGGCCGGGGCTGGGCCGGGACTCTGTGCGGCTGCTGGTGTCCCAGGGCGGCGAGCGGGTGTCGCTGCACGCCTTCCGGGAGCTGCCGGGGCTGCTGCGGGCCGGGGACGTACTGGTGGTGAACACCTCGGCCACGCTGGCGGCCGCCGTGGACGCCCGGCTGGGCGGCGAGGACCTGGTGGTGCACTTCTCGACGCGGGGGTACGACAGCCGCTGGGCGGTGGAGCTGCGCGCCCCGGACGGGGGCGGGACGACCCGGCCGCGGGCCGGGGGGCCGGCCGGAGAGGTGCTGGAGCTGCCGGGCGGGCACCGCCTCACCCTGGAGGAGCCCCTGGCGGCGGGCGCGGACCGGCTGTGGTGGGCGCGCCCCTCCCCCGCGCCGGGCGGGGTGCCTGGGCTGCTGCGGGCGTACGGGCGGCCGATCCGGTACGCGTACACGGAGCGGGACCAGCCGGTCTCGGCCTATCAGACGGTGTTCGCGGTGCCGGCCGCCGACGGGTCGGGCTCGGCGGAGATGCCGAGCGCGGGCCGGCCCTTCACGGCGGAGCTGGTGGCGCGGCTGGTGAGCCGGGGGGTGCAGTTCGCCCCGCTGGTCCTGCACACGGGGGTGGCCTCGCAGGAGGCGCACGAGCCTCCGTACCCGGAGCGGTACGAGGTGTCCGCCACGACGGCGGGGCTGGTGAACGCCGCGCGGGCCGCCGGAGGGAGGGTCATCGCGGTGGGGACCACGGCGGTACGGGCCCTGGAGTCGGCCGCGGACGCCCGGGGGCGGGTGCGCCCGGCCGCCGGGTGGACCGATCTGGTGGTGACTCCGGAGCGGGGGGTGCGGGTGGCGGACGGGCTGCTGACCGGGCTGCACGAGCCCGAGGCATCCCATCTGCTGATGCTGGAGGCCGTCGCGGGGCGGGCCGCCGTACGGCTCGGGTATGCCGAGGCACTGGCCCGGCTCTGCCTCTGGCACGAGTTCGGGGACGTCCATCTGCTACTCAAGGATGAGAGCCGTGACCATATGAATTGCTCCAGCAACGCACGGTGAAACCGCTAGGTGCCTGATGTGACCCCGCACATAGGACCCACATCACTTACGAAGCTGCCTAGTGGACGGATAAACACCCTGTCAGTGCTGTCCCACCTAGCGCCGAGGCCTGAATTCGGGCCTCGGCGTCCGTGCGTGATCCACTAAGCGGGATCGTACGTCACACCTTTGCCACAGGATTTTGCCGCCGCTAAGAATTGCTCCCGTCGCACAGCACCGCGGATCCCCGGATCCACAAAGCGCCTTCCTGCGACTCCCGCTATTCGAAGAGGTTGCCCCGCCATGTCTGCTTCCCGCACCCCCGGTCACAGTCGTCTGACGAAGGCACACAAGCTGTCCATCGCCGGTGTCGCCACGCTGAGCGCCGCCGCCGTCGCCTTCTCCCTCGTGCCGGCCGACGCCGCCGAGGCCGAGACGGTCAACGCCGCCCCCGTCGCCTGGACCCAGGCCGTCAACGGCGCGCAGACGAAGGCGCTACACGGAAACCTCTCCGCACAGCAGGTCATCGCCCAGGCGAACGCGAAGGCCGCGGCCAAGATCAAGGCCGACGCCGACGCCAAGGCCAAGGCCGAGGCCGCCGCGAAGAAGGCGCGCGAGGCGAAGACCGCCGCGAGCCGTTCCGCCGCCCGCACCCCGGTCTTCGCGAACAACCTCGACGGCTGGATCAAGGAAGCCCTCTTCATCATGAAGAAGGAGGGCATTCCGGGCACCTACGCCGGAATCCACAAGAACATCATGCGCGAGTCCAGCGGTAACCCGATGGCGATCAACAACTGGGACATCAACGCCCAGAACGGTATCCCCAGCAAGGGTCTGCTCCAGGTCATCCTCCCGACCTTCAAGGCGTACCACGTCAAGGGCACCAAGTTCGACCAGTACGACCCGGTCGCCAACATCGTCGCCGCCTGCAACTACGCGGCCGACCGCTACGGCTCCATGGACAACGTCAACAGCGCCTACTAGGCCTCGGCGTACCCAAGCCCCCCCATGCGCCTCAGGGCGGCACCCGGACTTCCGGATGCCGCCCTGAGGCGTTTGCCGTGCGTGCGCACGGGCGTGCGTGCGGTCGTCCCGCCCGCGTCCTACTTGCCCGCGCGCATGACCTCGGGCTCGTGGCGGCGCAGCAGGCGCTGCACCGCGAAGCCGCAGGCGACGCCGATGAGCAGCAGGATGGTGATGTTCAGGCTCCACTGGCCGATCGTGGCGTCCCAGAGCGGGTCCGTGTTGGTCGGGTTCTCCGCGTCCCACGGCGGCATGAGCTTGCCGAGGTTCAGCGTGGTGCCGGCGGCGGCGATGGCCCAGCGGGACGGCATCAGCCAGGCGAACTGCTCCAGGCCCGGGGAGTCGTAGACCTGGAAGAGGATGCCGGTGAAGACGACCTGGACGATCGCGAACATGACCAGCAGCGGCATGGTCTTCTCGGCGGTCTTCACCAGCGAGGAGATCACCAGGCCGAACATCATCGAGGTGAAGCCGAGCGCGATGACCGACACGCAGATCTCGACGGCCGGCGGCATGATCAGGCCCTCGGTGGGCAGGTCGCGCGGGAAGAAGCCGATCGCGCAGATGATCACGCCCTGGATGGCCGTGATGACGCCGAGAACGATCACCTTCGACATGAGGTACGCGGACCGGTAGAGGCCGGTCGCCCGTTCTCGCTCGTAGATGACCCGTTCCTTGATCAGCTCACGGACCGAGTTGGCGGCACCCGAGAAGCACATGCCGACCGCGAGGATCAGCATGATCGTGCCGGCGTCGCCGTTGAAGCGGGACGGCGCGACGGGCGGCGCGAGGCCGAACTTCGCGGGGATCACCGTGGAGACCACGCCCAGGACGGCGGGCAGGAGCACCATCAGCGCCAGGAAGCCCACGTCCGACGCGATCACCGAGACGTAGCGGCGGATCAGCGTCCACAGCTGCGAGCCCCAGCCCTGCGGCTTGGTCGGGCGCATCTGCTGAGCCGGAGGCATCGCGACGGACTGCGGGGCGACCGCGTCGATGTCGGCGGCGTACAGCTGGTAGTGCTGGGAGCCCTTCCAGCGGCCGGCCCAGTCGTAGTCGCGGTAGTTCTCGAAGGCCGAGAACACGTCCGCCCACGTGGTGTAGCCGAAGAAGTTCAGCGCCTCGTCCGGCGGGCCGAAGTACGCGACCGAACCGCCCGGGGCCATGACCAGCAGCTTGTCGCAGATGGCCAGCTCGGCGACCGAGTGGGTGACGACGAGGACCGTGCGGCCGTCGTCGGCGAGGCCGCGCAGCAGCTGCATGACGTCGCGGTCCATGCCCGGGTCGAGGCCCGAGGTCGGCTCGTCCAGGAAGATCAGCGAGGGCTTGGTGAGCAGCTCCAGGGCCACGGACACACGCTTGCGCTGACCACCCGAGAGCGCGGTGATCTTCTTGTCCTTGTGGATGTCGAGCTTGAGCTCGCGCAGCACCTCGTCGACGCGGGCGGCGCGCTCGGACTCGGCGGTGTCGCCCGGGAAGCGGAGCTTGGCCGCGTACTTGAGGGCGGTGCGGACCCGCAGCTCCTTGTGCAGGATGTCGTCCTGCGGGACCAGGCCGATGCGCTGGCGGAGCTCCGCGAACTGCTTGTACAGGTTGCGGTTGTCGTAGAGGACGTCGCCCTCGTTGGCCGGGCGGTAGCCGGTCAGCGCCTTGAGCAGCGTCGACTTGCCGGAGCCGGAGGGGCCGATGACGCCGATCAGCGACTTCTCCGGGACGCCGAAGGTGACGTCCCTGAGGATCTGCTTGCCGCCGTCGACCGTGACCGTGAGGTGGCGGGCCGAGAAGGAGACCTCGCCGGTGTCGACGAACTCCTCGAGGCGGTCGCCGACGATCCGGAACGTCGAGTGGCCGACGCCGACGATGTCGTTCGGGCCCAGCAGCGCGGTACCGGACTTCGCCAGCGGCTGACCGTTGACGTAGGTGCCGTTGTGGCTGCCGAGGTCGTGGATCTCGAAGCGGCCGCCGGGCATGGAGCGGAACTCGGCGTGGTGGCGGGAGACCTGGAGGTCGGAGACCACCAGCTCGTTCTCCAGCGCACGGCCGATCCGCATGACGTGGCCCAGCGAGAGCTGGTGGAACGTCGTCGGGCTGCGGTCCCCGTAGGCCGGGGCCGCGCCCTGCGCCGGGCCGGGAGCGGCGGCGCCCTGCTGGTGCGGGAGGTGGACCTGCGGCTGCTGCGGCTGGTGCTGCGCGTGCTGCTGCTGTGCGTGCTGCTGTTCCCAGGCCTGGTGCTGCGGCTGCTGCTGCGGGGCCTGGTAGGCCGGGGCCTGCGGCTGGGCGTACGCCTGGGCCGGGGCCTGCTGCGCCTGCTGCGCGACGGCCGGCTGCGGCGCGGCGGCGCCGGCGGCGCTCAGATTCAGCCGCGGGCCGTCCGTCGCGTTGCCCAGGTGGACCGGCGTGCCGGGCACGAGCTCGGTCTGCTGGACCCTGGCCCCGTGCACGTAGGTGCCGTTGGTGCTGCCGTGGTCCTCGATGCCCCAACCCCGGCCGTTCCAGGTGATGGTGGCATGCCGCCACGACACCCGGGCATCGTCGATCACCACGTCTCCCTGGGGGTCACGCCCCAGCGAGTACGACCTGGACGGATCGAGCGTCCAGGTCCTTCCATTCAATTCCAGTACGAGTTCCGGCACTCCAGCCCCACTTAAGTCCCCCGAGATCCCCCATGACGTCAGGGAGTCTAGGGATGGCGAACATCCGGGGGAACTATTTCAGGCCTACAGCCGTATGTGGAATCCGGGCCTTGCCGGGGCGTCTACGACTGCCCGTTGACGGGGTCGAAAGTCACCCGGAGAGTGAGATACGGGACTTCTCGCCCGGTGGTCCCGTCGCGTACCGCTCGGTAGGCATCGGGGGTTCACCGTATGCGCCGCATTCGTTGGGGGGACGTGCTGCTGTCCGCCGTCGCCGCCGTCGGCTGGTCCCTGATCGTGATGGCGGGGGCGGCCGGACTCGGGCTGCACCTGCTGGGCGCCGACGCCTCCGACGCCGCGGGAGGCTCGCTCGGCGCGATGACGGCCGCCGCGGTGGTCCTCGCGGTCGGTGGAACCGTGACCCCCTCGGGTGACGTCTCGGTCCTCGGAGTCACCGGTGCGGGGGCCGAAACCTCCCTGGACGTCATGCCCTTGGGGGTGTCGCTGGCCGGGGCGCTGGTCCTGGCGTCGCTGTTCCTGCGTTCCCTCCGGGCCGGGGCGGGCCACGGGGAGACGGCGGCCAGGGTGGCGGTCCTCGGGGCGCTGTTCGTGGCGACGGCGGGCGGGCTGGCGTGGGCGGGGCACGACGTGGTCACCCTCGACGGGACGCTGCCGCTGCCGAAGACCCCCGCGAAGGTCGAGATCCCGGGGATCGGGGACATCGGCGGGCTGCTCCCGGACCGCATCGGGGACCTGATCGAGACCCGGACCCGGGTGGGGTTCTCGGTGGAGCTCGGACCGACCCTGCTGGACGCGGGGGTGTGGGTGCTCGCCGTACTGGCGCTCGCGCTGCTGGTCTCGCGGCGCGGGCCGGCGGCCCTGGCCCGGCTGCGCCCGGCCGCCTCGGCGGTGGTGGCGATGCTGCTGGTCGCGGTGGCGGCCGGATGGGCGGCGGCGGTGTGGGCGGCGCTGGGCGACGACCAGCCGCGGCGGGTGCTGGGCGGAGCGCTGCTGGGGGCGCCGAACGGGAGCTGGCTGGGGGTGCTGCTGGGGCTGTTCGTGCCGGTGCGCGGCCGGGTCACGGGGGTTCCGGCCCGGCTGCTTCCCGATCCGCTGGACGATCTGCCGGCGGTGTCCGCGCGGGAGCCGGTGACGGTGGCCCGTCTCGGGGAGTACGACGAGCGGATCTGGCTGCTGGTCGCGGGGGCGGCCCTGCTGCTGCTCTACGCGGGCGTGCTGGCGGCCGTACGGACACCGGGGCGCGGGATCCTGGGGTGCGCGGCGCGGCTGTCGGCCTGTGCCGGGGTGGCGCTGGCGGTGCTGGTGCGGCTGACGGGGTTCTCGGCGGACGCCTCGCTCGCGGTGCTGGGTGTGGACGCGGTGGACGCGGGGGTGGAGCTGCGGGGGGACGTCCCGTACGCGCTGCTGCTGGGCGCGCTCTGGGGGGCGGTGGCCGGGGCGGCGGGTGCGCTGCTGACCCGCCGGCGCCGGGCGGGCCTGCCGGGCCGGGCCGGGCCGCCGGGGCCCGCGCCGGGGTGGCCCGACCCCGGCGCGCCGACGGCCGCGTACCCCGGGGCCGTACCGTACGGCGGGCCCGCGCGCGGCCCGCGGCCCGGAGCGGGCGGGGAGGCGGACGGCTCCTGGGACGTGACCGTGACCGGCATCCCGCCCTGGTCGCCCAGGCCGCCGAGACCGCCCCGCCGGGAGCCCTTCACTCCCCCTCCCCCGCCGGGGGCCCCGCCTCCCCCGCCGAGGCCGCCGAAGCCGCCGAAGCCACCGCGGTGAGGCCCGGCGGCCGCCGCCCGGTCGGCGCGACCGTTCAAGAGGTGGGACGGGGGTCCTGGGGCCCGGGTAGGGAAGATACGGTGAGGGCACCATGAGCGCATCGCAGACCTCCGACGTCCCCACCCTCCTCGTCAAGATCTTCGGCAAGGACCGTCCCGGGATCACCGCCGGGCTGTTCGACACCCTCGCCGCCTACTCCGTCGACGTCGTCGACATCGAGCAGGTCGTCACCCGTGGCCGCATCGTCCTGTGCGCCCTCGTCACCAAGCCCGCCGACGGAGCCGAGGGCGACCTGCGGGCCACCGTCCACAGCTGGGCCGAATCCCTCAAGATGCAGGCCGAGATCCTCTCCGGTACCGGTGACAACCGGCCGCGCGGCAGCGGCCGCTCGCATGTCACCGTGCTCGGGCACCCGCTCACCGCCGAGTCCACGGCCGCGATCGCCTCCCGGATCACCGAGACCGGCGGCAACATCGACCGTATTTTCCGGCTCGCCAAGTACCCGGTGACGGCGGTGGAGTTCGCCGTCTCCGGCGTCGAGACGGAGCCGCTGCGCACCGCGCTGGCCACCGCCTCCGCGCACATCGGCGTGGACGTGGCCGTGGTCTCGGCCGGACTGCACCGGCGGGCCCAGCGCCTGGTCGTCATGGACGTGGACTCGACCCTCATCCAGGACGAGGTCATCGAGCTGTTCGCCGCGCACGCCGGGTGCGAGGCCGAGGTCGCCGAGGTCACCGAGCGGGCCATGCGCGGTGAGCTGGACTTCGAGCAGTCGCTGCACGCCCGGGTGGCACTGCTCGCGGGCCTGGACGCGTCCGTCGTGGACAAGGTCCGCGCCGAGGTGCAGCTGACCCCGGGCGCGCGGACCCTGATCCGCACGCTCAAGCGGCTCGGCTACCAGGTGGGTGTGGTCTCCGGCGGCTTCACCCAGGTGACGGACGATCTGCGGGAGCGGCTGGGGCTGGACTTCGCCTCCGCCAACACCCTGGAGATCGTCGACGGAAAGCTGACGGGCAAGGTCACCGGCGAGATCGTGGACCGGGCGGGCAAGGCCCGGCTGCTGCGCCGCTTCGCCGCGGAGGCCGACGTACCGCTGTCCCAGACGGTGGCCATCGGCGACGGCGCCAACGACCTGGACATGCTGAACGCGGCCGGGCTGGGCGTGGCCTTCAACGCCAAGCCGGTGGTCCGCGAGGCCGCGCACACCGCGGTGAACGTGCCCTTCCTCGACGCGGTGCTGTACCTGCTCGGGATCACCCGCGAGGAGATCGAGGCCGCCGACCTGGCCTGAGCCCTGACCCCGACGAGCGCGAACGGGCCCCGGCAGCCGATGCGGCTGCCGGGGCCCTTCGGTGTCCTGGGACCGCTGGTCAGAGGCCCTTGGGGGTCCAGTAGTCGAGCAGTGTGCCCACGCCGTGTTCCACGGACTTCCACGATCCGGTGAAGGAGACCACGGCGAGGGCCGCGGTCGGGAAGCCCGTACGGGCCATACGGGTCTGGGTCTCGCCCTCCGCGCGCGCCGAGAGGGCGTCGGCGAGGGCGTGCATGCCGGGGTTGTGCCCGATGACGAGGAGGTCGGAGACCTCGTCGGAGGTCTCGTTGAGCAGGGCGATGAGCTCGCCCAGCGAGGCGTCGTAGAGCCTCTCCTCGTAGTGGGTCTTCGGGCGGTGCGGCATCTCCTGGACGGCGAGCTTCCAGGTCTCGCGGGTGCGGGCGGCGGTGGAGCACAGGGCCAGGTCGAAGACGATGCCGGTTTCGGCGAGCTTCAGACCGACGGCCGGCGCGTCCTTGCGGCCTCGTTCCGCGAGCGGTCGATCGTGGTCGGACACCTCGGGCCAGTCGGCCTTGGCGTGCCGGAGGAGGGCGATCCTGCGGGGTGTGTCGGCGCTCATGACTCCCAGCTTCCCACGAAACGAGCCACGGGGCGGTGGGTGTTGGGGGGCTCACCACGAAGGGGAGGGGGCGCGGGAGGTCAGCCGACGGCGCGCAGGACCCGCTCGGCGACCTGGACGAGGCCCGAGACCTCGCCGGTGGCCGCGTGGGCCTCGCCGGATCCGGCGAGGAGCAGCAGCAGGAGCCCGAAGGCGAGGGCGGGCAGGGCCAGTGCCCACCAGTGCAGCCGGGTGCCGGCGGCGGTGGTGGCGCGGGCCCGGGGGCCGGAGGGGCCCGGCGGGAGGGGCCTGATGTGCGTGGGGGCCGACATGGCCGCCTCCGTGAGTGTGGACCGGACTGACTCGCTGCCTACGAATCTATGGATCCGGGGCAGTGGTTCCCATCCGGGGCACACCCCACTTCACCCTGAGCCTGACCCCCTAGGGGTGGTGGGGTTAGCCCCACCCTCCCCGGGTGTCCGCCCTCACGGGGACACGGCGCTCAGGGGACACGGCGCACAGGGGCACGGCGCTCAGGGGGAGGCGATCGTGGCGATGACGGAGATGATCACGGTCACGGCGAGGAACGCGCCGAGCACGAGGCCGAGCTTCTTGCGGCCGTTCTGCGGGTTCGGTTCAAGTACGGGCGACATGCCGGTCAGTCTCCCATGCCGCATTCGTCCTCGATCGTGCGGTCCCGTCCGGCGAGGATGCCCAGCGCGATCTGCGGCACGAGCAGTCCGGCCATCAGGGCGAGCGGCAGGTCCCAGCCTCCGCTGTGCTGGTAGAGGGCGCCGATGAGGAGGGGCCCGGGGATGGAGATGAGGTAACCGGTGCTCTGGGCGAAGGCGGAGAGCTTGACCACGCCGGCCGGGGACTTGGCGCGCAGCCCGATGAGGGTGATGACGAGGGGGAAGGCGCAGTTGGAGATGCCCAGCAGGAGCGCCCAGGCCCAGGCTCCGGCGGCGGGGGCGAAGTAGAGGCCGAGGTAGCCGGTGAGGCCGAAGACGCCGAGGGTGACGGCGATGGCGCCCTGGTTCTTCATCCGGGCGGCGAGGCCGGGGATGACGAAGGCGAGCGGGACACCCATGACCATGGTGACGGCGAGGAGCACTCCGGCCGTGGAGGCGGAGACCCCGGCGTCGCGGAAGATCTGCGGGAGCCAGCCCATGGTGATGTACGCGCCGGTGGCCTGGAGGCCGAAGTAGCAGGCCAGGGCCCAGGCGGTACGGCTGCGGACGACCCGCGGGCCGGCCCCGGACCCGACGGGGCCGGCGGCGGCCCCGGCCCGGTCGGCACGCCGGGAGGCACGGGCGACGGGCAGCCAGGGCAGTACGGCGAGCAGGGCGAGCACGGCCCAGATCAGCAGGCCGGTGCGCCAGCTGCCGCCGAGGGCGTCGGTCAGCGGGACGGTCGCGGCGGCGGCGAGCGAGGTGCCGGCGGCCAGGGACATGGAGTACAGGCCGGTCATGGTGCCGACCTTGTCCGGGAAGTAGCGCTTGACGATCACCGGGAGCAGCACGTTGGTGAGGGCTATGCCGGCCAGCGACAGGGCGCTGGCGGCGAGGAAGCCGACGGCGCCGCCGGCGAAGGGGCGGATGAGCAGGCCGGTGGCGACCGCGGCCATGCCGGCGCAGACGACGGCGGCCGGGCCGAAGCGGCGGGAGAGCCGGGGCGCGGTGACGCCGAAGACGGCGAAGCAGAGGGCGGGGACGGAGGTGATCAGTCCGGCGACGGTGCCGCTCATGCCGAGACCCGTGCGGGTCTCCTCGAAGAGGGCGCCGAGGCTGGTGATGGCGGGCCGCAGGTTGAGGGCGGCCAGCACGATTCCGACGATGAGCACCGGTCCGAGCCAGGTGGGGACGGCCTGGGCGGGGGCGGGCAGGTGCTGGTCGGGGGCGGTGCGCACGACCGGCGGGCGGTTCATGGTCCGGATTTCTTCGTCGGGCATTCAACCATCATAGAATCATGGGATGATTGGTTGTCCAATCGCTCTTGAAGTCCCGTGACGTCTCGTGAAGTCTCTTGAAGTCCCCTGAAGTCACTCCGGAGAGGAACCCATGCCGCTGACCTCGCCTCGGCGCTCCGCACTCGTCGATCAGGTGATCGCCCAGCTGCGGAACCAGATCACCTCCGGCGAGTGGCCGGTCGGCGCCCGTATCCCGACCGAGCCGGAACTCGTCGAGCTGCTCGGGGTCGCCCGCAACACGGTGCGCGAGGCCGTGCGGGCGCTGGCGCACAACGGCCTCCTCGACATCCGGCAGGGCTCGGGGACGTACGTCATCGCCACCAGCGAGCTGGCCGGCGTGATGCACCGCCGCTTCGCCGGGGCCGAGCCGCGGCACATCGCCGAGCTGCGTTCGACGCTGGAGTCCTCGGCGGCCCGGCTGGCGGCGGAGCGGCGCACCGAGCGGGACCTCGTACAGCTGGACGCCCTGCTGGCGCGCCGTGAGGAGGCCTGGGCGGGCGGGGACGCGGAGGTCTTCGTGGCGGCGGACGTGAGTCTGCACATGGCGGTGGTGACCGCCTCGCACAACGACGTGCTGATCGAGCTGTACGCGGACCTCGGCGACCTGGTGGCCGACTGGCTGCGGGCGGACGTGGGGGCCGAGCTGCGCCCTTCCGCCCATCTGGACCACGCCCGGCTGATCGAGGCGATCCGGCGGGGCGACGGGGACGCGGCGGCCTCGGAGGCCGCCGGCTACCCCTTCGCCTGCCTCGGCAGGAACCCGGAGGACGCCCCGCTCACGGGCGCCGGTGGCTGACCCAGGCCGAGCGGACCTCTTTCCAGCAGCGGCCGACGAGCTCGGTCCGGCCGGCCGGGCCGACGGCAACGGCGACACCGTCGCCGTC
The DNA here is from genome assembly GCF_042894025.1 of Streptomyces sp. NPDC001549. Taxonomy (NCBI): domain Bacteria; kingdom Bacillati; phylum Actinomycetota; class Actinomycetes; order Kitasatosporales; family Streptomycetaceae; genus Streptomyces; species Streptomyces sp. NPDC001549. The sequence continues at coordinate 21,446 of NZ_JBIAVJ010000042.1, forward strand.
CACGTCCCACCAGCGGTCGCACTCGACGTGCAGCCGTACGAGGTCGGTCTCCGGGTAGGCGTTGTGGCAGTACGCCGACACCTGCGAGCCGTGGATCACGGTGTCGCAGTCGGCGCCGAAGAGCTCGCCCCCGGCGGGCCGTACGGGCTGCGCGGGGGGTTCGACGGGGATGTCGGTGAACTCCACGACGGCGGGGGCCACCACCTCGGGGCCGGGTACGGGCTCCTCCCCCACGGGCTGCGCGGCGGCTCCGGGGACCATGAGTCCGGTCAGGATCACGGACGTGACCAGCACGGATACAGCTCGGCTCGGCCTCGCGCGCACTCCTACCTCCTCCCCGCAGGAGCCGAGAAGATCCCGGCTTGGTCAGTTTGCAGGTATCTGTCACGGTTTTCGACTCGGGAAGATCCAGTCGGCCGGTGAACATGCGATCGAACACGCCACCGCCGCAACGCGAAAACGGCGGCGGCCGCGCCTCCCGGAAGGGAAGCGCGGCCGCCGCCGTACGGATACGGGAGACCCGATCGGAGATCAGGCACCCATCGCGTGCAGGCCGCCGTCCACGTGGACGATCTCGCCGGTGGTCTTCGGGAACCAGTCCGACAGCAGGGCCACGACGCCCTTGCCCGTCGGCTCCGGGTCGCTCATGTCCCACTCCAGCATCGAGCGGGAGTTCCAGACGTCCGCCAGCTCCGAGAAGCCCGGGATGGACTTCGCGGCCATGGAGCCGATCGGCCCGGCCGAGACCAGGTTGCAGCGGATGTTCTCCTTGCCCAGGTCACGGGCGAGGTAACGGCTGGTGGCCTCCAGGGCGGCCTTGGCCGGGCCCATCCAGTCGTACTGCGGCCAGGCGAACTGCGCGTCGAAGGTGAGGCCGACGATGGCCGCGCCCTCCGCCGGGAACAGCGGCTTGCAGGCCATGGCCAGCGACTTCAGCGAGAACGCCGAGACGTGCATGGCGGTGGCCACCGACTCGAACGGCGTGTTCAGGAAGTTGCCGCCGAGGGCGTCCTGCGGCGCGAAGCCGATGGAGTGGACGACGCCGTCGAGGCCGCCGAGCTCGTCGCGGACGAGGCCCTCCAGGCGGGCCAGGTGCTCGTCGTTGGTGACGTCGAGCTCGATCACCTTGACCGGCTTCGGCAGCTTCTTCGCGATGCGCTCGGTCAGCGACGGACGCGGCCACGCGGTGAGGATGACCTCGGCGCCCTGCTCCTGGGCCAGCCGGGCCGTGTGGAAGGCGATGGAGGACTCCATCAGCACACCCGTGATGAGGATGCGCTTGCCCTCGAGAATTCCGCTCATGGTGATCAGTGACCCATGCCCAATCCGCCGTCAACGGGAATGACGGCTCCGGTGATGTACGCGGCGTCGTCGGACGCCAGGAAGCGGACGGCTGCCGCGATCTCCTCGGGCTGCGCGTAACGGCCGAGCGGCACCTGGCCCACGATGCCCGCGCGCTGCTCGTCGGTGAGCACCTTCGTCATGTCGGTGTCCACGAAACCGGGGGCGACGACGTTGAAGGTGATGTTGCGGGAACCCAGCTCGCGGGCGAGGGAGCGGGCGAAGCCCACCAGCGCGGCCTTGGAGGCGGCGTAGTTGGCCTGGCCGGCCGAGCCCAGGAGCCCGACGACCGAGGAGATCAGGACGACGCGGCCCTTCTTGGCACGGAGCATGCCACGGTTCGCGCGCTTGACCACCCGGAAGGTGCCGGTGAGGTTGGTGTCGAGGACGGACGTGAAGTCCTCCTCGGACATGCGCATCAGCAGCGTGTCCTTGGTGATGCCGGCGTTGGCCACGAGCACCTCGACCGCGCCGTGCGCGTCCTCGATCTCCTTGTAGGCCTGCTCCACCTGCTCGGAGTCGGTGATGTCGCACCGCACCGCCAGGACACCGAGCGAGGTGAGCGCCTCCGGCGGCTCACCCGACCGGTACGTGATCGCGACCTTGTCGCCGGCCTCCGCGAAGGCTTGGGCGATGGCGAGGCCGATGCCCCGGTTTCCTCCGGTGACGAGAACCGAGCGGCTCAACGGATCACCCTTTCGCTAGCGGTCTGAATACCAAAAACCTATAGGTCGCATCGCTCGTACGGAGAATCGACCCCCGACAGGGCCTTGCGACCGGCTCTGTCGAATCCCTACAGAAAGATGTAGGCACAAGGGCCCCGATCGCGACATGATCGGGGCGACCGGCTCCGACCACGGGAGGACTTCCGTGCCCCATTCCATCGACGCGGCCTTCACCGCGCTGCCCCTGCGGGCGCTCGCCGACGCGGCGCTCGCCCGGGCCCGCGCGCTGGGCGCCGAGCATGCCGACTTCCGGCTGGAGCGGATCCGCAGCGCCTCCTGGCGCCTGCGGGACGCCAAGCCCTCCGGTGGCTCCGACACCACCGATCTCGGGTACGCGGTCCGGGTCGTGCACGGGGGCAGCTGGGGATTCGCCTCCGGTGTGGACCTGACCATGGACGCCGCCGCCAAGGTGGCCTCGCAGGCCGTGGCCATGGCGAAGCTGTCCGCCCAGGTGATCAAGGCCGCCGGTTCGGACGAGCGGGTGGAGCTCGCCGACGAGCCGGTGCACGCCGACCGGACGTGGATCTCCGCGTACGACGTGAACCCCTTCGAGGTGCCGGACTCCGAGAAGGCCGCACTGCTCGCCGACTGGAGCGCGCGCCTGCTGGCGGCCGACGGGGTGGCCCACGTGGACGCCTCGCTGCTCGCCGTCCACGAGAACAAGTTCTACGCCGACACCGCGGGCACCTCGACCACGCAGCAGCGGGTCCGGATCCACCCGCAGCTCACCGCGGTCGCCGTGAACGGCACGACCGGCGAGTTCGACTCGATGCGCACCATCGCCCCGCCCGCCGGCCGCGGCTGGGAGTACCTCACCGGCACCGGCTGGGACTGGAACTCCGAGCTGGAGCAGATCCCCGGCCTGCTCGCCGAGAAGATGCGGGCGCCGAGCGTCGAGGCCGGCCGCTACGACCTGGTGGTGGACCCGTCCAACCTGTGGCTCACCATCCACGAGTCGATCGGCCACGCCACCGAGCTGGACCGGGCGCTGGGCTACGAGGCGGCGTACGCGGGGACCTCCTTCGCCACCTTCGACCAGCTGGGCAAGCTCAGGTACGGCTCCCCGATCATGAACGTGACGGGTGACCGCACCGCCGAGCACGGGCTGGCCACCGTCGGCTTCGACGACGAGGGCGTCCAGGCGCAGAGCTGGGACCTGGTCAAGGACGGCACCCTGGTCGGCTACCAGCTGGACCGGCGGATCGCGAAGCTGACCGGCCTCGGGCGCTCCAACGGCTGCGCCTTCGCCGACTCCCCCGGGCACGTGCCGGTCCAGCGGATGGCGAACGTCTCCCTCCAGCCGGATCCGGGCGGGCTCTCGACCGAGGACCTGATCGGCGGGGTGGAGCGCGGGATCTACGTGGTCGGCGACCGCTCCTGGTCGATCGACATGCAGCGCTACAACTTCCAGTTCACCGGGCAGCGGTTCTTCCGGATCGAGAACGGCAAGCTGGCCGGGCAGCTGCGCGATGTCGCGTACCAGGCCACCACCACCGATTTCTGGGGCTCGATGGAGAAGGTCGGCGGCCCGCAGACCTACGTCCTGGGCGGCGCCTTCAACTGCGGCAAGGCCCAGCCGGGCCAGGTGGCGTCGGTCTCGCACGGCTGCCCGTCCGCGCTGTTCCGCGACGTGAACATCCTGAACACCACGCAGGAGGCCGGGCGATGAGCTCGTCGATTCGCATCACCAAGCCCCACGAGATCGTCGAGCGGGCGTTGGAGCTGTCCACCGCCGACGGCTGCGTCGTCATCGCGGACGAGGGGTCGAGCGCCAATCTGCGCTGGGCGGGCAACGCCCTGACGACGAACGGCGTGACCCGCGGCCGGACCCTGACGGTCATCGCCACGGTCGACGGCAAGGAGGGCACGGCCTCGGGGGTCGTCTCGCGCTCCGCCGTGACCGCGGACGACCTGGAGCCGCTGGTCCGGGCCGCCGAGGCGGCCGCCCGCGGGGCGGGCCCGGCCGAGGACGCCCAGCCGCTGGTCACCGGGACCCCGGCCTCGCCGGACTTCACCGACGCCCCGGCCGAGACGAGCTCGGCGGTCTTCGCGGACTTCGCCCCGGCCCTCGGCGAGGCCTTCGCCCGGGCCCGCGAGGGCGGCCGGGAGCTGTACGGCTTCGCCAACCACGAGCTGGTCTCCACGTATGTCGGCACCTCGACGGGCCTGCGGCTGCGCCACGACCAGCCGAACGGCACCCTGGAGCTCAACGCGAAGTCCCCGGACCGGCAGCGCTCCGCCTGGGCGGGCCGCTCCACCCGGGACTTCAAGGACGTGGACCCGACCGTGCTGGACGCGGAGCTCGCCGTGCGCCTCGGCTGGGCGGAGCGGAAGATCGACCTGCCCGCGGGCCGGTACGAGACCCTGCTGCCGCCGACCGCCGTGGCCGACCTGCTGATCCACCAGATGTGGTCGGCGGCGGCCCGGGACGCGGTGGAGGGCCGTACGGTCTTCTCCAAGCCCGGCGGCGGCACCCGGCTCGGCGAGAAGCTGTCCGGACTGCCGCTCTCCCTGCGCAGCGACCCGAACGCGCCGGGCCTGGAGTCCGCGCCGTTCGTGATCGCGCACAGCTCCGGCGACGACGCCTCGGTGTTCGACAACGGCCTGCCGGTCCCGGCGACCGAGTGGATCGCGGACGGTCACCTGAACCGGCTGAGCACGACCCGGCACACGGCGGGCCTGACCGGGATGCAGCTCTCCCCCGGCTTCGGGAACCTGATCCTGGACGCGGGCGGCGAGAAGTCGCTGGAGGAGATGGTCGCGTCCACCGAGCGGGGTCTGCTGCTGACCTGCCTCTGGTACATCCGCGAGGTGGACCCGGCGACGCTGCTGCTCACGGGCCTGACCCGGGACGGCGTCTACCTGGTGGAGAACGGGCAGGTGGTCGGCGAGGTCAACAACTTCCGGTTCAACGAGTCCCCCGTGGACCTGCTGTCGCGGGCCTCGGAGGCCGGCCGGACCGAGAAGACCCTGCCGCGCGAGTGGAGCGACTGGTTCACGCGCGCCGCGATGCCGGCGCTGCGTATCCCCGATTTCAACATGAGTTCGGTGAGCAAGGGCGTCTGACCACCTAGAATGTGCGGGTAGACCCCTCATCCACGTCCCTACTCACTCCATCTCTCAAGGAGAGTCACGACCGTGACTGACATCGTCGACGAACTGAAGTGGCGCGGGCTCTTCGCCCAGTCCACCGACGAAGAAGCCCTGCGCAAGGCCTTCGCGGACGGTCCGGTCACCTTCTATTGCGGCTTCGACCCGACCGCGGCCTCGCTGCACGTGGGGCACCTGGTCCAGGTGCTCACCGTGCGCCGGCTCCAGCAGGCCGGCAACCGGCCGCTGGCGCTGGTCGGCGGGGCCACGGGGCAGATCGGCGACCCGCGACCGACGGCCGAGCGGACCCTGAACGACCCGGAGACCGTCGCGAACTGGGTGACCCGGCTGCGCACCCAGATCGAGCCGTTCCTGTCCTTCGAGGGCGAGAACGCGGCGCTCATGGTGAACAACCTGGACTGGACGGCGGGCATGTCCGCCATCGAGTTCCTGCGGGACATCGGCAAGCACTTCCGCGTCAACAAGATGCTGACGAAGGACTCGGTCGCCAAGCGGCTCGACTCCGACCAGGGCATCAGCTACACCGAGTTCAGCTACCAGCTGCTCCAGGGCATGGACTTCCTGGAGCTGTACCGGCGCTACGGCTGCGTGCTCCAGCAGGGCGGCTCCGACCAGTGGGGCAACCTGACGGCCGGACTCGACCTGATCCACCGGGTCGAGCCGGGCGCGGTCGTGCACGCGCTGGCGACCCCGCTGATGGTCAAGGCGGACGGCACCAAGTTCGGCAAGTCCGAGAGCGGGGCCGTGTGGCTCGACCCGGAGATGACCACGCCGTACGCGTTCTACCAGTTCTGGCTGAACGTGGACGACCGGGACATCTCCACCTACATGCGGATCCTGTCCTTCAAGTCCCGTGAGGAGCTGGAGGAGCTGGAGGCGCAGACCGCCGAGCGGCCGCAGGCGCGCGCCGCCCAGCGGGCGCTGGCCGAGGAGCTGACGACGCTCGTGCACGGCGCCGACCAGTGCGCCGCCGTGATCGCCGCGTCGAAGGCACTGTTCGGTCAGGGCGACCTGGCGGAGCTGGACGAGGCCACGCTGGCCGCGGCCCTGTCCGAGCTGCCGCACGCCCAGGTGACGGAGCCCGGCCTCGTGGTGGACATGCTCGCGGAGACCGGCCTGGTCGCGAGCAAGTCGGCCGGCCGCCGGACCGTGAAGGAGGGCGGCGCCTACGTGAACAACGCGAAGGTCACCGCCGAGGACGCGGTCCCCGCCAAGGAGGACCTGCTCCACGGGCGCTGGCTGGTGCTGCGCCGGGGCAAGAAGAACCTGGCCGCGGTGGAGGTCACCGGCGCCTGACGCCTCGCAGGGCGCGTGAGCACGGCAGAACACGGCGGAGGGGCCGGTTCGGACTCCCCCAGCTACCGCTGGGAGGTACCCCCTGGGTCCGGCCGGCCCCTCCGTCATGACCCGCGGATGGCCCGCGGTGCGTCATGTCGTCTGCCGCTTGCCCTTGATCGCTCCGTACATCATCTCGCCGAGCGCGACGATGACGACCGCCCCGACGATCTGCAGCAGGTGCCGGGTCCAGTCGATGCCCGCGGTCTCACCGACACCGATCCAGGTGGCCACCGCATTGCCGAGGACGGCACCGGCGATACCGAAGAGGGTGGTCAGCCACAGCGGCTGGTGCTGCTTGCCCGGCAGGATGGCCTTGGCTATCAGCCCCAGCACGAAACCGACGATGATCGCCCACAACCAACCCATGTCGAGCCTCCTCCTGGCGCGTTGTGCGCACGTGCGCCCAGTGTCGGCCCATCCGGCGTACGACGCATTTCGGACAGTGCCGTACGGGGGTCCCCCCTCTCCTCCCGGCCCGGGGGCGGGCGTACCGTGGGAGGGTCCGGGCCGGGAGTGCCCGGTTGGCGATCGGGTGGTGGAGCGTGGAGCGGACGAAGCGGCAGAAGCGGAACGGGGCCGAGGTCTTCCGGATCACCGGTGCCCGGATGGGTCTCGCCGAGGACGTGCGGGGCCGCCAGCGCCGGTACGTGATCTCGATGACGATCAGGACCCTGTCGGTCATCGCGACCGTGCTGTTGTGGAACGTGCAGCGCCCGGTGGCCATCGTGACGCTCGTGGCCGGAGCCCTGCTCCCCTACGTTGCCGTGGTCATCGCCAACGCCGGGCGCGAGTCGACGCCCTCGCTGCCCTCGCACTTCGCCCCGGCCCCCGTGCGACCGGCACTGGACCCGGGAAACCTCAAGAAGAGCTCAGATCAATCGTGAAGTTCCGGTGCACTCCACCGGGTCCTGCGTGACATACTGCTCACGCGCTCCGCATCCCCCGTCGGAGCGACGGACCGACGCCGGGCAGCTCCCCCCGTGGCTGCTCGGCGTCGCCATTCCGTTCTAATGTGGGGCTGTGACTTCCTCCAGCGCCGCCGGCCCCGAAGAGAACCCCACCTGCTCCGCCAAGGGCTGCCGCGACGCGGCCGTGTGGGTCCTGGCGTGGAACAACCCGACGCTGCACACGCCGGAGCGGCGCAAGACCTGGCTGGCGTGCGAGGAGCACCGCGAACACCTCTCCCAGTTCCTGGGGGTCCGCGGTTTCCTCAAGGACGTCGTGAAGCTGGACGAGTGGGTGCAGCCGGAGGGCTCGGACCGCCCGCGCTGACCTGGCTTGAACCGACCGGGACCCGGACTCGGGTCCCGGGACCCGGGACCCGGTCAGCCGCCGATCGCGGACATCGGGCGGTCGGGCTGCAGGAAGGACGGGTCGTCAAGACCGGACCCGGCCTTCTTGCCCCACATCGCGACCTTCCAGAGCCGCGCGATCTCCTCGTCCGGGGCGCCCGAGCGCAGGGCCGCGCGCAGGTCCGACTCCTCGGTGGCGAACAGGCACGTACGCACCTGGCCGTCGGCCGTGAGCCGCGTACGGTCGCAGGCGCCGCAGAACGGCCGGGTGACCGAGGCGATGACACCGACGGTGGCCGGGCCCCCGTCGACCACCCAGCGCTCGGCCGGGGCGGATCCGCGCTCGACGGCGCCTTCCTCGGTGAGCGTGAAGCGGGTGCGCAGGGACTCCAGGATGTCTCCGGCGGTGATCATGCCGTCGCGCTTCCAGCCGTGCTGGGCGTCGAGCGGCATCTGCTCGATGAAGCGGAGCTCGTACTCGTTCTCCACGGCCCAGGCCAGCAGGTCGGGGGCCTCGTCGTCGTTGAGGCCGGGCATGAGCACGGCGTTGACCTTGACGGGGGTGAGGCCGGCCTCGCGGGCCGCGGCCATGCCCTCGATGACGTCCTTGTGCCGGTCGCGGCGGGTGAGGGTCTTGAAGACCTCGGGCCGCAGGGTGTCCAGGGACACGTTCACCCGGTCCAGCCCGGCGGCCTTCAGGGCCTGCGCCGTGCGCTTGAGACCTATGCCGTTGGTGGTCAGCGACATCTTGGGGCGGGGCTCCAGGGCCGCGCACCGCTCGACGATACCGACCAGACCGGGCCGCAGCAGCGGCTCTCCGCCGGTGAACCGGACCTCGGTGATCCCCAGCTGCGTGACCGCGATGCGGATCAGCCGGACGATCTCGTCATCACTGAGCAGGTCCGACTTGCCGAGCCACTGCAGCCCTTCTTCGGGCATGCAGTAGGTGCAGCGCAGATTGCACCGGTCGGTCAGTGAGACGCGCAGGTCAGTGGCCACGCGGCCGTAGGTGTCGAGAAGCACTGTGGGCCCCCTCCCCTGTCCGGAAGTAGAGGTACGCGCGGACATTGGATCTACTTCACGCGTTCTATTTCGAGACTACGGGACCCCTGTGTCATCCAGAGGTGCCCGAATGAACGAGACGTAACGTGGCCGCGTCGTAGAGATCTACGACGCGGCCACGCTGGGTGTTCGGACGATGTCAGTGCGCCCCGGTTCCGGTGAGGGATCGCACTTCCAGCTCGGCGAACTTCTGGGGGTCGGCCTTCTCCTTGGAGAGGGCGGTTCCCAGCCAGCCCAGCAGGAAGCCGAGGGGGATCGAGATGATCCCCGGGTTCTCCAGCGGGAACCAGAAGAAGTCCGCGTCCTTGAACATCGAGGTGGGCTTTCCGGACACGACCGGGGAGAACAGCACCAGGCCGACCGCCGAGATCAGTCCGCCGTAGATGGACCAGAGCGCGCCCTGGGTGGTGAAGCGCTTCCAGAAGAGGCTGTAGAGGATCGTCGGCAGGTTCGCGGAGGCGGCGACCGCGAAGGCGAGCGCGACCAGGCCGGCCACGTTCAGGTCGCGGGCCAGTGCGCCTAGGCCGATGGCGACGGCCCCGATGACGACGGTGGACCAGCGGGCCGCGCGCATCTCCTCCTTCTCGGTGGCCTTGCCCTTGCGGATCACGTTCACGTACAGGTCGTGCGCGAAGGACGAGGAGGAGGCGAGGGTGAGGCCCGCGACGACGGCCAGGATGGTGGCGAAGGCGACCGCGGAGATCACGGCCAGCAGGATGGCGCCACCCGTGGAGTCGGGGCCGCCGCCGACGGCCTGGGCGAGCAGGGGTGCGGCGGTGTTGCCGGCCTTGTTGGACTTGATGATCTCGTCGCGGTCGAGCAGCGCCGCGGCGCCGAAGCCGAGGGCGATCGTCATCAGGTAGAAGCCGCCGATGATGCCGATGGCCCAGAGGACGGACTTACGGGCGGCCTGCGCGGTGGGCACCGTGTAGAAGCGGATCAGGATGTGCGGCAGGCCCGCGGTGCCGAGGACGAGGGCGAGGCCGAGCGAGATGAAGTCCAGCTTCGAGGTCGGGTCCTTGCCGTACTTGAGCCCGGGTTCGAGGAACTTCGTCCCCTGTCCGCTGTTCTCGGCGGCCTTGCCCAGCAGGTCGGAGATGTTGAAGTTGAACTTCACCAGCACCAGGAGGGTGATCAGCAGGGCGCCCGCGATCAGCAGCACCGCCTTGATCATCTGGACCCAGGTGGTGCCCTTCATGCCGCCGATGGTCACGTAGACGATCATCAGTACGCCGACCAGCGCGACGACGGCCACCTTGCCGCCGTCGCTGGTGATGCCCAGGAGCAGCGAGACGAGCACGCCGGCGCCGGCCATCTGGGCGAGCAGGTAGAAGATCGAGACCACGATGGTGGAGGTGCCGGCGGCGGTACGGACGGGCCGCTGGCGCATCCGGTACGCGAGGACGTCGCCCATCGTGTAGCGGCCGGAGTTGCGCAGCGGCTCGGCGACGAGCAGCAGGGCGACCAGCCAGGCGACGAGGAAGCCGATCGAGTAGAGGAAGCCGTCGTAGCCGAAGAGGGCGATGGCTCCGGCGATGCCGAGGAAGGACGCGGCGGACATGTAGTCGCCGGAGATGGCGAGGCCGTTCTGGAAGCCGGTGAACTGGCGGCCGCCCGCGTAGAAGTCGGCGGCACCCCGGGTCTGGCGGCCGGCCCAGACGGTGATGATCAGGGTGGCGACGACGAACAGCCCGAACAGGGTGATGATCAGCGGGCGGTGCTCGGAGGCTCCCGCTGCGAGCGTCGTCAGGTGCGTCGCGCCGCTCATTCGGCGGCCTCCATCCGCGCCTTGATGGCCTCGGCCCTGGGGTCGAGCTGCGCGGCCGCGTGCCGTGCGTAGAGCCAGGCGATCAGGAAGGTCGTCGCGAACTGGGCGAGGCCGAGCACGAGGGCGACGTTGATGTTGCCGAAGAGCTTGGTCCCCATGAAGCCGCCCGCGTAGTTGGACAGCAGGACGTAGAGCAGGTACCAGGCGATGAAGGCCACGGTGAGCGGGAAGGCGAAGGAGCGGTAGGAGCTGCGCAGTTCGGCGAACTCCGCGCTCTGCTGGACGCTCGCGTAGTCGTCTGCCGTGGGGGCGGCCGGTGGCGTTCCCGCGCTGCCCGGCGGCGGCGCTGCTTCGGTGGTCACGGGGGGATCTCCTTGTGACGCGGGTGCGGTGGGGACGACGGACAAAACAACCTCCGTGTGGGGGGACGGTGGTGCCGATCCCCCCTGTCAACGGCACGGACGGCGCGGCAGGACGGTTCAACACCCGTTGATTCTTCGGGAACTGATTTCTCGAACTGATGGCGTAGAGGGGAACGGCGACGCTAGGTTCACTTGTCATGAACCCGCCCGACGCGATCGCGTCCGGGCGGCTTTTTCGAAGATGACCTGGAGAACCCATGGATCAGCTGGGGTCGCGTGCGCCCAAGAAGCGCAGCCGTGCTCTCGCCGTACCCGTCGGCCTGGCGCTCACCGCCTCGCTCGCCTTCCTGCCCGCGGTCTCGGCCTCGGCCGCCCCGCTGGGCGGTACGGCCGGCACGGCGACGGCCTCGCAGGCCGACACCTCCGGCCCCAAGCTGTCGTACGTGGCCAACCTGAACGCGTACGCCACGGTGCAGGCGGCGAAGAAGGCCGTCGAGCGGGCCGGCGGAACGGTGGTGACGTCCTATGAACAGATCGGGGTCGTGGTCGCACACTCCCAGAACCCGGACTTCGCCAAGCAGCTGCGAGCCCAGCGCGGCCTGTTCGTGTCGGTCGGCGCCACCCGGACGGCCCCGATGTCGGCGGCGCGGACCACCGAGGAGGGTGCGACCCAGCAGCTGAGCGCGGCGGACGCCGCCAAGGCGGCGGCAGCGGCCCAGGAGGGTCAGGAGCCGTTGGAGCCCAACCAGTGGGACCTGCGGACGATCAAGGCCGACAAGGCTCACAAGATCAACGATGGCAGCCGGAACGTCACCGTGGGCATCATCGACACGGGTGTCGACGACACCCACCCCGATCTCGCCCCGAACTTCTCCAGGAGCCAGTCGGCCAACTGCGTGGGCGGCGTCGCCGACACCACCGAGGGCGCCTGGCGCCCGTACGCCGACGGGAGCGACCACGGCACGCACGTGGCCGGCACCATCGGAGCCGCGCGCAACGGCATCGGCGTCAGCGGTGTCGCGCCGGGCGTGAAGATCGCCGCGATCAAGGTGAGCGAGCCCGGGACCAGCCTCTTCTACACCGAGGCGGTCGTCTGCGGCTTCATGTTCGCCGCCGAGAAGGGGATCGAGGTGACCAACAACAGCTACTACGTCGACCCGTGGCTCTTCAACTGCAAGTCCGACGACGACCAGAAGGCGCTGGTGGAGGCCATCGGCCGGGCCACCAAGTACGCCGAGCGCAAGGGCACGCTCCACATCGCCTCGGCCGGCAACTCCAACCAGGACCTGGCGGCCGACTCCCTCGTCGACGAGACCAGCCCGAACGACACCACCCCGGTGCCGCGCACCATCGACCCGAAGGTCTGCCTGGACCTGCCCACGCAGCTGCCGGGTGTGGTCACCGTCTCCGCGACCGGCGACAAGGGCCTGCGCTCGTACTACTCCAGCTACGGCCTCGGGGTCGTGGACGTCGCCGCCCCCGGCGGCGACAAGTGGCAGGTCCCGGACACCCCGGACGCCAACGGGCGCGTGCTGTCGACCGTCCCGGGCGGGGGCTACGGCTACAAGCAGGGCACCTCGATGGCCGCTCCGCACGTCGCGGGCGTCGCGGCGCTCCTCAAGAGCACCCACCCGTCGGCCACGCCCTCTCAGCTCCAGGCGATGCTGAAGGCCCAGTCCACGAAGGCGGCCTGTCCGGCGCAGATATACGACGCCGCGGGCACCCTGATCGACGCCACCACCTGCCAGAGCAAGTGGGGGCAGACGGGCTACTACGGCTACGGCGTGATCGACGCGCTCAAGGCCGTGAAGTAGCGGCCGCTGCCGGAACGAGGCGGACGGGCCGGGCGGGGATCACCCGCCCGGCCCGTCCGTCCGTCCGTCCGTTCGTCCGTCCGGCAGGTCAGGGCTTGATCATCACCTTGAGCGCGCTGCGGTCGTCCATCGCCCGGTAGCCGTCCGGGACCTCGTCCAGGGACACGGTCCGGTCGAAGACGGGCGCCGGGTCGATCGCGCCGCTGAGCACGTCCTCCAGCAGCTCCGGGATGTACGCGCGAACCGGGGCCACGCCGCCGCGCAGGGTGATGTTGCGGTCGAACATGACACCGAGGTCGAGGCCGGTGCCGCTGCCGTGCGGGACGCCGACGTAGCCGATGGCCCCGCCGTCGCGGGTGATGTTCACGGCGGTGCGCATCGACTCCTCGGTGCCGACCGCCTCGATGACCGCGTGCGCGCCCCGGCCGCCGAGGAGCTCGCGCACGGCCGCCTCGGCGGCCTCACCGCGCTCGGCGACGACGTCGGTGGCCCCGAAGAGCTTGGCGATGTCCGTACGTGCGGTGTGGCGGCCCAGCGCGATGATCCGCTCGGCTCCCAGGCGCTTGGCGGCGAGGACGCCGCACAGGCCGACCGCGCCGTCGCCGACGACAGCGACCGTGGAGCCCATGCGCACGCCCGCGCCCAGCGCCGCGTGGTGGCCGGTGCCCATGACGTCGGACAGCGCGAGCAGCCCGGTCAGCAGGTGGTCGTCGGAAACGGCCCCGGCGGGCAGCGTCACCAGGGTGCCGTCGGCGTGCGGGACGCGGACGGCCTCGCCCTGGCCTCCGTCGTGGCCGACCGAGCCCCAGAAACCGCCGTGGTCGCAGGAGGTGAACAGGCCCTCCTTGCAGTACTCGCAGGTGCCGTCCGACCACATGAAGGGCGCGACGACGAGGTCACCGGCCCGCACGCCGGACACGGCGGAGCCGGTCTCCTCGACGATGCCCAGGAACTCGTGGCCGATGCGCTGGCCGGGCTGACGCTCGGCCTCGCCGCGGTAGGCCCACAGGTCGCTGCCGCAGATACAGGCACGCAGGACGCGGACGACGGCGTCCTCGGGGCGCTGGATCGCAGCGTCGGGCACCTCCTCCACGCGTATGTCGTGGGGGGCGTGGATGACGGTGGCGCGCATGGTGGTGCAGTCCTCCGGTTCGGGATCGTTCAGTCTTGTACGACTGTGGAACCGTCATACCGTACGCCTGCTTCCCGCGAGGTCGCGCCAGTGGCCAGCAGGTACTGGGCGGCGAGGTACGTGGCCATGATCCAGAAGTCCGGTCGGGGCAGCTGGGGCCATTCGGCGACGCCGGTGGCGATGAGGGTGTCGGAGAGCAGGAACAGCCCGCCGCCGATCCCGGCCCGCAGGCCGAGGGCGCTGGAGCGGAACGCCATGGCCGTGAGCAGCAGGCTGTAGCCGGCCACGGGGATCCGCAGGTCGGCCGGCAGGTCGGACCACAGCAGGGCGACGGTGCCGAGGAGGGCGAGCGTGTACGCGCCTCCGACCAGCGGGTTCGCGGGCCGCTTGCCGAAGAGGACGAGGTAGCAGACGTGCCCGACGGCGAAGGAGCCCATGCCTACGAGGAAGGCGGGCTCGGCGTCGAAGAGCAGGGCCAGGTCCCCGCCCCAGCCGAACAGCAGGGCGGCGAGCAGCAGCCGGGGCGCGCCGCGGGCGGCCATGTGGGTCACGAGCAGCGGCATCAGCAGGGGCTTGGCGATGACGTGCCCGAGGTGCCAGCCGGCGAGCAGCGAGCCGAGGTCGACGGCGGCGGCCACGGCGAAGGCCACGAGGGCGATGCGGCCGAGGCGCGGCCGGCCGGCCGGTGCCTGGTCCGCCGCCCAGGCGGGGGCGGGTCGGCCCGGGGACTCGGCGGTGCTCACGCGGTGGTCTCCTGTACGGCCGGGGCGGCGGGGTCGGCTGCGGCGCCGGCGGCCGGAGCGGGGGCGGATGCTGATCCGGGGGCGGGGGCGGATGCGGGGGCGGGCTGCCAGCCGGGGCCGCGGAAGACGTGTCCGGCCCGCTGGCGCCAGCTCCCGGCGGCGCGCACGTCCCGGGCGATGGCCGCGTACTCGTGGGTGGCCACGCGCAGCGGGTTGTGGGTGCCGATGTTCTTGGTGAGCCCGTAGACGGGCTTGTCCGTCTCCCCCACCCAGGAACCGAACATCCGGTCCCAGACGATCAGGATGCCGCCGAAGTTGCGGTCCAGGTAGCCGCCCTGCGAGGCGTGGTGGACGCGGTGGTGGGAGGGGGTGTTGAAGACGTACTCGTAGGGCCGCGGCAGCTTGCCGATGCGCTCGGTGTGGACCCAGAACTGGTAGAGCAGGTTGATCCCGTAGCAGAACGGGATCGCCGCCGGGTGCACGCCGAGGGCCACCATCGGCAGGTAGAACCACCAGGTGGTGGCGCTGGTCCAGGGCTGGCGCAGGGCGGTGGTGAGGTTGAACCGCCGGCTGCTGTGGTGGACCACGTGGCAGGCCCATAGGATGCGGATGACGTGGTGCAGGCGGTGCTGCCAGTAGTAGAGGAAGTCCTGCGCGAGCAGCATCAGCAGCGCGGTCCACCACAGGAACGGCACGCGCAGCGGGGTCAGTTCGTAGACCGCGGTGAAGACGGCGACGACCGGGATTTTCCAGAGAAGGTCGAAGCCGATACTGCCGAGCCCCATGGTGACGCTCGTGACGGCGTCCTTGGTGTCGTAGCCGGCGGCGTCCTCGTCGGGATGGAGCCGGTAGCTCACCACCTCGATGACGGTGAGCAGCACAAAGGCAGGTATGGACCACAGCACGACATCGGGCAGGTTCGGCATGTCCCGCACCATAGAGGCGCCCTCGGGGGTGCCGCTAGGGGTTGTTACCGATCGGTATCCATCCGGGTTACCGCGGGTACCGCCGATACTGGTCGGCCAGGGCGGGGAGGCCACGTGACGGGATTCGAGACGCTTCTTCTACGGGTGGCGGCCACCGCGGCGAGCGCGGTGGTGAAGTCCTTCCTGGCCCGGACCCCGGGCGCGGGCCTGACGCAGGACCCGGTCGGCCCGGGACAACGCTGGCGCCGTCCCCCTCCGGAGCTGCGCGATCCGGAGATCCGGCGGCTCACGGAGACCCTGGCCGGACGGATGGGCGGAGCGACGGCCCACCTGCCCGAGCACGAGCGCCTTGCGGCCGTGGACGCCGTCGGCGACGCCTTCGCCGCGCTGGGCGCCCTGGACATGGACACGATGCTCTCCCTGGACCTGTCCCCGACGGCCCTCGCCGCGCACGTGCGCGCCCACGGCCCGCCGGCCGGGCTGAGCGTGGCCGGCCAGAAACTGTACCGGGCCCTGGTCGCCCTGAGCTGCGAACACGCGTTGGAACACATGACCCGGCTGCCGGCCTTCGCGGCGCGGGCGGACGTGGAGGTCATCCGCCGGACCGGGGAGCTGACCCGGGCGGTGCGCACGCTCCAGGAGGGCGGCGCGGACGGAGCCGACCACGCCTTCGAGGAGCGCTACGGCGACTACCTCGCCCGCACCCACGGCCGCCTCCAGCTCTTCGGCGTCACCCTGAGCCGCTCCCGGCAGGAGTGGCCGCTGGACGTGGCCTACATCAGCCTCGCGGTGGGCGGGGAGCAACTGCTCCCCGGGAAGGCCGAACCGCACCAGACCGCGCAGAGGGCCGAACGCGCCCTGGCCTCGGCGGACCGGATCCTGCTGCGCGGGCCCGCCGGATCCGGGAAGACCACCCTCATCCAGTGGCTGGCGGTCAACGCGGCCCGGCGGTCCTTCGAGGGAGACCTCGCCCCGTGGAACGCCTGTGTGCCGTTCGTCCTGCGGCTGCGGTCCTTCACCTCCGCCGAACGCCTGCCGCTGCCGGAGGAGTTCTCTCCGCCTCCGGAGTACCGCTGAGCGCCCCGGCTGGCTGGGCCGAGGGGCTGATGCGGGCCGGGCGGGCCCTCGTACTCGTCGACGGGGTGGACGAGGTGCCGCTGCGCCTGCGCGGCCGGACCCAGGTGTGGCTCCGCGGTCTCGTCGCGGCCTTCCCGCGGGCTCGGTTCGTCGTGACGACCCGGCCGTCGGCGGTCCCCGAGGACTGGCCGGCCGGCCAGGGCTTCGCCTCGTACTCCCTGCTGCCCATGAAACGGGAGGACACGGGCGTCTTCATCGGGCACTGGCACGAGGCCGCTCGGGCCGAGGACGCGCGCGACGCGGAGCGGGCGGAGATCGACGCGTACGAGGCCTCCCTGCGGGAGGCCGTGGGCACCCGGCGCGATCTGGCCGCCCTCGCCTCCAACCCCCTGATGTGCGCCCTGCTGTGCGCGCTCAACCGGGACCGGAGGATGCAACTGCCCCGGGCCCGCAAAGAGCTGTACGACGCGGCCCTGGAGATGCTCCTCGTCCGGCGGGACGCCGAGCGGGAGATCACCGGGGTCGAGGAGGTCCACCTCACCCGTGACGAACAGACCCTGCTGCTCCAGCGGTTGGCGTACTGGCTGATCCGCAACGGCCAGACGGAGGCCGACTGCGACGAGGTCGTGGAGATGGTGGAGAAGTGGCTCGACTCCATGCCCCAGGTTCGGGCGCAGGGCAGCGCGGCCGAGGTCTTCAGCCACCTGCTCATCCGCAGCGGCCTGCTGCGCGAACCGGTGCCGGGATCGGTCGACTTCGTCCACCGGACCTTCCAGGACTACCTCGGGGCAAAGGCCGCGGTGGAGGCGCGCGACCTGGGCGTGCTGGTGAGCAACGCCCACGACGACACCTGGGACGACGTCGTACGGATGGCCGTGGGCCACGCGCGTCCGGACGAGCGGGCCACCCTGCTGCGGCGGCTCCTGGGACGGGCGGACAAGGTGAAGAAGTACCGCAGCCGGCTGGTCCTGCTGGCTGCGGCCTGCCTGGAACACGCGCCGGAGCTGGATCCGGCGGTCCGCACCGAGATCGAGCAGCGCACGGCCGAACTGTTGCCGCCCCGCAGCGCCGCGCAGGCCCAGGAGCTGGCGAAGGCGGGCCCCTTGGTGCTGGAGCTGCTGACGGAACCCCTGTACCTGGAGGAGGACGCGGCCGCGGCCACGGTCCGGACGGCCACGCTGATCGGCGGCGAGCAGGCAATGGAGCGCCTCGCCCGGTTCCGGCCGGACGATCGCTACAAGGTGCGCCGGGAACTCGCCGACGGCTGGGACCGCTTCGAGGACGTGAACGGGTACGCCGACGCGGTGCTAGCGCGCACCCGCCTGGACGACGTCCAGCTGTGGGTGGGCAACCGGGACCAGTTCGCCGCCCTGAGCCGGCTCCACGGGATCGAACGGATCCACCTCACCTGGGACCGGCCGCTGCCCCCCGAGGTACTGGCCCTGCAGGGGTTGCGCCACCTCACGCTGCTGCGCAGCCCGCTGACCGGCCTGGCCCCCCTCACGGTCTTCGAGGACCTGACGTCCCTCGGGCTGTACGACTGCCCGAGGATCGAGTTCCTCGACCCCCTGAACGCGCTGCGGCTGGACACCCTGTCCCTCACCGGCGTCCGCGACCGGCTGAGCCTCGCCCCGCTGGCCCGCATGGACACCCTGACCGTCCTGAACCTGAACTACGCGGTGGCCGGCATCGACCGGGTCTCCGAACTGCCCGCTCCCCCGGGGCTGACGGCGCTGAGCCTGCTGCCGCAGGCGGCGCACCTGGCCCTGGACGGGATCGACCGCTGGCCGGGGCTGACCTGGCTGACGCTCTCCGGGTCCGAGCGGGTGGCGGACTTCATGGCGCTGCCCAATCCGGGCGGCCTGACGGGGCTCCAGGTCCTCGACGCGCGGTTCGGCCCCGAAGCGCTCCTGCGGTGTCCCCGCCTGGAGACGCTCGCCCTGAGCAACTGTGACCTCCCCGCGGGCCTGCACGCCCTGCGGGAGCTGCCCGAACTGACCAGGCTGAGCCTCTTCAACGGGGGCGAGTACGACCTCGCGCCCCTCGCACCGCTGGACCGACTGCGGATCGAGGTCGGGGCGAACGTCCGGGTGCACGGGGCCGAGCTCGTGCCGCCGGAGCGGATCACGTACCTCCCGTGAGCCGCCCCGGCCGGGCGCGGGCCCGCCGGGGCGGCCCGGGTCCCCCACGGACCGAGCGACCCCGGCGGGAGCCGGTGTCACCAGACCCGGACCGACCCCCCTCGGGCGAATGCCGGGCTGGTGGCCTCGGGCGGGATCTGCGTCAGGGGTTCCGCGATCTCCGAGACCAGCGGGCCGTGCTTGGCGGCGACCGCGTCCAGCAGGGCGAGGTCGAAGCCGTACACGCGGGCCGCGTTGCCGCCGACCATCGCGGCGACCTCCTCGCGCGGGAGGCCCGCGTAGGCGATGCGGAGGCCCTCGCGGGAGAAGGGGGTGGTGCCCTCGTCGTGGGGGTAGTCGCTGCCCCACATGATCTTGTCGAGGCCGATCCGCTCCCGCAGCGGGACCTCGTGGGGGCGCATGAAGCTCGCTCCCACGAAACAGTTGTCCCGCCAGACCTCGCTCGGGCCCCGGCCCATCGACTCCGCGAGGCCCGCCCCGAACTTGGACTCGGCCGTGGCCGATGCCGCGACCAGGCGGCCGTGGTAATAGTCCAGCATCTCCAGCACGCCGGGGATCCACCCGGAGCCCTGCTCCGTCAGGACCAGCTTCAGGCCCGGGTGGCGGCGAAAGGCTCCGCCGAAGACGAGGTGCCACAGGGCGCGGTGCGAGAACCAGGTCGTCTCCACCATGAAGACGGCCCGGGCCGCAGGTTCGTCACCGAGCGGCGGCGAGGCCGAGCCGCCGTGGTGGTTGACCGGGACGTCGAGCTCGTCGCACACCGCCCAGATGGGGTCGTAGGCGGCGGAGTACAGCTCGGGGACGGTGGAGCCGGGCGGGACGCCCGGGAGCAGGATGCCGCCCGTCAGGCCGGCCGCCCGGGCCCGGCGGATCTCGCCGACCGCCGCGTCCACGTCGTTCAGCAGGATCTGTGCCACCCCCGCCCGCCGCCCCGGCGCGTCCGCGCAGAAGTCCGCCAGCCAGCGGTTGTGGGCCTGCAGCCCCGCCCAGCGCATCTCGTACTCGGCGGCCGTCGGCGGCTGGGCCATCAGGGAGGCCTTGGGGAAGAACGGCGGGATGGTGTTGGGGAAGAGGACCTCGGCGACGATGCCGTCGGCCTCCAGTTCCGCGAGCCGCCGCGCCGAGTTCCAGTTCCGGTCGGCGGTGTCCGCGAGGAGGTCCTCGTACGGGTTCACATAGGTGGCGGCCCAGGCGTCGAAGTCCTCGTGGTGGCGCTTCTCCAGGTACGGCTTGTAGTCCAGCAGGTCGGCGCCCGCGTGGCAGTCCGCCGAGATCACCGTGTAGCGGTCCTCGGACGTCACGGGTTCACCCCCAGCACCGGGAAGTCGTTGTCGGTGAGCCAGTGGCGGCCCACCTCGCGGGAGCGGGCCCAGGAGGCCTCCACCGCCGCCTGGTCCGGGGACTGGCCCAGCTCGGCCGGGGTGGGGCCGATCCGGCGGGCGATCGGGGCCAGCTTCGCGGTGTCGAAGCCGAAGACCCCGGCCGCCGCGAGTCCGAGCATCCGGCGGGTCTCCGCGACCGGGATGTCGTGGAAGGTGTTCTTCAGCCAGGCCCGGGTGTTCGGCCAGGTGCCCTCGGGGTGCGGGAAGTCCGAGCCCCACAGGATGTTGTCCACGCCGATCTCGTACCGCTGCGCGAGCTCCCGGCGCTTGGTGTTCGTCGCGCAGATGAAGACCTGGCGGTCCAGGTACTCGCTGGGCGGCCGCTTCAGCTCCTCGAACGGCGAGAGCTTCTTGCCGCCGTGCGCGCCGAGGTAGAGCCGGTCCATGAACCACAGCTGGTTCGGCAGCCACCAGCAGCCCGCCTCGGCAACGCCGAACTTCAGCCCGGGGTGGCGCTCGAAGACCCCCGACCAGAGCAGGAACCACAGCGGGCGGGCCGGCCACCAGGTGACCTCGGAGACGAAGATGCCCAGGTGATCGCCGTACTCGTGGCGCGGCGAGGACCCGGAGTGGGTGACGATCGGCATCTGCGTCTCGGCGGCCGCCGCCCAGACGGGGTCGTAGCGGCGGTCGTGGTAGGGCGCCTTGTCCACCCACATCGCGGGGATCATCAGCGCGCCCAGCCCGGACGCCTTGGCCCGGTGGATCTCGGCGACGACCTTCTCCGGCTCGCCCGTGATGGGGAGCAGGGCGACTCCGCAGTGCCGCTCCGGGTGCTGCCCCACGAACTCCGCGAGCCAGCGGTTGTGCGCCTGCGCGCCCGCCATGCCGAGCTCGGGGTCCTGGTCGCCGGAGAGGCCGAGGCCGACGCCGAAGGGGGCGGCGGTCTGGCTGTCGACGGCGTCCGCGTCGGGGAAGACGACCTCGGCGGCCACACCGTCGCCGTCGAGTTCCTTCAGCCGCTGCCCGGTGTCCCAGCCGCCCTTGAGGCCTTCCTCGTGGTCGTGGAACCACTTCTCGGCGAAGGCCTCGTTGCGGACGCCGAGGCGGGTGGCCTCCGCCCGGCGGGCGTCGCGTTCGCCGAGGAACTCGTCGAATTGGGGGTGGAAGCGGGAATCCAGGTAGGGCCGGTACTGCTCGGTGGGCAGGCCCGCGTGGCAGTCGGAGGAGATGATCAGGTACGGGTCTTCGGTCCGGTCTTCGGTCCGGTCTTCGTTCGTACTCACCACTGACGCCCCTCAGTCGAGGATGAAGCTTTCCAGGTAGCCGGGGTTGGCCCGGTCGAGCATCGACTGCGACCGGGCGCGGATCTGCCGGTCGCTGTGTTCGCTCGCCGGGAGCATCCAGAAGCGGCCGGCGCGGATTCCGTCGACGACGTGCTCGGCGACCTCCTCGACCGGGGTGAATTCCACCTCGTGGCCGGCCTTCCTCATCGCGGCCTCGTACTGGTCGAGGCTGCGGTACGGGGCCTTGCGCGGCCGCTCCTTCGCGTAGCGCTCGGGCCGGTTGCGGTGCGACTCCCACAGTCCGGTGCGCAGCATGTACGGTCCGGGGAACAGGACGGAGGCCCCGACGGCGGCGCCCTCCGCCTTGAGGTGGGCGTAGAGCGACTCGGTCATGGTGACCACGGCCGCCTTGGTGACGGCGTACACGGACGCGGTGGGCAGCGGGGCGATGCCGCCGTCGCCGGAGGAGGTGTTGACGATGTGGCCGGGGCCGCCGGCGGCGATCATGCGGGGGGCGAAGGCCTGGATGCCGTGGAAGACCCCCCACACGTTGACGGAGAAGGCCCACTTCCAGTCGTTGGGCTCGTGCTCCCACATCCGGCCCTCGGCGCCGGAGCCGACGCCCGCGTTGTTGCAGAGCACGTGCACGGCGCCGAAGGCCTCGTAGGCGGCGTCGGCGAGCGCGATCACGGAGTCGCGGTCGCTGACGTCGACCACTCCGGCGAGCACCTGGGCCCCGTCCGCGACGAGTTCGTCGGCGGCCTTGTGCAGGGCGCCCTCCTCGACGTCGGCGAGGACCACCTTCAGTCCCTCGGCGGCGAAGCGGCGGGCCATGGCGAGGCCGATGCCGCCGGCGGCTCCGGTGACCACGGCCACCTGTCCTGGTTCGAGTCGCATGTCAGACACTCCCATCGGGCGGTCCGTCGAGGATCTGCATGGGGTCGTCGTAGCGCTGGTGGATGTACGGGAGCAGGGCCTGGGCGCTGACCCGCTCGACGACCCGGCCCTTCTGGTCGGTGGTCTTCTCGCCGATGGTGATCTCCACGATCCGGCGGACGGGAAGGTCGGCGACCGGATCGAACATCGACTCCCGCAGCACGACGTCGCCGGTGACGTGCTCCAGCTTGCGGACCTTCTCGTTGCGCGTGCAGTGCACGAGCACCGGGTCCACGTCGAAGCCCGAACCGTCCACGGCGGGCAGGAACTTGAAGTAGAAGTCGGTCTTCTGGGCGGGCTCGGGCAGCGGCAGCGCGCGGTCCACCGCCCCGCGCACCTCGACGAAGGCGATCCCGTGCCGGGCGAGAGCGGCCCGTACGACGAGGCCGTCGCGCTCCACGGTGACCTCGCCCAGCTTCTTCGGCTCGCCGAAGACCTCGCGGCCGCCGGTCAGGGCGCGCTCCAAGGTCATCGGCATGACCAGGGGGTACCAGCCCTCGACCCCGCCGTGCCGGGCGGCGACGGCCACCGAGCCGGCGCCGAGCGGGTAGCCGGGCAGGTCGACCTTGCTGATGTTGGCCCGCACCAGGGGCCGGTCGGCCGGTTTGAGCGGCGGCGGCAGGACCGCCGCGACCACGTCGGGGTCGCTCTCCCAGACGGCCACGACGCCGGTGGACCAGATGTCGGGGAGTTGGGAACTCTTCTCGCGCGACGCCGCGATCTCGGCCTCGGTCCGCGCTCCGTACCGTACGCGTGCCATGTCTCGCACCATCCCTCGGCTCGGGGGGAGTCGGTTCTGTAACACAGTTACACCGCCACCGATGAAGGGTAAAGACCCCTGCACGGACCAGAATTGACGATCCGACAGATTGGTGGTGGACACCGTGGCCAGAACCACGCTCACCCGCGACGAGGTGCTGGACGCCGCCGCGTCCCTGGTCATGCAGCACGGTCCGGCCGCGCTCACCATGCGGGGGCTCGCCGCCGAGCTGGGCACCGCCGTGACGTCCATCTACTGGCACGTCGGCAACCGTGAATCGCTGCTCGACGCCCTCGTCCAGCGGACCGTGGAGGAGATGGGCGCGATCCGGCCCACCGGCCGCACCCCGGCCGACCGGATCATGGCGGTGGCCCGGATCCTGCGCCGCGAGCTGCGGACACGTCCGCACCTGATCGCGATGGTCCACGAACGCGGGCTCACCGAGCGGATGTTCCTGCCCGCCCAGCAGGCACTCGTCCACGAGGTGCACGCCGCCGGGCTGCGCGGCGCCCGGGCGGCGGACGCGGTCCGCGCCGTCCAGTTCCAGGTCGTCGGGTACCTGCTCGTCGAGCGCAACCGCGAACGCTCCCCCGCGCAGTCCCCGGCCGAGAGCGAGCTCTGGGACCCGGCCGCGGCCCCCCACGACCCGGCGCTCGCCCGCGCCCTGGCCCGCCCGGCGGACCCGGACCGGCTGTTCCTGCTGTCCGTACGGGCCCTGGTGCACGCCCTGCTCGCGCCGGACGGTGCGACCGACACGGCCGACACGACCGGCACGGCCGACACAGCCGACACAGCCCCGCCGCGATAAATCGCTTGGCGCGCTCCCGCACCCGTGGTTGTATCTGCGGCGCGGGGGCGGCTCCGCGACGTGCTTCCTTCTCACCTTCCTCTGAAAACCGTAGCGCGTCCCCTCTCCGCCCCCGCCCACTCTCCCTTTCCGGTTCCGGAGGACTCCCCCCTTTGCCCGAGCTGTCGACCGTCCTGTTGCGCCGTCTGCACACCGTCTACGTCGACCAGGCCGGGCCACGCCCGGGCGACCCGTCGACGACCGAGGGCCTGACGGCCCTGGAAGCCGAACTGCTCGACCGGGGCTACGCCCTGACGGGCCCGCTGCGTTCGGCACTCGCCTGGCTGGGACCCACCGGACTCGCCGCCGCCGGCACGCAGTTGATCGGGGACATCGACATCCTGCTGGGCGCGGACCGCACCCACATGCCGCTGTTCCGCTCGTTCCCGGCCTCGGTGCCCGACGACACCCACGCACTGTGGATCGACCGCGTCCTGACCCTGCTCCTGCAGTGGCCGGACCAGCCGTGCGTGCTGTGCGCGACCGTCGGCAGCGTCCACCCCGTCGCCCCGTGCGCCCACCTGGTCTGCCGGACCTGCTGGGACGGCGCCGACTACACCGGCTGCCCGGTCTGCCACCGCCGCGTCGACGCCGACGACCCGTTCATCCGGCCGTCCCCGGACCCGGGCGAGGTTCCCTCCGGGGGCGGTCCGCTGCGGCTGCTGGCCTTCGGCACCGACCGCGCGGCCGACTCCGTCACCGCCCTCGGCAAGCTGCTGGCCCGCCGCACCCCGCTCTCGCCGCAGGACACCGAGGAGGCCCGGGTGCTCCTCGCCCACGTGCCGGCCGGCCTGGACTGGCTCCCGGACGCCGTCCCGGTGCGGGAGACCAAGGCCCTGGTGCTGGGCACCCTGCTGCGCGAGCGCCGCACGCGGGAGACCGTACGGACCCTGCTGCCCGAAAGGCTCACCACCGCCACCGACGTGCTGCGGCTGCTCGCCGTGTGGTCCGGCGGAGAGGCCGACCTCCTGGAACCCCCGCGCCTGCGCTCCCTGCCGCGCCCGCTGCGGCGCGACCTGCTGGCCGTCCTGGACGGGCTCGATCCCGCGCTGCTCGTCGAGGACGTACTGCGCCACGAGGACCTGTGGAAGCGGGCCGCCGAGATCCTGCACCCCTTCGAGCGGTACGCCCGCCACCCGCGCGCCGCCCTCGCCTTCGCCGTGCTGCGCGGCACCGACACCACCGGCACCACCGGCACCGCCCTCGGCGCCGCGCTGCTCGCCACCGCGGCCGCGTACCCGCACGCGGTACGGATCGACGGCTCGCGCATCCGGGCGGCCACCTGGCTGGGCCGCGCCGAGGAGGCCCTGCGCAGCGGGGATCCGGACCGGGCCCTGGCCGTGCTGGCCGAACGGCCCGGTGAGCTCGTCCGGCGCCTGGACCACCTGCTGCGGCTGTACGCGGCCGACACCCTGGCGCCGCAGGTCGCCGAGGTACTGGCGCAGCGGCTGCCGAAGGCCGGGCCGGGGCCCGTGCTGTCCGCGCTCGGGCGGCTGCGGATCCGCCATCTGCCCGGTACCCGGCGGGTGTTCTTCCCGCGCGGACAGGTCGCCCACTCCTTCACCGTGGACGACGGCCGGGCCCCGCTGGCCGAGGCGGTGACCCGGGCGGTGTGCGAGCTGTTCGAGGCCGAGGTGCTGCGCCGGCTGGCCGCGGCCGACCCGTACGACATGGCGGTCCTCGACTCCCGCCTCGCCCACCTCCACGTCCCCTCCGCCGAGCGGGCGGCGGCGAAGGCGCTGGTCACCGTCCCCAAGGGCAGCTTCCAGGCGCTGCCGGACGGCGAGGTGCTGCGCATGTTCCTGCACTGGATGGAGCCGGCGCGCAAGCGCGTGGACCTGGACCTGTCGGTGGTGCTGTTCGACGCCGACTGGAATTACGCGGGCCTGTGCGACTTCACGAACCTCGTGTACGGCGCGCGGGCCGTCGTCCACTCCGGCGACCTCGTCTCGGCGCCGGCGCCGCACGGGGCGAGCGAGTACGTGGACATCGACCTGGACGCCCTGGCCGACTCCGGTGTGCGCTTCGCCATGCCGGTCGTCTTCAGCTTCAACAACATCCCCTTCGAGCTGCTGCCCGATGCCTTCGCCGGGTTCATGGCCCTGCCCACCCGCTCCGGCCGCACCGCCCGCTACGACCCGCGGACCGTGCGCCAGCGCTACGACCTGGTCGGCAACTCCCGGATCCACGTGCCGCTCCTCGTCGACCTGGAGCGGCGCGGGTTCCTGTGGACCGACGTCCACCTGCCGGACGACGAGGGCTACCACAGCGTGTGGGCGCACCAGGAGGACCTGGCCCGGATCGGCCGCGACCTGTTCCAGTACTTCTCGACCGGCCGCACCACCCTGTGGGAGCTGGCCGGCTGGCACGCGGCCGCGCGCTGCCGCGAGGTGACCGTGCTGCGCCGTACGCCCCGGCCGAGCGACCCCGACGAACTGTGGACCTACCGCCGGGGCTCCGGCGAGGGCACCGCAGCCTTCGCCGCCCGGCTGGTCGGCCTGCGCGATCCGGACGGCGTGCTGGCCTCCGCGGAGGCCGACGCCCTCGCGGGCACCGCGGCTTCGGGGCGGTCGGTGTTCCTCGCGCTGGTGGACGGCGAGGTCGCGCCCGCCGGCGCGAGCGGCTCCGTATACCGGCTGCTGCCGGGGCCGGTTGACGGCTGCGGCCTCGAACAGCTCGCGGCGGGCGACCTGGTCGCCGCCCTGGGCTGACGGCCGGGAAGCGCCGGTGCGGCCACGGGTGTCAGTCGGGGCCGATATCCTCTGTGACCATGCTCGACGACCGTACGACCGCAGAGACGATGTGGCCGACCGCGTACCCACAGGGGTACGCGGTCGTCGACGTGGAGACCACCGGGCTCGCTCGCGACGACCGGATAGTCTCCGCCGCCGTCTACCGGCTCGACGCCCAGGGCAATGTGGAGGACCACTGGTACACGCTGGTCAACCCGCGGCGGGACCCGGGACCGGTGTGGATCCACGGGCTGACGAGCGCGATGCTCGCCGACGCCCCGCTCTTCGAGGACATCGCCGGGGAGTTCGCCGACCGGCTCGCGGACCGGGTACTGGTCGCGCACAACGCCATCTTCGACTGGCAGATGATCGCCCGGGAGTACGCGCGGGCCGCCGCGACCGCACCGGTCCGTCAGCGGCTGTGCACCATCGCCCTGTCGAAGGAACTGAACCTGCCGCTGCCCAACCACAAGCTGGAGTCGCTCGCCGCGCACTTCGGCGTGGTCCAGCAGCGCGCCCACCACGCGCTCGACGACGCCCGGGTGCTCGCGGAGGCGTTCCGTCCCTCGCTGCACGCGGCCGCGCAGGGCGGCGTACGGCTGCCCCTGCTGGAATGCCGGCCGCTGACGGAGTGGTCGGACTCCGCCGTCACCCCGCGGGTCGGGTACCAGGCCTCCTACCGGGGCAGCAGCTGGCGGCCCTCGCGCAAGCGGCCGCCGTGCCCGCACCCGAATCCGGGGCGCTTCGAGGACGGCAAGCCGCTGAAGCAGGGCATGCGGATCGCCTTCTCCGGTGACACCTCGGTGGAGCGGGAGCTGCTGGAGGACCGTGCGGTCGAGGCGGGCCTGCACATCGCGACGAGTGTGTCGCGGCTCACCAGCCTCCTGGTGACCAACGACCCCGATTCGGCGACTTCCAAGACGGTCAAGGCGAAGAGCTTCGGCACGCCGGTCGTCGACGAGGCGGCCTTCACCCAGCTGCTGCGGGACGTGGCCCCGGCCGAGTCCTGAACCGGAGAGCCGTTGCGCCGGCCGGGTGCAGGCGCGGCGACTCACCCCGCTGGATCTTGTTCCGCTCCTTCCCCGTGCGCAGCATTCGGCCCATGGCACGTTGTGAGGTCTGCGGAAACGATTACGGCATGTCCTTCGAGGTGCACGCGCAGGGCGCCGTGCACGTCTTCGACTGCTTCTCCTGCGCCATCCACCGCATGGCGCCCGTCTGCGAGCACTGCCGGGTCTCGATCATCGGCCAGGGTGTCGAGGTCGCGGGCCAGTGGTTCTGCGGGGCGCACTGCGCCCGGGCGGAGGGGAAGGTGGGCATCGTCGACCGCGTCTGACTCCCCGCGTCGCGACCCGTCCCGACACCCCGTTGCGACACCCCGTCCCGACACCCCGTTGCAACACCCCGTCCCGACACCCCGTTGCAACACCCCGTCCCGGCATCCCGTCCCGACATCCCGTTCCGTACGCCATGACCCCGGACGGCCACCCGGCCGCCGGGGTCCTTCGCGCTGCGGGTACCGTCGTGGGCGTGTACCGCTTTGTGCTGACCCGGCAGTGGGTGTTCCTCACCCTGATGGCCCTCGCCCTCATCCCCGCGATGATCGAGCTGGGGTTCTGGCAGTACCACCGCCATGAGCACCGGGTCACGCAGAACCAGCTGATCGAGGCGAACCTGCGGGCGAAGCCGGTCCCCATGACCGGGATCACCTCCCCCGGGCACCGGGTCCCCCGCGCGGACTTCTGGCGCTCGGTCACCGCGACCGGCACGTACGACACCGCGCACGAGGTCGTCGTCCGGATGCGCACCGACAACGACGACAAGGTCGGCTTCCACGTCCTGACCCCGCTGGTCCTCTCCGACGGCCGGGTGGTCCTGGTCAACCGGGGCTGGGTGGCGGGCGGCGACGACCCGCGCGCCTACCCCCCGGTGCCGGCCGCACCCGCGGGCGAGGTCACGGTCACCGGCCGGCTGAAGGCCGACGAGACCAGCGGCGGTAGCGGCATCAAGGACCGCAAGGGCCTGCCGGACCGCCAGGTGATGCTGATCAACAGCGAGCAGCAGGCGGAGTACCTGGGCCGGACGGTCCTCGGCGGATACCTGGAGCTCACCGCTCCGGCCCCGGCGGACGGCACCCCGGAGACCGTCTCCGACCCCGACCACGACTCGATCGGCCCGCACATGGCGTACGCCGTCCAGTGGTGGCTGTTCGCCGGCGCGGTTCCGGTGGGCTGGGTGGTCCTCGTACGGCGGGAGAAGCGCGAGCGCGAGGAAGAGGCCGCCCGGGCCGAAGCCTCCCGGCAGGAGCCGGCGACGGCGTAGCGTGTCGGCATGGATCTTGGACTGAAAGACCGTGTCTACATCGTCACCGGGGCCACGCGCGGCCTCGGCCTCGCCTCCGCCCGGGAACTGGCCGCCGACGGTGCGAAGGTGCTCCTGACGGGCCGGGACGAGAAGCGGGCGGCCGACGCCGCCGCCGAGCTCGGCCCGAACGCGGCCGGTGTGGCGGCCGACAACTCCGACCCGGAGGCGGCCGCACGGCTCGTCGCCACCGCGCGGGAGCGCTTCGGCCGCCTCGACGGCATCCTGATCAGCGTGGGCGGCCCGGCGCCGGGCTTCGCGGCGGACAACACCGACGCACAGTGGTCGGCGGCCTTCGAGTCGGTCTTCCTGGGCGCGGTCCGCCTCGCCCGGGCGGCGGCCGCCGAGCTGGGCGAGGGCGGGGTCATCGGCTTCGTCCTGTCGGGCTCGGTCCACGAGCCGATCCCCGGCCTGACCATCTCCAACGGCCTGCGCCCGGGCCTCGCCGGCTTCGCGAAGTCCCTCTCGCTGGAGCTCGGCCCGCGCGGGATCCGGGTGGTCGGCCTGCTTCCGGCCCGCATCGACACCGACCGCGTGCGCGAGCTCGACGCGCTGTCCGGTGATGCGGAGGCCGCGCGTGCCGGGAACGAGTCCCGCATCCCGCTGCGCCGGTACGGCGCACCGGAGGAGTTCGGCCGCACGGCGGCCTTCCTGCTCTCCCCGGCGGCGTCGTACCTGACGGGCATCATGCTCCCGGTCGACGGCGGCTCCCGGCACGGCTTCTGACCCCGGGAGGATCCGGAGGAGACGGCCTGGTGCACTAGTGTGATGCGCCAGAAATCCTGATGGTTATTTCTGCTCGGTTTGCTGGTTGGCGGTTCCGACCTTGGTGAGGTAGTCGGCGAGGGAGTTGAG
>NZ_JBIAVJ010000043.1:0-43573 GCF_042894025.1 Streptomyces sp. NPDC001549
GGACCCTGTGGGAGAGTAGGACGCCGCCGAACAATCATTGCGGAAGCCCCGCACCAGCCCTTACAGGGCTCGGTGCGGGGCTTTTCTGCGTTCACGGCCAGATCGACGCGGACCGGGCCGGCCGCACGCCTCCCGTCTGTCGTCCGAATGGCCGCAGCAGTCCGGTGACGCGTCGTCGGCGGCCCGGCGAGACGGGCCCTACGTCCCTTTAGTTCGTACTGTGGGGGTATGGGCTACGACCTCGTCATCTTCGACAACGACGGCGTGCTGGTGGACAGCGAGCCGCTCGCCAACAGCATCCTCGCCGGGTACCTGACCGAGCTGGGGCACCCGACCACCTACGAGGAGTCGGTCCGCGACTACATGGGGGCCGCCGTGCACCGGGTGCACGACCTCGTCGTCGAGCGGACCGGGCAGCAGCTGCCGGCCGACTTCGACGAGACCCTGCGCGCGCGGACCGTCGCCGCGTTCGAGCAGGAGCTGAAGCCCGTCCCCGGCGTGGAGGAGGTGCTGGGGGCGCTGACCGCGCAGGGGGTCGGGTACTGCCTGGCCTCCTCCGGGAGTCACGACCGGATCCGGGTCGGGCATCGGGTGGCCGGGCTCGACGGGTGGTTCGAGGAGGAGTGGATCTTCAGCGCGCAGGACGTGGGCCAGGGGAAGCCGGCTCCCGATCTGTACCTGCACGCGGCGCGGCAGATGGGCGTGGAGCCCGCCCGTTGCGTGGTCATCGAGGACAGTCCGCTCGGCATCCAGGCCGCCGTCGCCGCGGGCATGGACGTGTACGCGTTCACGGCGATGCTGCCCGCCGACCAGCTCCCCGGGGCCACCGGGCACTTCGGTGACATGAAGCAGCTCACCGGACTGCTCGGGCTGGAGGCCGGACTGGGTATGTGATCTCTCTACCCACGGGTAGCCCGTGGGCCTACGCTGACCCGCCATGACGGATGATGTGCGGCTGCGGCGCGGCCGCGGCGCTCTGGGGTTCAGTTTCTTCGTGCAAGGCGTCGCCTTCGCGCTGCTCGTGACGCGGATCCCGGCCATCCAGGACCGGTACGGGATATCCGACGGCCTGCTGCCCGCCTTCCTCGCGGCCGTGCCGGTCCTCGCGGGGGCGTCGAGCGTGGCCACCGAGCACCTGGTGAAGCGGGTGGCGCCCAGCGTCGTACTGCGGTGGGCGCAGCCGTTGGTGCTGCTGTCCCTGCTGGGTGTCGGGGCCGGCGGCCAGATGTGGCACGTGGCGGTGGCGCTGGGGGCGTTCGGGCTGTCGGTGGGTGCGCTGGACGCCTCGATGAACATGCTCGGGGTCAGTCTGCAGCGGGCGTACGGGCGGAGCATCATGCTCGGCTTCCACGCCGCGTACAGCCTCGGCGGGATCCTGGGGGCCTCGGCCGCGTGGGCGGGGGCGCACTGGGAGCTGAACCTCTTCGTCAGCTATCTGCCGGCCGTGGCCGTGCTGTTGCCGCTGGCGCTGCTGGGGAGCCGGCGTTATGCCGACGGGCCGGCGGGTCCGGGGGAGACCGGCGGGAAGGGGCTGGGGGCCGGCGGGTTCAAGCTGCTGCTGCCGCTCTGCCTGGTGATGGCGTGCGCGTACATCGGGGACTCCACGGTGGCGAACTGGAGTGCCAAGTACCTCCAGGACGTGCTCGGGAGCTCGGAGCAGATGGCGACCGTCCCCTACAACGTGTACATGGTGACCACCCTCGTGGGGCGGGCCGTCGGGGACCTGGGCGTGCGGCGCTTCGGGGCGGCCGCCGTGGTGCGGGGCGGGACGCTGGTGGCGGCGACCGGGTTCGCCGTGGTGGCGGCGGCTCCGGGGGCGTGGGTGGGGATGCTCGGCTTCACGCTGCTGGGGATCGGGCTGTGCGTGATCGTGCCGCAGACCTTCGCCGCCGCGGGGCGCCTGTTCCCGGGGGCGTCCGACACGGCCGTCGCGCGGCTCAACATCTTCAACTACGTCGGCTTCCTGATCGGGTCTCCGCTCGTCGGGGCGGTCGGCGACGCCTGGAGCTACCGGGGCGCGATGCTGGTGCCGATGGCGCTGGTCCTCGTGACACTCTTCCAAGCCCGCTCGTTCGGTTCCGAGGGCGCCCGATACGGTGTCCGGCATGAGCGGCGAGCCGGTGACCGGGCTGTTGATGTGGGACGAGGCGGTAACGAGGTATGACTTCGGACCGAGCCATCCGATGGACCCGTTGCGCCTGGCGCTGACCATGGGCCTGGTGCGTGCCTTCGGGCTGGACCGGGAGATGGAGGTACGGGCGGCGCCGGCGGCCGGGGATTCGACGCTGCGGCTGGTCCATCGGGAGGACTACGTCGCCGCGGTGCGCGAGGTGTCCGCCGACCCGGGGGCCGCGGACGGTTCGTACGGACTGGGGACCCTGGACGATCCGGCCTTCCACGGGATGCACGAGGCGTCCGCGCTGATCGCCGGGCAGTCCGTGGCGGGCGCGGAGGCGCTCTGGCACGGTGAGGCCGAGCACGCGGTGAACTTCGCCGGCGGGCTGCACCACGCGATGCCGGGCGGGGCGGCCGGATTCTGTGTCTACAACGACGCTTCGCTGGCGGTGGCGCGGCTGCTGGAGCTGGGGGCCGAGCGGGTCGCGTACGTGGACGTGGACGTGCACCACGGGGACGGTGTGCAGGCGGCCTTCTGGGACGACCCGCGGGTGCTGACCATCTCGATGCACGAGCATCCGCGGACGCTGTTCCCGCAGACCGGCTGGCCCGAGGAGACCGGCGGCCCGGGGGCGGAGGGGTCGGCGGTGAACATCGCGCTGCCCGCCGGGACCGGGGACGCGGGCTGGCTGCGGGCCTTCCACGCGGTCGTGCCGGAGCTGCTGGCGGACTTCCGGCCGCAGGTGCTGGTGACCCAGCACGGGGCCGATACGCACTTCGAGGACCCGCTGGCGCACCTGGCGGTCTCGCTGGACGCCCAGCGGGCCGTCCAGGAGGCCTGTCACCGGCTCGCGCACGAGTACGCGGACGGGCGGTGGCTGGCGCTGGGCGGGGGCGGGTACGCGGTGGTGGACGTCGTTCCGCGGTCGTGGACGCATCTGGTGGGGATCGCCGCGCACCGGCCGGTGGATCCCGAGACGGCGGTGCCCGCTTCGTGGCGGGACGAGGTGTACGCGCGGACGCGGCAGTTGGCGCCGGCCCGGATGACGGACGGGCGGACGCCGGCGTGGCCGGATTGGGACGCGGGCTACGACCCGGCGGACCGGACGGATCAGGCCGTTCTGGCCACGCGCCGGGCGGTGTTCCCGCTGCGCGGCATGCTGCCCTGAGCGTGCGGCCGGCAGGCGCGTCCGGAGCTGATGCATTGTTACGCCAACTGTGGGGCTGTTCGGTGGAATTGATGAACCGCCAGATGCGTTGGGGCAGCATCGGAGGGTGTTGAGCACCGGCGCGCTGCGTGCGCATCTGCTGGCCGCCCGGTTGGCCGGGCCCGTCGCCACCTCCCGGGAGGAGAGCCTGCGCAGTTACCGGCTGTTCGCGGCGCGGGATCCGCGGGTGATGCTGGGGCTGGATCCGGAGTGGGCGTGGGGCGAGGGCGATCTGCTGAGGCTGATGGCGGACAAGTGCGGCGTCTCGGCGGATCCGGCGCACGTCAGTGGGCCGGACGTGATCGATCCGGAGCGGACGGTGGCCGCGCTGGAGGCCTTCGCGGGGCGGCTGTGCGAGGCGGCGAGGGCGCGGTCGCCGGTGTTGTTCGGGACGGGCCATCCGCATCGGCTCCTGGGCTTCTACGCCGGTTTGGCGGAGGCGCTGTCGGCGGCGGGATGTGTTGTCCTCACTCCGGCGCAGGGGGTGAGTGTCGACATGGCGACCCGGTTCGGCGTACGCACGTACAGCATCGAATACGTACGGGGGGTCGCACTGGTGCGGGAACCCGGCGTGCGGGTGCCGGGGAGTGCGACCGGCGTGCACACCCATTCGCCGCTGCCGGTTCGGGTGGCGCTGGGGGCTCTCGCGGAGGCCGGCGGGCCGCTGCCGGAGCTGGTGGTGGGGGACCACGGGTGGGTCTGCGGTGCAGGTCAGCTCGGTGTGGAGGCCATCGGGCTGGCGGATACGGATGATCCCGCGCTGTTCGTCGGGGAGGCCGAGGGGCGGGTCTCGGTGGCCGTTCCACTTGATGACGCGGTGCGAGCGGACTACTACCGACCGCTCACGCGGTACGTGCTCGGCCGCGCGAGTCTGACGGGGCGGCAGGAGTGGCCGTAGCTCCTCTTCCCCACTCGTATCACGCGCCCCTACTCTGGGGAGTGAGCGTGCGACGACGAGGAGTAACCGGAGGGGAAGCCGGTGCCCGTCATGCGCGGAAGGTCAAGGTGTGTCATGGCTGCTGGCGAGAGGCCTCTCAGTGAGGTTCAGTTCCTGACCGTGGCGGAGGTCGCCTCGGTGATGCGAGTGTCGAAGATGACCGTGTACCGGCTGGTGCACAACGGCCATCTGCCCGCAATCCGGGTGGGCCGGTCCTTCCGGGTCCCCGAGAACGCGGTCCACGAGTACCTCCGAGAGTCCTATGTGGGGGTGGAGTCGGCCTGAGACTGAGGCTCGGGACGCCCCTGGCTACGACGCGGAAGCGCTCGGATTACAAGCTCAGAGCTCGGGCGGGTAGGCTAGGCCGACGTAGGTCGTGTGGGCCCAGACGCCCCGCACCAGTGAAGAGAAGTGAGCGAGGGTAGTCGTGGGCTCTGTTATCAAGAAGCGGCGCAAGCGGATGGCTAAGAAGAAGCACCGCAAGCTGCTCAAGCGCACCCGCGTCCAGCGCCGTAACAAGAAGTAAACGGCAGCTGTACGTGTTCTCCGCAGCCCCTCCACCATCCTGGTGGAGGGGCTGCGGTGCAGCCGGGGGACTTCTTCGAGGGAGGCGCTGAGCTCGTGGGGAAGGTCGTACTCGTCACCGGGGCTGCCCGGCAGTTGGGCGGCCGCTTCGTGCGCCGGATCCAGCGTGACCCGGACGTCGAGCGGGTGATCGCGGTGGACGCGATGACACCGCCGCACCGGCTCGGATCGGCGGAGTTCGTCCGTACGGACATCAGACAGTCGGCGATCGCCAGAGTGCTGGCCGAGCACGCCGTGGACACGGTGGTCCATCTTGCGGTCACCGGAGGCAGTGCGGGAACGGGCGGTGCGCACAGCACCGTCAAGGAAACGAACGTCATCGGCACCATGCAGCTCCTCGGGGCCTGCCAGAAATCGCCGACGGTACGACGGCTCGTGGTGAAGTCCAGTACCAGCGTCTACGGCGGCACCCCCCGGGACCCGGCCGTCTTCACCGAGACCACGGAGCCGAAATCCCTCCCGGCGGGCGGCTTCGCCAAGGACGCCGCCGAGGTCGAGGGCTACGTACGGGGCTTCGCGCGCAGACGGCCGGACGTCGCGGTGTGCGTCCTGCGGTTCGCGAACATCCTGGGGCCCTTCGCGGACTCGGCGCTCGCCGAGTACTTCTCGATCCCGGTGATGCCGACCGTGCTGGGGTACGACCCGCGGCTGCAGTTCGTACACGAGGACGACGTCCTCGAAGTGCTGCGGCTGGCGGCGCGGGAGCCCAGGCGCGGGACCCTGAACAGCGGCACGTTCAACATCGCGGGTGACGGCGTACTGCTGCTGTCGCAGTGCTCGCGGCGGCTCGGGCGGCCCACGCTGCCGCTGCTGCTGCCCGCGTTGAACTGGGTGGGCGCCGCGCTGCGGGCGGTCGGGGCCAGTGACTTCTCGCCGGAGCAGATAAGGCTGCTCACCCATGGCCGGGTCGTGGAGACCACGCAGATGCGTGAGGTGCTCGGCTTCGATCCGCTCTACACGACCGCCGAGACCTTCGCGGACTTCGCGCGGAGCCGGGGGACCGGCCTGCTGCCGCCGGAGCGGGTCGGACGGGTCGTGGACCGGGTGGCGGCCATGCTGGACGCAAACGGGCTCGACAGGCTCAAGGACGACGCCTACGCGGCTGAAGGAGCGAAGCGATAGTGGCGGACGCCAAGGTCATTCCGTTCGACGAGGACCGGCCGCGGCGGCGGATCCCCCGCCGGGTGCGGGCGGTGCCCGCTGCCGAGCCGGTGGTGGAGCCGCCGGCGGCTCCCGGGCCGGCGTCTGCCGCGGCGCCCGGCGACAGCTGGGACCGGCGGATCGCCGGCGGTCTGGCGTTCCTGCGGCGGCGGGTCACCGGGGACTACGAGGTCGACGACTTCGGCTACGACAAGGAACTGACGGACCAGGTCCTGATGTCCCTGATGCGGCCGCTGTACGACAAGTACTTCCGTGTCGAGGTCAAGGGCATCGAGAACATCCCGGCCGAGGGCGGTGCGCTGATCGTCGCGAACCACTCCGGGACGCTGCCGCTCGACGGGCTGATGCTGCAGGTCGCCGTGCACGACCACCACCCGGCGGAGCGGCACCTGCGGCTGCTGGCGGCGGATCTGGTGTTCATGCTGCCGGTGGTCAACGAGCTGGCCCGCAAGGCGGGGCACACCCTGGCGTGCGCCGAGGACGCGCAGCGGCTGCTGGAGGCCGGAGAGCTGGTCGGTGTGATGCCGGAGGGCTTCAAGGGGATAGGGAAGCCGTTCGGGGACCGGTACAAGCTGCAGCGGTTCGGGCGCGGCGGGTTCGTGTCGACGGCGCTGCGGGCGGGCACGCCGATCGTCCCGTGCTCGATCGTGGGGGCGGAGGAGATCTACCCCATGGTCGGCAACGCGAAGACGCTGGCACGGCTGCTGGGGGTCCCGTACTTCCCGATCACGCCGACGTTCCCGTGGCTGGGGCCGCTGGGTGCGGTGCCGTTGCCGACGAAGTGGACGATCCAGTTCGGGGAGCCGATCCCGACGGACGGGTACGCCGCGGAGGCGGCGGAGGACCCGATGCTGATGTTCAACCTCACGGACCAGGTGCGGGAGCAGATCCAGCACACGCTCTACAAGCTGCTGGTGCAGCGGCGGTCCGTGTTCTTCTGACGCGCTGTCGGCGGAAGAGCCGAAGGGCGGATGGCTGAAGGAAAGGGCGGGGCTGCCTCGGCAGCCCCGCCCTTCCGGTTACTCGGCGTCCTCCGCGCCCAGGCCCAGGCCCGGGAGGAGTCCCGGGAGCAGGGGCGGGATGGTGATGTCCGGCTTCGGGCTCTCCTGCGTGCCCGAGGGGGGCGGGGCCGACTGTCCCGCGGGCGGGTTGAGCAGGTCGCCCGTACCGCCGAGGAGGCCGCCGGCGGGGGGCCGGGAGCTGCCCGATGGGGACGGCGCCGCGGGGCTGCCGGACGGCGTGCCGGCGGCCGGGGCGGACTGGTGGGCGCCGCTGGGGGTGCCGCCCGGCTTGGCGGACGAGCCGGGGGTCCCTCCGGTGCCGCGGGTCTGCTCCGGTGCCTTGGGAAGCAGGCTCCGCAGCGGCGCCACGTCTTCGTCTATGGCCTGGAAGACCGACTCCACCTCACCGCCCACGTCCGTGAGCTGCGCCGGGAGCTTCTCGCGGAGCTTGCCCCACGCGTCGCGGTGGGAGCGGGAGAACGACGACAGCTTCTGGATCGGGCCGAGCGAGCCGTCCCGTTCGTACGCGGCCTGGAGGAGGCGGTGGCCTTCCTCCGCGTCGTGCTTCACGCCCGCCAGCGCCCGGCGGATCGCGCCCAGGGACTCGTGGTCCAGGTCGCCCAGCCGGCCTCGTTCCATCAGCCGGCGGGCTTCCGACAGACGGTTCGAGGCCTGGTCGAGATAGAGCTCGCCCCGGTCCGAATCGTCGTCGGCCATCCCCAGCTTCAGGTCCTCCATGCCCCGCTTCACGGGGTAGAGGTGGTCACCGGGCAGGGCGTCGGAACTGGCAGCGGCCACTCCGCTGAAGGCCCCTGCGGCCACACCCACGGTGAGGCCGCCCGCTGCGATGCCCTTGGACCAGCGGGAGCGGGGCCGCAATTTCCGGAGCGGGGTCGCCCGGTGGGCGCCGCGGCCGGCCCGCTGTTCGGGCAGCTGAGGGTCCGAGGCGGCACCGCCCCCGGCCCTCTCCTCCAGCACCATGGCCTCCATGGCGGCAATGAGCTGGGCTCGTTGCACCACTTTGACCTCGGGGTCCAGCACTGGGCGCGGCATTCTTTCGCCGAGCACGCTCGCCAGGGCCAACAGCCGGTCGTGGTCGGCAGGTTCGGCAGGTGCCTCGGACTGCTCGGCCGCCGAGTCCGGATCTGGAAGATCGGACGGGGTCCGATCCTCCAGGGCCTGGGCGAAGGCGTTCGCCCGCCGGTGCGGGGTCACGTTCGCGATCACTGGCGGCACCTCCTCTCGTCATGACGATCGACTCCCCAAGGTGTCCGGAAGGTTGCCTTCCTTGAGCGCGTCCACACTTTCGAGTGAGCGGCTTCGGGCAAAGCGTGTCCACAGGGAGCCTGCATTCCGCACAACGAGCGTCGCGGCACTTGGGTTACGGACGAAGGATGATCTGACCACAGCGTCATCGAGGGGTCACCGAATGTGAGGTTGTGTGGTGTCGGAGGGTCAGCGGGCGTCTTCGGGGAGGAGGCGGGCCAGGGTGCGCACCGCCCGGTACTGGAGCGTCTTGATGGCGCCCTCGTTCTTCCCCATCACCCGGGCCGTCTCGGCGACCGAGAGGCCCTGCAGGAAGCGCAGGGTCACGCACTCCTGCTGCTGCGGATTGAGCTTGCGTACGGCCTCCAGCAGGGCCGCGTTGGAGAGGGACTCCAGGACGGAGTCCTCGGGGCTGCGCTCGACCTCGTTCGCGTCGAGCATCTCGCCGGTGGTGACCTCCAGCCGGAAGCGGCTGGACTTGAAGTGGTCCGCCACCAGGTTGCGGGCGATCGTCACGAGCCAGGCGCCGAAGTCGCGGCCCTGCCAGGTGAAGGTGGAGATCCGGCGCAGCGCGCGCAGGAACGTCTCGCTGGTGAGGTCCTCCGCGGTCGCCTTGCCGCCGACGCGGTAGTAGATGTACCGGTAGACCGTGTCGCTGTACTGGTCGTAGAGGCGGCCGAAGGCCTCGGCCTCGCCCGCCTGGGCGCGTTCGACCAGGTCCATCATGCGGGCCTGGTCGCTGTCCGCCGTGGGGCGGCGGTGGGTGGCCTGGGTGCCGGTGCCGGCGGCGTTCGAGCCGCCGGCGGCGCGACCTCGTCTGCCCACCGTCGCGCCGCCGTCGGTCAGGGCATAGCAAGGACCGGCCGGGCCGAAGCCGGCAGGGACTGCGGCGGCGAAGGCGGGGACGGCGTACGCGGTGGGGACGAAGCCGCGCAGGTGGTCGAGGACCGTTGCGCGCAGCTGAGCCAGGCCCGAGGCGTCAACCCCGACAGGTGGGTACACGGGACTCCCAGAGGCAGAGCTTCCATCACGTGCAGTGCGGGACCGTTCACCCGTCGTGGCGACAGATGGCCGGTGGCATGCGTTTGAGGAGAATAACGCTTCGTACAGGCAGCGCTACACCCAGTTGCTCAAATCACCGGTTCCGACACTTCTGTTGCGTGTCGAGGGCATATTCAGTCGCAGTTGGTGATCGATTCTTGATCGCTTGGGTACGCGGAATGGACGCTTCCAAGGGGTCCCGCGACCGGGTCGGGCATGCCGGAGTGCCGCGCCGGGGGCGCGGGTAGAGGTGAGCGAATGCGCAGGGCCGGGCCGTGGCCCGGCAGGCCCGGGGCGCGTGGGCCCCGGGCCTGGCGTTGTTACTTGCGGCGGCGGTGCAGGGCGATGGCCGCGGCCGCGCCGCCCGCGATCGCGCCGACGCCGGCGGCCGCCGGGACGCCGACCTTCACGGCCTTGCGGCCGGTCCGATAGTCGCGCAGCCGCCAGTCGTTGGTACGGGCATGCTTGCGCAGTTTTGTGT
Organism: Streptomyces sp. NPDC001549; assembly: GCF_042894025.1. NCBI lineage: Bacteria > Bacillati > Actinomycetota > Actinomycetes > Kitasatosporales > Streptomycetaceae > Streptomyces > Streptomyces sp. NPDC001549. The sequence continues at coordinate 9,796 of NZ_JBIAVJ010000043.1, forward strand.
CGGGATTGATCGCGTACGGATGTCCGACCAGTGACAGCATCGGGATGTCGTTGTGCGAATCGCTGTACGCGGCGCAGCGTTCGAGGTCCAGTCCCTCGGCGGCGGCCAGCGCGCGGACCGCCTCCGCCTTCGCGGGGCCGTGCAGGGGCTCGCCGACCAGGCGGCCGGTGTAGATCCCGTCGACGGACTCGGCGACGGTGCCCAGGGCCCCGGTCAGGCCGAGGCGGCGGGCGATGATCGTGGCCGTCTCCACGGGGGCGGCCGTGACCAGCCACACCTTCTGGCCGGCGTCGAGGTGGGCCTGCGCGAGGGCGCGGGTGCCCGGCCAGATCCGCTCGGCCATGTACTCGTCGTAGATCTCCTCGCCGATCGCCATCAGCTCGGAGACCTTGTGGCCCTTGACGATGGACAGGGCGCTGTCGCGGGCGTCCTGCATGTGCTCGGGGTCCTCGACCCCGGCGAGCCGGAACCAGGCCTGCTGCCAGGCGAAGCGGGCGAGCTCGCGGCGCCGGAAGAACTCGCGCTTGTAGAGGCCGCGGCCGAAGTGGAAGATCGCGGCGCCCTGCATGACGGTGTTGTCGAGGTCGAAGAAGGCGGCGGCGAGGTCGTCGCCGGCGACCGGGAAGACGGGCTCGTCCGGGGTCTGGTCCGGGCCCTCTTCGACGAGGGCTTCCGGTTCCGTTTCGGGTTCGGGGAACGCCGGGGCCTCGGCCAGAGCGGTCTTGCGGGCGGCCTCGGCCGAGGCCTCGCCCGCCAGCACGCTGCGTGCGGTGGCGGAGCGTCGACGAGGGGGGAGCCATCCGAGAGCGGCCATGACGCGAGCATAGCCACTGTGTTCGGGAGTTCCCGAACCGATGGGATGCGGAGGCGTGAACTCTTCGGGGCGCTGCTGTTACGTGAGGGCGCGGGAGAATGGGTGGCATGAGCCCTTTGTTGCGCCGTAAGGAAAAGAAGCAGCCCGGCGAGCGGACGGTGACGCTCATCGGGAAGCCGGGGTGCCACCTGTGCGACGAGGCGGAGGAGGTGGTCGCGAAGGTGTGCGCCGAGACGGGTGCGCAGTGGGAGAAGAAGGACATCTCGCAGGACGAGGAGCTCTACCGGCTGCACTGGGAGCAGATTCCGGTCGTGCTCGTGGACGGCGAGCAGCACACCTTCTGGAGGGTGAACCCCGACCGGCTCCGGCGGGCGTTGGAGGCCTGACCCTCTTCCCGGGTACCATCATGGGCGATTTATGGGGTCTCGGGGGCGTATCTGTGAGGAGTGTGCACGGTTTTGCCCCCTTTGGGATTTGAACGGGTTCGACGTGCCGATGGTTCCGGCTTTACGTGCCGGAGTCGCGTGACCCCGGTCACTTTGGTCGGACAAAGCGGACACAATCTTTGTGCACGCGTTCACAAAGGCATAGCCTGCTGTCGACGGGGCGGTCCTGGGACAAGTGGCCGCCTGCAGCCCCGCTCATCCCGCAGGAGCATCGTGGCAACTGGCCGAACTCACCGACCGGCGACGCGCAGCCGAGGTATTCCCGAGGCCACTGTCGCCCGGCTTCCGCTGTACTTGCGTGCCCTCACCGCGCTCTCCGAGCGATCGGTGCCCACGGTGTCCTCCGAGGAGCTCGCGGCCGCCGCCGGAGTCAACTCCGCGAAGCTGCGCAAGGACTTCTCGTACCTCGGTTCCTACGGGACCCGCGGCGTCGGCTACGACGTCGAGTACCTCGTCTACCAGATCTCCCGCGAGCTCGGCCTGACCCAGGACTGGCCGGTCGTCATCGTCGGCATCGGTAACCTCGGCGCCGCCCTCGCCAACTACGGTGGTTTCTCCGCGCGCGGCTTCCGTGTCGCCGCCCTCATCGACGCCGACCCGGCGATGGCCGGCAAGCCGGTCGCCGGCATGTCCGTGCAGCACACCGATGATCTGGAGAAGATCATCGAGGAGAACGGCGTCTCGATCGGTGTCATCGCGACGCCCGCCGGTGCGGCCCAGCAGGTCAGCGAGCGGCTGATCGCGGCCGGTGTCACCTCCATCCTGAACTTCGCGCCCACCGTGCTGTCCGTGCCCGAGGGTGTGGACGTGCGCAAGGTCGACCTCTCCATCGAGCTCCAGATCCTCGCCTTCCACGAGCAGCGCAAGGCCGGCGAGGAAGCGGCCGCCGCTGCCGCCGGCGGCTCCTCCGTGGGCGGCGCCGCACCTGCCGCGGCCGTGGTGCCGCCGGCCGGGCGGACCACCGCCGAGCAGCGCAAGGGCGGGCCCGAGGGTGACGTGCCGGCGGTGATGCCGGCATGAGTCTGCTCGTCGTAGGGCTGAGCCACCGCAGCGCACCCGTGAGCGTGCTGGAGCGGGCCTCGCTGTCCGCCGATGCCAAGGTGAAGCTGCTGCACGACACCCTCGCCGCCGAACCGGCGACCGAGGCGACCGTGCTGGCCACCTGCAACCGGATCGAGCTGTACGCGGACGTGGACAAGTTCCACGCCGGCGTCGCCGAGCTGTCCACGCTGCTCGCGCAGCACAGCGGGGTCGGGCTGGAGGAGCTCACCCCGTACCTGTACGTGCACTACGAGGACCGGGCGGTGCACCACCTGTTCTCGGTGGCGTGCGGCCTGGACTCGATGGTCGTGGGCGAGGGGCAGATCCTCGGCCAGATCAAGGACGCGCTGGCGCTGGGGCAGGAGCTCCACACCGCCGGGCGGCTGATCAACGACCTGTTCCAGCAGGCGCTGCGGGTCGGCAAGCGGGCGCACTCCGAGACCGGGATCGACCGGGCCGGTCAGTCGCTGGTGACCTTCGGGCTGGAGCAGCTGGCCGTGAACGTGCCGGTGGCCGAGTGGGCCGCGGGCAAGCGGGCGCTGGTCATCGGCGCCGGGTCGATGTCCTCGCTGGCCGCGGCGACGCTGGCGCGGGTCGGGGTCTGCGAGATCGTCGTGGCGAACCGGACCGCCGACCGGGCGGAGCGGCTTGCGGAGATTCTGGTTGCCTCGGGCACCGGGGTTTCGGCCGTGGCCGTGCCGATGGCGCGTGTCGCCGATGAGCTGACACGAGTCGACGTGGTGGTGTCCTGCACCGGTGCGACGGGGCTCGTGCTGACCGCCGACGACGTGCTGGACGCCGTGTCCTGGGGCTCCGCCCCGGACCCCGCGCCTCAATCGCCGGCGGGGCTGGAAGAACGGGGCTCCGCCCCGGACCCCGCGCCTCAATCGCCGGCGGGGCTGGAATCGGTGGATGCGGCCGTTGTCGCGCGGCTCGTTGCCGCTGCCCGGGACGGAGGGCGGCTGGCCGACGCCGGGGCTGCTCGGACCATCAGTGCTCCTGCCGAGGCCGACGGGTGTCCCGTCGGGCCGGACGGGCGCTCCGCGCTGACCGGGGTCGACGCCAACTCCCTCGAACTGCACGGGACCTGGGCCGACCAGGGCGAGGCCGCCGCACAGCGGCAGCCCCGCAGGACCACCCGTACGCAAGCCCACGCGACCACCGTCCGGCTCGCGCTGCTCGACCTGGCCATGCCCAGGGACATCGACGCGGCCGTGCACCGGATCCCGGGCGTCCGGCTCGTGGACATCGAGTCGCTCGCGGAGGCGTCCGCCGACGCCCCGATGGCGGCCGACGTCGACGCCGTACGCGGGATAGTCGCCCAGGAAGTGGCGGCCTTCGGGGCGGCGCAGCGGGCCGCGCACATCACGCCCACCGTCGTCGCCCTGCGCGCCATGGCGGCCGAGGTCGTGGCCATGGAAGTGGCGCGGCTCGACGGGCGCGTGCCCGACCTCGACGAACGGCAGCGCGCCGAGGTGACCCAGACCGTACGCCGCGTCGTGGACAAGCTCCTCCACGCGCCGACCGTGCGCGTCAAGCAGCTCGCGAGCGAGCCCGGCGGCGCCGGGTACGCGGAAGCGCTGCGCGAACTCTTCGACCTCGACCCTCAGACGGTTGCTTCCGTCAGCCGGGCGGACGCGGCCGATCCGATGAACGACGACGACCCAGGACGGGCATCATGAACACACGTCCCGACCAGCCGCTGCGGCTCGGTACGCGGCGGAGCAAGCTGGCCATGTCCCAGTCGGGGCACGTCGCCGACGCGGTACGGGCCGTCACCGGCCGGGCCGTCGAGCTCGTGGAGATCACGACCTACGGCGACGTCTCGCGCGAGCACCTCTCGCAGATCGGCGGGACGGGCGTGTTCGTCACCGCCCTGCGCGACGCGCTGCTGCGCGGAGAGGTCGACTTCGCCGTGCACTCGCTGAAGGACCTGCCGACCGCGCAGCCCGACGACCTCGTGATCGCGGCCATGCCGCGCCGCGAGGACGCGCGGGACGCGCTCGTCGCCCGGGACGGTCTGACCTTCGAGCAGCTGCCCGACGGTGCCCGGATCGGTACCGGCTCGCCGCGGCGCACCGCCCAGCTCAACCACCTGGCGCTGTCGCTCGGCAAGCGGATCGAGACGGTGCCCATCCGCGGCAACGTCGACACCCGGATCGGCTTCGTCCACGACGGTGAGCTCGACGCGGTCGTCCTGGCGGCCGCCGGTCTGAACCGGATCGGGCGCGGTGACGAAGCGACCGACCTGCTGTCCGTCGACAGCGTCCTGCCGGCACCCGGCCAGGGCGCCCTGGCCGTGGAGTGCCTCGCGTCCGACACGGACCTCGTCGCCGCGCTCGGTGTACTCGACGACCCGCACACCCGGGCCGCCGTGACCGCCGAGCGTTCCCTGCTCGCCACCCTGGAGGCAGGCTGCAGCGCCCCTGTGGGCGCGTTCGCCGACCTGCTGGCCGACGGGGAGATTGTCAATGAAATGCGCCTGCGCGGCGTCGTCGGAACCCTCGACGGCACGACGCTGGTGCAGCTGTCCACCACCGGTCCCGTGCCCCAGTCGTACGACGAGGCCATGGCGCTCGGCCGCGAACTCGCGGACGAGATGCTGGCCAAGGGCGCGGCCGGTCTGATGGGGGAGCGATCGCTTTGAACCCCTCAATTCCGACCACCTCCGCCTATCCGGCCGTCGCCGCCCACGGACGCGTCACCTTCCTCGGTGCCGGCCCGGGCGACCCGGGTCTGCTGACGCTGCGCGCCGTCGAGGCGCTCGCCGCCGCGGACGTACTGATCGCGGAGCCCGAGGTGCTCGAGGTCGTACGGACTCATGCGCGGGCGAACGTCGACACGCCGCAGCTGACGATTGCTGATGAAGTGTCAGCGGCCGCCGGGGTCCCGGTGATCCGGGACGCGGCCAATCTTGTCATGGAGGCCGCACGCTCCGGCAGGCGGGTCGTGCGTGCCGTCACGGGCGACCCCGGGCTCGACGGCAACGCCGCCGAGGAGATGCTCGTCTGCGCCACCGCCGGTATCCCCTTCGAGGTGGTGCCCGGTGTCGCGACCGCGGTGGGCGTGCCCGCGTACGCCGGTGTCCCGCTGCGCGACAAGCAGGGCGCGGACGTGCGGTTCGTCGACGCGAAGACCGCCTCGGCGCGCTGCTGGAGCGAGGTGGGCGCGAGCGACGGCATCCTCGTCGTGTCCGCGACGCTGGAGACCGTCCCGGCGGCCGCCGCCGAGCTGGTGAGCGCCGGGCGCAAGCCCGACACCCCGCTGACCGTGACCGTCGCCGGTACCACCACGCGGCAGCGGACCTGGTGCGCGACGCTGGGCACCATCGCCCAGGTGTTCAAGCAGGGCAAGGTGCTCCCCTCGCCCGAGGGCGCCCGGCCCGTCATAGCCGTGGTCGGTGAGCACAGCGCCGTCGCACGGCGCGAGGACCTGTCCTGGTTCGAGTCGAAGCCGCTGTTCGGCTGGCGGGTCCTCGTACCGCGTACCAAGGAGCAGGCCGCCTCGCTCTCCGACCAGCTGCGTTCCTACGGCGCGGTGCCCCACGAGGTGCCGACCATCGCCGTGGAGCCGCCGCGCACCCCGCAGCAGATGGAGCGCGCGGTGAAGGGCCTGGTGACGGGCCGCTACGAGTGGATCGCCTTCACCTCGGTCAACGCCGTGAAGGCCGTCCGCGAGAAGTTCGAGGAGTACGGGCTCGACGCGCGTGCCTTCGCCGGCATCAAGGTCGCCGCGGTGGGCGAGCAGACCGCCGCCGCGCTCGTGGAGTTCGGCGTGAAGCCGGACCTGGTGCCCAGCGGTGAGCAGTCCGCGGCCGGACTGCTGGAGGACTGGCCGCCGTACGACCCGGTCTTCGACCCGATCGACCGCGTGTTCCTGCCGCGGGCCGACATCGCGACCGAGACGCTGGTCGCCGGGCTGATCGAGCTCGGGTGGGAGGTCGACGACGTCACCGCCTACCGGACGGTGCGCGCGTCGCCGCCGCCGGCGGACACGCGCGAGGCGATCAAGGGCGGCGGCTTCGACGCCGTTCTCTTCACGTCCTCGTCCACCGTCCGCAACCTGGTCGGGATCGCCGGGAAGCCGCACAACGTGACCGTCATCGCCTGTATCGGGCCGGCGACGGCCAAGACGGCGGAGGAGCACGGGCTGCGCGTGGACGTCCTGTCCCCGGAGCCGTCCGTGTCGAAGCTGGCGGAGGCCCTCGCCGAGTACGGTGCGGCGCGCCGCGAGGCGGCCAAGGAGGCCGGCGAGACGGTGTTCCGGCCGAGCGAGCGGCGGCCGGGGGCACGGCGGCGTCGTACGACGTGAGCGGGTTAGCCCCGGCCGGACTCCGGCCGGCGGAACGGGTGAGGGGCCCGGGTGCGGAGGGATGCCGCGCCCGGGCCCCTTCGTCGTTCCGGGACGGATGACGGATCAGGAGGCGGGTCCGGCGGCGGTGTACGGACGGGTGGGCCCGCAGGCCCGGAACGCAGCGGCCGTCAGGTGGGGTTCGCGCTGCGGAACGCGCGCCGGTAGCTGTCGGGCGGGACGCCGACGACCCGCTTGAACTGGCGGCGCAGCGTCGTCGCCGTACCCATGCCGGTGGCGACGGCGACCGCCTCGACGGTCTCGTCGGTGGTCTCCAGCAACTCCTGTGCGCGGCGGACGCGCTGGGTCAGCAGCCATTGCAGCGGGGTCTGGCCGGTGACCGCCCGGAACTGCCGTCCCAGGTGGCGCGGGCTCGTACTGGCCCTGCGCGCCATGTCGGTGACGGTCAGCGGCCGGTCCAGCCGTTGCTGGGCCCAGGCGAGCAGCCCGGCGAGCTGATGGTCGCCGCCCGTGACCTGCACCGGGGTGGCCACGAACTGTGCCTGGCCGCCGGGCCGGTGCGGCGCCATGACGAGACGGCGGGCGATGGAGTTGGCGACGGCGGCGCCGTGGTCGAGGTGGATCAGGTGCAGGCACAGGTCCACGGCGGCGGCCTTGCCCGCGGCCGTGAGCACGCTGCCGTTGTCGGTGTAGAGCACGTCCGGGTCGACCTCGGCCAGCGGGTGGCGTGCGCTCAGCTCCGCGGCGTGCGCCCAGTGGGTGGTGGCCCGCCGCCCGTCCAGCAGGCCCGCGGCGCCGAGCACGAAGGCCCCGGTGCACAGGGACGCGACCCGGGCACCCGCCGCGTGGGCCGCGCGCACGGCGTCGACCAGCTCGGGCGGCGGCGGCTCGTCCACGTCGGCGCAGGCGGGCACGATCACGGTGTCGGCCCGGACCAGGCGCTCCAGGCCGTGGTCGGGCTCGACGGTGAACGGGCCGACGCGCACCGGACCGGGGCCGCAGAGCAGTACGTCGTACCAGCCCTGCGGGGCGTCGAGCGGGGGATTGCCGAAGATCTCGTAGGCCACCGCCAGCTCGAAGTGCAGCATGTGACCGGCGGCCGCCAGGGCGACAGTGGGCATGTCCGAAAGTGTACGGGTGATGTCGTTCCGGACCATCACGTTCGGGCACGGCCCGCCCCGAGACTGGGCTCACCAGGACGACGAGGACGGGGAGAACGATGAGCACGGTGGGCAGCACGGACCGCAGGGCGGGTACGGCCGGCGCGGTGGTGGTCTACGGGGCGACGGGACACACCGGTCGTTTCATCGTCGCCGAGCTGCGCAGGCGCGGCATCGCCACCATCATCTCCGGCCGCGACGAAGCCCGGTTGGAGGCGCTGGCGGCGGGGGGCGCGGATGTGCTCGTCCGCCCGGCCACCGTGGACGACCCGGCCTCCCTGGACCGGGCCCTCGCCGGAGCGGCGGCCGTCATCAACGCCGCCGGACCGTTCGCGGTGACGGGCGGCCCGGTCGTCGGGGCGGCCCTGCGCGCGGGGATCCCCTATGTCGACGTCGCGGCGGAGATCGAGGCGAACGCGGCGATGTTCGCCGACCACGCGGAAGCGGCCCGCAAGGCGGAGGTGCCCGTGGTGCCGGCCATGGCCTTCTACGGGGGCCTGGGCGACCTGCTGGTCAGCGCCGCCATGGGGGAGTGGACCGCGGCGGACGAGGTGCACATCGCGTACGGGCTGAGCAACTGGCAGCCCACGGCGGGCACCAGGACGGCCGGCGCGGTGTCCCACGAGCGCCGCGGGGGCCGCCGGGTGAGGTTCACGGACGGCGCCCTGCAGTACCACGACGACCAGCTGTCGGAGCAGGACTGGGTCTTCCCCGAGCCGCTCGGCCGGCGGTCGGTGATCGCGGAGTTCACCATGGCCGATGTCGTCACCGTGCCCAGCCACGTGGCCGTTTCCGAGGTGCGTACGTACATGGCCGTGGAGGCCGCGCGGGACCTGGCCGGGGCGGACACGCCGGCGCCGGAGGCGGTCGACGACCTCGGGCGCTCGGACCAGACCTTCGTCGTCGACGTCCTGGTCCGTGCGGGCGGCGTCGAACGCCGCGCCACCGCACACGGCCGGGACATCTACGCGGTCACGGCCCCGCTGGCGGTGGAGGCCGCCGAGCGGCTGCTGTCCGGGCGCACCCGGACGACGGGCGTGGCCTCGGCCGCGGCGATGTTCGACGCTCCGGACTTCCTGCGGGCGCTGGCCCCGTACCTGTCGGTGGAGGCCTCGGGCTGACCGGCGGACGGTCCGCGCACGGGTGGAGCCCGGGAGCGGGGGGCCCGGGCTCTACCCTTGTCCGGACTGCTGTCGATGCTCGAAGAGGCGACTGAAGATGAGCGCGTACGGATCCTTCCCCGGTTCGCGGCCCCGCCGGCTGCGCACCACCCCGGCGATGCGGCGGATGGTCGCGGAGAACCGGCTGCATCCCTCGGACCTGATCCTCCCGGCGTTCGTCCGGGAGGGCATCAGCGAGCCCCTGGCGATCTCCGCGATGCCGGGCGTCGTGCAGCACACCCGGGACACGCTGCGGAAGGCCGCCGTCGAGGCGGTCGAGGCGGGGGTCTCCGGGATCATGCTGTTCGGTGTCCCGGCCGACGAGAACAAGGACGCGCTGGGCACGGCGGGCACCGAGCCGGACGGGATCCTGCAGGTCGCGATCCGCGATGTGAAGGCCGAGGTCGGGGACGACCTGGTGATCATGTCGGACCTGTGCCTGGACGAGTACACCGACCACGGCCACTGCGGCGTGCTGGACGAGCACGGGCGCGTCGACAACGACGCGACGCTGGAGCGCTACGCCGAGATGGCGCAGGTCCAGGCCGACGCGGGCGTCCACGTGGTCGGGCCCAGCGGGATGATGGACGGCCAGGTCGGCGTCATCCGCGACGCGCTGGACGAGACCGGGCACGAGGACGTCTCGATCCTCGCCTACACGGCGAAGTACTCGTCCGCCTTCTACGGTCCCTTCCGCGAGGCCGTCGGCTCCTCGCTGCAGGGCGACCGCAAGACGTACCAGCAGGACCCGGCGAACGCCCGGGAGTCGCTGCGGGAGCTCGCCCTCGACCTGGAGGAGGGCGCGGACATGGTGATGGTCAAGCCGGCCGGCCCCTACCTCGACATCCTGTACCGGGTCGCGCAGGCGGTGGACGTTCCGGTGGCGGCGTACCAGATCAGCGGCGAGTTCGCGATGATCGAGGCGGCGGCGGAGAAGGGCTGGATCGAGCGCGACCGCGCCATCCTGGAGGCTCTGCTGGGCATCAAGCGGGCGGGTGCCGACACGATCCTCACGTACTGGGCGACCGAGGTCGCGGGCTGGCTGCGCGAGACGCGCTGACGGTCTGTTCTACGGCCAGCCGACGAGGCCGTTGAAGACGATGAAGTCGAGGACGACGGCGGCCGGGGCGGTCACCGCGAACCACACCCTGGCGGCGGCGTAGCGCCGCCGCCAGGGCAGCCCCCACGTGGCGAGCAGCAGGACCAGGACCACGGCCAGGCCGGACCCGAACACCGGGAAGGCGATGTCTAGGAGGCGTCGAAGCGGTCGCTCGCCGTGTCACCGCAGGAGTCGCAGGCATCGGGGACAGCCCGACGAAGAAGAACGCGACGGCCGCGAGCGGCAGCGTCAGCAGGGTGGAGACGAGCGGTGCGACGAACGCGCGGGGGTGGCGGGCGGTGTTCGGGGTCATGGATCCAGTGAACTCCACGAGAAAAATACGAACATGAGTGCGTGTACTCAAATAGCCGGCTCACTGACCTGCGAAACTCTTAGACGTACGTACGCATTTGATGCGGCAGTGCCGAAGAGGGGTGGACATGCAGGACGGCGATCTCAGGGTCTCGGAGGACGGCCTCACCAAGCTCGCTGACGATCTCGATCAGATGCAGGGCCATCTGGAGCGTCAGATCCGCGAGATGGACCGGGTGGTCGACAGCATCGCGGCGGGCTGGCAAGGGCCCACGGCCACGGCCTACCGCGCCCTGCACCGGGGGGCCGCCGAGGACGCCGTGCGGATCCGGCAGGTGCTCTCCCTCCTCGAAGAGGCGACCAGGGCCTCCCGCGACGGATTCACGGCCCAGGAGCTGGAGGTTCTGGCCGCGTTCAAGCGCGTGCAGAGCCGGGAGGACGTGTCCGAGGCCGCCGAGGCCCTGACCGTGCCGGACCAGCCGGCCGCCCCGCAGAGCCGTCTGCAGGACATCTGAGAGCAGCGAGGAACAGCACCACCATGTCGGACGACGACCGGATAACTGTCGATTTCGCCACCCTGCAGCGCCTGTCGGGTAACTTGGAGGAGATCCTCAAGGACCTCAACGAGAAGCTGGACCTGCTCTACGAGCGCGCCAAGAAGGCCGTTCTGAGCTGGGACGGCGAGGCCCGGCAGGCCTTCATCGACGAGCTGGACAAGTGGGACCGCTCGGCCCAGGACCTCAAGGCCGCGCAGGCCTGGCTCCACGAGGTCGTGGTCAAGGGCCATCTCAACTACGCCGCGGCGAACAAGTCGGTGCTCCAGGGTTGGGGAGGCGGCGCCTGATGGCCGGACCCACCCCGGGCCCCGGCCCGGCGCAGCCACCCGCCGGAGGCGGCAACATCGACGTCAAGCCGTCGAGCCTGTGGACCGTCTCCGGACAAGTCGCCGGTCAGCAGGACCCCATGATGCGCGGTGGGAACACCCTCGTGCAGGAGCTGCAGAAGTACCCGGACGCCGGCGGGGCGGGCACCAGCGCCGAGAAGTTCGCGCAGGCCTACAAGAAGATAGGCAACCGCTGGCTGGAGGTACTGGGCAAGAGCGTGGTCAGCATCGGCGGTGTCGCCGTCGGCTTCACGGAGACCGCCAACGCCTACACCAAGGCCGACGCGGCGGCACACCCCAAGCCCGGACAGGCGGCGGAGCAGCGCCCGTTGCCCACGGTGATCGACAAGGAGCCCAAGTTCGCCGGCGTCCCCGACATCAAGTGGGGTGACGACGACGGCGGTGACGACTTGATCCGCGGTGCGATGGAGGGCATACCGGAGATCGTCCGGGACGTCCTGCAGCCCGTCGCGAAGAACCTGTTCCGCGTCGGCAAGGTGGCGGACGTGCACCCCTTCCCGGAGCAGCACTACCTCAACTCGCACTGCCACAGCTGGATGAACGTCTCGACCGTCCCGGGCAACACGGCAGCCGAGCTGACGTCGATCATCGGCACCATCACCAACCACGGCCGGGCGGACTGGGAAGCCGCCATGCGGACGTTCTGCAGCGCGCTGTGGGGCGCGACGGACTGGGGCAAGTCCCGGCACGGCTACCAGTGGGCGCACACCACCCCGCCGCCCGGGACGCGGACGGCCACGGGCAGTCAGCCGGTGATGGCCGTCCTGGCCGACGTGGCGATCAAGATCAGCGACTGTCTGCGCGAGTACGCGGAAGCCGCCGTCGAGCTGAACCACGACGTCTTCGAAGAGCTCAAGCGGGCCATGAGGAAGGCCGCCATGAGCATCATCGACGACCTGGAGAAGGCCAAGGAGAAGCCCAGCCTCAAGACCATCGCCGGCGCCGTCACCAGCGTGGCCAGCGGGATCGGCGGGGCCACCGGCCTCCTGCTGAAGTTCGACGTCAACACGGTCCTGAACCTGGACAAGGCCAAGCTCAACCGGATCGTGGACAAGTACACCGGCATCGTGGACGGCCTCACCACGCGCATGGAAGCGCTCAAGGACGTCTTGGACGAAGCGCACATGAGCGCCCCGAAGTACGAGGCCGGCGTCGCCCGCGCCCACGGCTTCGGCGCCCGGGCCCTGGAAGACTTCAAGAGCACCTCGCAGACCTGGCTGAAGATCGACTCGGCCACCGGCAAGTACACGCTGGACCTGGCGGCCAACGAGTACATGGCCGACGGCCACACACTGGACAAGCACGTGGGCAAGACAGACGAGCAGTTGATGCAGCGTCTGCGCGACCAGGTGCAGGGCAACCAGACCGATACCTGGCCGTTCGGCAAACCGAAGACGAAGGCTTCCTCGGCCTTCCCGGACTACCAGCGGGCGCAGGAACTCACCCAGCACAACCTCAACGAGAACACCGCGGTGATCGACGCCTGGATCAAGGGCCCACCGCCGCCGGACGAAGGTGCCGTGAAGGAGTTGAAGGGGACGGCGCCCGATGACGGGGTCAGCGGGCGCAGCGTGAGCAGAGCGCCGACGGACCCGAACGAACCGCTGTCCGGATGGCAGAGGGGCGGCACCAAAGCCGAGGCGCATGACGTGAAGGGCATCGACACGAGGATCAAGTACGACAGCAGCCGCAATCCTCCGTTCACCGTCATGACGTCCATGCCCAGCGATTGAGAAAGGCCCTTCGGAAATGTCCACCGACCAGACGTCCTGGGAAGCGGCGGTACGGCACCTCTACGAGGACGCGTTCACCTTCAGCGCCACCGGTCCGCGCGCGCACGAGGACTGGCGGGCCGACGTGCTCGCCGTCATGGCGCGCGCCGTCCCCGACCCGCGCGGCTGGGCCGGGCTCGACGACACCGCGAACGAGCGCTCTCAGGAACACCCCGACTTCCCGTTCTGCCGTCCGTCCGTCAGGGCCGATCCGTCCCGCCCGCTCACCCCGGCCGACATCGGGGAACGGTTGCACGAGATCAACCGTGCGAGTGCCGAGAACCTCCTCCTCGCGCTCACCGACGGCGGCTGCACCCTGCGGAACCTCGAAAGGTTCACCGAGAGTTTCGACGAGCTGCAGAGTATGGCCCGCACCATCCTCGCCCGCTACGGGGACACGTTCACCTGCTACACCAACGTCACCGTCGGCGCGCGCAAGGACGACACGCTGGACTTCGGGGCGTCCCACTGGGGCTACACCCCGATGACCTTCTACGGGGAGGACGCCGGCCTGGTCATCGTCTCCGACACCGAGGTCGGGCTGTTCTGGGCATTCGACGACATCTGATCCCTGAGAGGAGGAATCCATGCCGACCCGATCCGTCGATGCCGCCACCTGGGGCCGAGGTCATCCGCGCCGTCACGGAGCGGTCGGGGCCCGCACCTGCGACGCGCCCGACTTCCCGGCGCGGGACCTCGAAGGCGGCCATCCCCTCACCGGCCACATGATGGACCTCGGCCTGATCGCGGTGTCCGCGGACGAGGTCGGAGTCTTCTGGTCGTTCCACGCGAATTGAGACAATGATCCGATGCTGACCCGATCCGCCACCTACCCCGACCGGGAGACCGCCCAGTGGGCCACCCAGCAGGTGGTGACCGCCAACGAGCAGGTCATCCACCGCTGGCTCGCCCAAGGAACCCGGGCCCGCCTCACCCTGGAGGCCGCCTGGCCGTCCCGTGAGGAGCCCGTCGGCCGGGTGCAGTTGGAAGCGATGCTGCTCGCCGGCCAGGGACCCGTGGAGGTCCGCGCCGCCCGTGTCGTACTGCGCCGCGAGCCCGCCGGCCCGCACGGTTTCGTCGTCCAGACCACCGTCCCGTTCTACCCGTAGAGGCAGCCGACCGTGTCCATGAAGCCCCTCGAACACGACCGGCGCTACGGCGAGCTCGATCAGGTGCTGCGCGCCTACCTCGGCCGGCCCGCCGACGACACGGCGGAGCAGCGCAGCCGTGCGCTGGACGCCTACCTGCGCCACACCTGGCACACCCGCCCCTGGGCCATCGCGGAGGCGGAGCGCCAGCTGCGCGAGTACAGCCGCAACCCCCCGGGGCGCCTGCGGATCGACCTCGACGAGTTCTACGCCGTCCCCGACGTCGGGATTCCCCAGTCCGCCATCGGTGGCTGGCTCCTCGTGCTCGCCGACCACCTCAAGCAGAGCATCGAGGACGGCGAGGTGCCGCCGCCGGCGACCCCGCAGACGCACTGGGAGTGGCACGCACGGTTCCCCGAGACCGGGCAGCTGCTGGGCGGCTGGTTCTCGCAGGACATCGTCGATGAGTTCCCCGACCACGAGGCCGCGGTCGCGGACTACGCCGCCACCACCGACCCGCAGCTCGTCGCCCGCCTCGTCGGCGAGCTCCACGAGCTGCTCGCCCTCCCGCTGGACGAAGGCGACTACGCCCTGGCCGCCGCAGAGCTCGGCATGGAGGTCAACCCGCCCGAGCCGTTCTCGTACGGAGCGTGGTTCCAGTCGGTGGCGGCGACCCTGGCCGACGGCTGACCGCTCGGAGCCCGCGAGCGCCCGGCTCGCGCCGCATCCCGCGCGGGCGCACCCTGGAGGGAAGGGTGACCCCCTGGAGGTGATGCACCATGGCCACGCTCGTCGGGTGGCATGTGGAGCTCGAATTCACCGAGGAGGGCCACCGCACCAGTGCGGCGGCCCTGGTAAGGCTCGGGGACGGCTCCGAGATCAAGGCGCGGGGCTATGCCTTGCGTCATCCCTCCGACCCGGAGCAGCTGAGGGTCGGGGAAGAGATCGCGGGCGCTCGTGCGCTCATGGATCTCGCGTCGCAGATGTTGCAGAAGGCCCACGCCGAGATCGATGAGGCCACGGGCCGCCACTCCTACCCGCTCAACGGCTGAGCGGCAGGCTCACAGGCCCGCTGAGGGGCTCCGACCGGAGCCCGTCAGCGGGTCCTGCCGCGGAACAGGACCGCCGCCAGGATCATGGCCACGGCCGTGATGCCGGCGCACCAGGTCAGGGCCACCCAGGGGGCATTTCCCGCGGGCTGCGCCAGGAGCAGTGCGCGCAGGGATTCGATCACCGGGGTCAGCGGCTGGTGGTCGGCGAAGCCGTGGAGCCAGCCGGGCATGGTCTCGATGGGGACGAAGGCGCTGGACGGGTACGGCAGGAACATCATCAGGAAGGTGAAGCCGCCCGCCGCCTCCGGGGTCCTGGCGAGCAGTCCGAGCGCGGCGGCCAGCCACGAGATCGCCGTGATGTACGTCAGCAGCAGGCCGGCCGCGGCGAGGAAGGCGGCCGGGCCCGCCTGCGGGCGGAAGCCGATCGCGAGGGCGACCGCGAGGACCAGGGTGGTGGAGATCAGGTTGCGCACCACCGAGGCCGCGACGTGCCCGGCGAGGATCGGGATGCCGCCGACATCGAGGGAGCGGAAGCGGTCGATGACGCCGTTCGTCATGTCCTCGGTGACGCTGACGGCGGTGGAGGCCGCGCCGAAGCCCGCGCAGAGCAGCATGGCGCCGGGCACCACGTACGTCACGTACGCCGTGCCGGTGTCGATGGCCCCGCCGAAGAAGTAGACGAAGATCAGCATCAGCATGACGGGCAGCATCAGGGCGGCGATCAGCGCGTCGGGCCGGCGGCTGCTGATGCGCAGGCTGCGGCCGGCCAGGGCGAAGGCGCTCACGGGCGTGGCAGTCATCGGGCGGCTCCCGTCAGGGCGAGGAAGACGTCATCGAGGGTGGCGCTGCGCAGGGCGAAACGGTCGATGCCGGTGCGGTCCGGGTCGAGTTCGTCGAGCAGGGTCCGGACGTGGGCGGCGGTGCCGTCGGTGGGCAGGCCGAGGGTGAGCTCGTCGGGGGCGAGGTGGACGGCGCGCGGGGCGAGGGCCTCGTAGGCGGCGGCGGTGGTGAGGGTCAGGTCGAGCCGGTGGCCCGCGACCCGGGACTTCAGTTCGGCCGGGGTGCCCTCGGCGGCGATGCGGCCGTCGGCGAGGACGGCGACGCGGTCGGCGAGCCGGTCGGCCTCCTCCAGGTACTGGGTGGTGAGCAGCACGGTGGTGCCGTCGGCGCGCAGTTCTCGTACGAGCTCCCAGAGGTCCTGGCGGCTGCGCGGGTCGAGGCCGCTGGTCGGCTCGTCCAGGAAGATCACCTCGGGGCGGGAGACGAGGCTCGCGGCGAGGTCGAGGCGGCGGCGCATGCCGCCGGAGTACGTCTTCGCGGTGCGGCCGGCCGCTTCGGTGAGGCCGAACCGGTCAAGGAGCTCGTCGGCACGGGTGCGGGCGGCGCGCGGGCGGAGCCCGGCGAGGCGGCCCATCATGCGGAGGGTCTCGGTGCCGGTCAGGAGCTCGTCGACCGCGGCGAACTGGCCGGTGAGGGCGATGAGTTCGCGGACCCGGGAGCGTGCGGTGGCGGTGTCGTGCCCGGCGACGCGGGCGGTGCCGGAGTCGGCGGCGGTGAGGGTGGCGAGGATCCGGACGGTGGTGGTCTTGCCGGCGCCGTTGGGGCCGAGGAGGGCGAGGACGCTGCCGCGCGGGACGGCGAGGTCGATGCCGTCGAGGACGCGGAGGTCGCCGTAGGACTTGGTCAGGCCGGCGGCCTGGATGCCGAGGTCGCCGGAGGCGTGCGTGGTCATGGGGGATGGTGCTCCCTTCCCAGCTTCTGCGTATGCCTTACGCTCTTCTGCGTAAGTAATACACAGAACTAGGATGGGGGTCAATCGAGGAGTGGGCGGTCATGGCGGACGAGGACAGCGGGACCGGGCTTCCGGCCAGCCTGGAAATGGCCTGGGGTCTGCGCGAACGCCCGGGCAAGGGGCCGCGCCCCACGCTCACGCTGCCCCGCATCGTGGAGGCGGCGGTGGCGCTGGCCTCGGGTGAGGGGATGGACGCCGTCTCCATGGGCCGCGTGGCCAAGGAGCTGGGCGTCTCGACCATGTCCCTCTACCGGTACGTCGCCGCCAAGGAGGAGCTGTACGTCCTCATGTCCGACGCCGGCGTCGGCACCCCGCCGCCGCTGCCGCCGGAGGCGCAGGGGTGGGGCTGGCGCGAGCTGCTGACGAACTGGGCGTACGCGCAGCGGGCCGTGCTCATGGCCAACTCCTGGATCCTGCGCATCCCGCTCACTGCCCCGCCCGTCACCCCGAACCAGCTGGCCTGGATGGACCGGGGGCTCGGTGCGATGGCCGGCGCGGGCCTGGCGGAGGGCGAGAAGCTCTCCACGATCATCCTGATCGGGGGCCTGGTGCGGAACGAGGCCACGATGGCCGCAGACATGATCGACGCCATCATGAAGTCGGGCGTGACCCCGGAGCAGGCCCTGGCCCAGTACGTCCGCACCCTGCGGCTGCTCGCCGGCCCGGACAGCCACCCGGCCGTGACGCGGCTGCTGGATTCGGACGCCTTCAGCGGCTCCGGGGAGCCGGACTTCCAGTTCCGCTTCGCCCTGGACCGGCTGCTGGACGGCCTGGCGGCGCTGGTGGCGGGGCGGCCGGGGGCGGCTTCGGCGAGCAGCCCTTGAGGTCAGACAGGCGGCAGCAGATCGCTCTCGCTGACGGTGTACGTCAACGGGGGATAGACGAAGTCCGTTTCATCGTTCTCGCGGCGCCGTAGCCGGTAGAACTCGCGCCTCTGCTCGGCGTCGGCCGAAGTGAGGCGCGCGCCCTGCGGGAGGTACGCCTGTCCGTCGCGAAACCGAACGAAGGTCTTCGACGTCCGGAACGTCACGCCCAGCCATTGGTTGTCCGCCGTCGGGACGGGCGTGTCCAGCACGATCTTGTGCTTGAACCGCCGATTCGAGTCGACAGAGAACGCGACGACGCTGTTGTGGGTGAGAGGGATCTCGAACGTGTCGACATCAGACCCCTTGGATTCGAATACCAGCTTCCGTGGCGGGCTGGCTTCGGGATGCCGATAGCAGGAGAAGACGGCGATAAACGACTCGTCGGCCAGATCCAGGGCTTGGTCGGAATGGCTCCCCATGGTCCTGTAGACATTCGTGTAGCTCTCGATGAGAGCGTTGTTGAAGCCGACCGGGATCGCCGCATGTTCTTGAATCTGTTGCGCCAGCCGTTCGTGCACCGCGCGGAAACGCTGCGGCGGGCTGCTGTATCGAGTGGTGGTGCGTACGAGAGGCACACCCTCCGCCTCGTCGACCCTGGTGAGCACGGCACCTTGCCGGCCCTTTCCTGCGGCTTCCAGACGAGCCGACGTGGACAGCTCCGCAAAGAGATCCTGCTCGGCCGGCAACGAGTGCGAGATGATCTCGTCGGAGATCCTAGACCCGGGGGGCAACATAGTCTCCGGTGTTCATGCTGAAGAGGAATTCGTCGCCGTAGTCGATGAAGGACGAGGTCCTGTTCTCCTCGGCGTACAGCCTGCGCAGCTCGTCCATGCCCTCCGGTGTGGGTGGCCCCAGCTTCACCAGATCCCCGGCCGCTTTGAGGAACGTGTGGCCGTTCCTGTGAACGGCTTCGGCGCTCGAACAGCGCACCACGTACCCCAGGCGGGTCGGGAGGGTCTCGGCGCCCAACGCCGAGGGCAGGATTTCGTGCGTGTACAGACGGTTGGTGGACAGCGGCATGAAGAACACGGAGCCGGGGTAGAGCGTCAGGGCGAACTGCGGGGGGAGCGCCACCCCGTCGTGTTCCCCGATCGGCTCCTTGAGGCGAAAGTGGAGTCTGGTCAGCCCGCTGGCACGCTTCACACCGTAGTCGAAGGGGTCTTCGGCCAGGGGTTTCAGCTTTTCGAGCCCGTCATAGAAGGTACAGAAGGCCATGACGCCATTGGCGGGCATGTCCTTGGTCTTGTCGGCATGGGCCGATATCTTGGCCTTGGACTGCTTACGCTCGGCCGTGGCAAGGGTGTTGTGGTAGATCTGCGCGAGGACATGATTCAGCGGCGCCTGGTCCCGGAATACGGTGGCGGCCTCGCGATTCAGAGCCTCGACGATGCGGGTGTCGGTCGCGCGAAAGCCCTCGGTCGGCCCCGAGAGATTCGTGGAGCACCGGAGCAGGCGGAAATGCAGTGCGTCACCGTCCTGCTCGACGGGCGTCAGATAGATTCCGCTGCGATGGGCCGTTCCAGGCTTGGTGGACTCCGTCAGGGACTGGAAGGCGTGCTCCGCACGGATCCGTCCGAAGTGATCGGCGTCGAGGTCGAAGAAGCGGCGGTAGTACACGCCGGCGCCGTGTACCCGGAGGGGAACTCGGCCGACATCGACGAGGGTCCAAGGCGTGCCGACGTCCTCGCGGTACCCGCGCGACAGCTCCCGGACGACGAACACCCGGTCCGCCGCCTCCAGTTGACGGCAGCTGATCCCGAATACGTCGCCACACAGGTAGACGGTCTTCCGCGCGAGGTCGGGCGAACCGGAAGCGAGGTCCTCCGGTGTGATCACGGACCCGAAGAAGTCCCTGATCAGGTCCTTGTCCTGCAACGTCGAAGGCGCGACGAGTATGTTGCTCGCATCATCGATGCAGGCTTCCGTCAGCTCTGTCGGGTACGTCAAGCGGCACCTGCCATTCGCAGATCTTGTGGGCTATCGAGCCAGCCAGCCGGTCAGCGCCGCCCAGCTCGCCGGCGCGAGAGCCAGGATCGGCCCGTCCTGGACCTTCGAGTCCCGGACGTGGATGGTCGTCGGGCTGGTGGCAATCTCGACGCAGGCGTCGCCTTCGTCACCGCTGTACGAGGACTTGCGCCAGGCAGCGGCAACTTCCAGGCAGGCGCCGCCTTCATCGCCGCTGTAGCTGGACTTGAACCACTTGAGTGCAGTCGTGGCGCTCATGTCTCTCCTAGCAGGCGGTCCAACAGGCCCCGTGTTTGCTCGGTGTTGAGGGCCTGGGTTCGCAGCATCGCATACTTGCGCGCGAGGATGCTGACCTCATCGGGGTCAGAGATCAGCAGGCTGCCGCGCTGGGTTTCGGCGTAACCGAGGTGCTGGTGGGCCGGGGTTTCCAGGAGAATGAACGGCTCGTTGAGCCCAGCGTGCGTTGTTTGGCCGAAGGGCAGGATCTGCAGAGTGATATTGGGCAGTTCCATGCAGCTGAGCAGATGGCGCAACTGCTCCCGGTAGATCTGGCTTCCGCCGATGCGGACTTGGAACGCAGCTTCCCAGAGGACGAAACTGATGCTGGGCGGAACCGCGCGGTGCAGGATCTCCTGCCGAGCGATGCGACTTACCGTCAGAGCTTCGATCTCCTCCCCGGGATGGGCTGGCACGCGGTTACGGAACAGCGCACGCGCATGGTTCTCGGTCTGCAGCAGGCCAGGGATGCGAATGGACTCGTACCAGGACAGCGCGATAGCACGCTTTTCGAGGTCCATGTACTCCTCGGCCCAGGGCGGAATCGTATCGATCAGCGGCATCTCGTTCGCCGCCACGGTCAGCAGCCCTGGCAGCCCCAGGTGCAGATCCATCAGCTCGGCGACGTTCGGCATCAGCGCCCGCCGGCCCTGCTCGATCGACGCGATGGTCTCCGCGTCCAGGCGGACCAGCTCGCCCAGCTGCTTCTGGGTCAGGTTCTTGGCGATGCGGGCTCGGCCACCATCGCGCCGACCATCTTCATGGTCGTCGCGTTCGGCCGTACTCGTTTCCTCGGTGGCATGACAGCGAACTCCCCACCCACGCAAGCGGAATACCCCGTGCAGACCCGTACTCATGAAGGAGTACGGGTCCGCGCTCAGCCACACGCTAGTCACGCAACGCGACGATCGTCCCGTGAATCCAACTATCCAGGCGGCGCTCATGCGCGAGCGCCTCTACCTGCGCTCACCCCGAACCGTCGCAGCTGCGCGCCAGTTCACACGTGACACCTTGCAGGCGTGGGTGGTGACCGAGCACCGCGACGAGATGTTGCTCTGCGTGAGCGAGCTGGCCACCAACGCCCTGCGGTACGGCGTACCGCCCGGCCGTGGTTACCTGCTGCGGCTGTTCGGCTTCGAGGACGCGACCGTCCGCATCGAGGTGCACGACGGCGGGCCCGGGTTCTCCCGGATCACCGGGCGACCGCACGGGCGCGGGCTCACCCTCGTCGCCGGGGTCGCCGACGAGTGGGGGGTGCTGGCCCGGACGCCGGGGAAGGTCGTCTGGTGCGAGTTCCGCGGGGGTGCCTGCTAGCTTCGGATGCTCGGAAGACGCATCAAGGGGGGCCAGTGTCACGTCCGTTGCGGTGGGCTGTCGTCATTGGGGGCACGGCGATCGTGTTCCTGCTCAGCTTCAAGCTGGGCCAGGTGGACCCCTTCGGCTGGTTGCCGGACAAGGACTCGGACAAGGTGGCGGCCGCCGCCGGGTTCGCCGGGGCCATGGCGGCGGCCTTCGGGCTGGCCGGGGCCTGGTGGGCGAGCAGCGGGCCGGGCGCAGCCGTTGCCGGACAGACCGTGGTGCGGCAGCGGGCCCGCGCCTCCGGGACCGGTCAGATCACCCAGTCCGGCGGAGGCTCGGCTCCCGGTCTGCTGGACCAGCGGGCTCGGGCCGACGACGACTCCCGCGTGCAGCAGACCACCGACACCGGCGGTACCACCCCCGGTACCACCCCCGGTACCACCCCCACCTCCTAGTGGGCAACCAGCAGTGGGCCCGCGCCGACGAGAACGCGCGGATCACCCAGGTCGCCGGCGACCACATCACCTACGCGGCCGGCGCCGGCCCCGCGCCCCGGGCGCTGCTCGGCCTGCCCGACGCGCCCGCCGCCCTGGTCGGGCGCGACGGGCCGGTCAAGGAACTGGTGGGACTGCTCGCGGAGGGCGGCCCGCCGGTCGTCGTGGTGGCCGGACTGGCCGGCGTGGGCAAGAGCGCGCTAGCGGTGTCCACGGCCCACCGGGCCGTGGAACTGGGTTGGTTCGGCGACCGGGTGTTCTTCCTGTCGCTGCGCGGCTACGCCCCCGATGGCGGGGTGAGCGGGCCGCAGGCGGTCCAGGAGATGTTGCGCCACCTGGGGCTCCGCGACGCGGACATGCCAGAGTCGCCGGAGGGCCGGGTGGCGCTGTACCGGGCGCGGCTGGCGGCCTTCGCCCAGGCCGGGCAGCGCGTGCTGATCGTGGCCGACGACGCGGGTTCGGTCGGGCAGGTGCGGGACCTCGTACCGGCCGCGGACGCGCACCGGCTGCTGGTGACCTCGCGGCACCGGCTGGTGGCTCCCGGGTTCGCGGGGCGGGTGCTCCCGCTGGACGAGCTGGCGGAGGGGCCCGCGGCCGAGCTCCTCGCCGATGCGGTGCTGCGTGCGTGGCCGGACGATCCCCGGCCCTCACGGGAGCCCGAGGCACTGGCCGGGATAGCCCGGCGGTGCGGACGGCTGCCGCTGGCCCTCGCGGTGGCGGGGGCGGTGCTGGCGGGCGATCCCGGACTGTCCGCGGGGGAGCTGGCGCAGCGGCTGGCCGAAGCCCGGAGCCGGCTGGAGGCGCTGACCTTCGACGAGGGCGGCGTACCGGTGGGGGTGCGGGCCGCGTTCGACCTCTCGTACGCGCGGCTGCCCGCCGACCAGGCGCGGATCTTCCGGCTGTTGACGGTGAACCCCGGCCCGGACTGCCGGACCGGGTACGCCGGTCTGCTCACCGGCGAGGGCGAGGACGTGCGGCCCAAGCTGGCCGCGCTCGTACGAGCCAGCCTGCTGACCGAGCAGCCCGTCGGCTCGGGACGGTGGCGGATGCACGACCTGCTGCGGCTGTACGCGCTGGAGCGGGGCGAGGAGTGCGCCGAGGAGGACGGGCGGGAGGAGGCGACCGACACCTTCCTGGCGGACCTGGTCGTCAGCACCGGAGTGGCGCAGGAGGTCCTGGGAGTGAACAGTCCGGGCAGCAGTGGGCCGGGACTGCCTTCCGTGGCGCAGGCGCTGGACTGGCTCGACACGGAGCGTCCGCTGCTGGCCGCCGCCGTGGGCTTCGCGGCCGACTCCGGCCGGGTGGACACCGCCGTGGAGCTGGCCGACCTCCTGGCTCCCTACCTCCAGCTCTACGGGCACGCGCAAGAACACTTGCTGATGGCGCGCCACGTTCTCGCAGCCGTGCGCACGACGGGCAGGCCCGACGCCCTTGCCGTCGCGGTGTGCGACCTCGGCAGCGCACTGTGCCAGGCGCACGACTGGGCGGAGGCCACCGACCGGCTGACGGAGGCCCTGACCCGGTTCCGCGAGAGCTCCGACAGGGAGGGGGAGGGCAGGGCGTTGAACCTGCTGGGCACCTCGTACAGCGCTGTGCGCCGTTACGAGGAGGCGCGCCACGCTCACCAAGAAGCGTTGGACATCAACCGCGAGCTGGGGAACCGGCACGCGGAAGCCGCGGTCCTGGTGACGCTGGGCGCCGACCTCCAGTACCTGGGACGGCTGGACGAGGCGATCGCCATGCACCGGCAGTCTCTCGCCCTCATGCGGGAGCTGGGCGACCGGCACCGCGAGGTCATCGCGCTGGACGCGCTCGGTGATGCGCTGGGGGTGGCGGGACGGCGCGAGGAGTGCGTGGCCGTACGGGAGGAGGCACTCGTCATCGTGCGGGGTCTGGGCAACCGGACCCGAGTGGCCTGGACCCTGACCTGGATCGCGTCCTCGCTGTTGTCCGTCGGGCAGGCGGACGAGGTGCAGGCCCGTTTCGAGGAGGCGCTGAGCCTCTTCACGGCGGATGGCAACCGGCAGGGCGAAGGCGTGGTGCTGACCAACCTGGGCCTGTTCCACGTCCGGGAGGGGCGGTTGGCGCAGGCGTTGGAAGCGCACGAGCGTGCGTGCGTGCTCCTGGCCGCTGCGCGGGACCAGGCCGGCCAGGCCGGTGCGGCGAGGGCGCTGGCCTACACCCTTGGGGTCCTGGGCCGCCTGACGGAGGCCGAGGAGAACTTCGAGCGGGCCGCGGCGGGCTTCGCCGCAGTCGGCGATGCGAAGCGGGAGGCGGAGTGCAGGGAGGAGGCCGCGGCCGTGCGCGAGTTGTCCCGGCGGCCCCGCCGCTGGTGGCACCGGTTCACGAGGTGAGGGGCGCACGGGGAGAGGGCGTTCCCCGTGCTCCCGGTCGCATCAGGCGGGCTGCTCCGTGATCGTCGAGGTGATTACCGCGAAGGGGCCGCCCTGCGGGTCGGCCAGGACGGCCATGCGGCCCGCCACCATGTCGAAGGCGGGGGCGAGGACGGTGGCCCCGGCCCGTTCGGCGGCGGCCTGGATGTCGTCGACGCTGTCGACCTGGAAGTACGGCAGCCAGTTCGGGGGAGTGCCGGGCGGCGACTGGTCCAGGTTCATCATTCCGCCCACCACGCGCCCGGAGGCCTTGAACTCCGTGTACCCCTCGGCGCCGGGCATGTGGGAGGCGGCCGTGGTGATCGGCAGGATGGCGGAGTAGAACGCGGCGGCGGCGGGGACGTCGCTGGTGCTCAGCTCGTTCCAGATGAGGGCGCCGTGCTCGTTGACGATGCCGGCGCCGTCGAAGGAGCCCGGCTGCCACAGGCCGAACACGGCACCGGTCGGGTCGGCGACGACGGCCATCCGCCCGAGGTCCATGACGTCCATCGGGCCCATCACGACGGTGCCGTGGGCGTCGGTGGCGGCCTTGAGGGTGGGGTCGATGGCGTCGGTGGAGAGGTACGTGGTCCACACGGTCGGCGGCATCGGGTCCGGGACGGTGCCGTCCGGGTTCATCGCCTTCATGATGCCGGCGACCGGACGGCCCTTGAGGGTGCAGACGGAGTAGCCGCCCTGCTCGGCCGGGCCGATCTCGCCCTGCCAGCCGAACAGGTCGCAGTAGAAGTCGAGGGCGGCCTGCTGGTCGGGGACCATCAGGTCGATCCAGCAGGGAGTGCCGGGCTTGTAGGGGCCGTTCATGTCGGGCACGGAGGCCTCCGGTGGTGGGTGGGGGAAGGACGGGCCGTCCCCTACCCGGCCCGTACGGCCCGAATCGGGCCGTACGGGTGAAACCGGGGGCGTCAGTTGGTGCGGCGGCGGCGGCGGTGGCGGCCGGTGCCGGCGACCAGGGCGGCGCCCAGGGCCAAGGCCGTCCCCGCACCGCCGAGCGCCCAGCTGGTGGCCGGGTCGGCGCCGGTGGCGGCGAGCGCGGTGGCGCCGGTGGCGCTGCCGCTGGTGGGGACGGTGACGGTGCCGGTGCCGCCGTTCGGCTCCGGCACGTTGCCACCGGGTGCACCACCCGGGGTGCCGCCCCCGGGGGTCTCCCCTGCCGGGGCGCCTCCGCCTGGGGTCCCGCTGCCGGGGGTCTCCCCTGCGGGGGCGCCTCCGCCGGGGGTTCCGCTGCCCGGGGTCCCTCCCGCTGGGGTGTCCCCGCCGGGAGCGCCTCCTCCGGGAGTTTCGCTGCCCGGGGTGGCCCCTCCGGGAGTGCCTCCGTCCGGGGTGCCCCCTCCGGGGGTGCCCCCGCCGGGGGTTCCGCTGCCCGGGGTCTCCGCGCCGGGAGCGCCCCCTCCGGGAGTGCCTCCGCCTGGGATCCCTCCCGCTGGGGTGTCCCCTCCGGGGGTGCTCCCTCCGGGGGTGCCCCCTCCAGGGGTGCCTTCGCCCGGGGTCTCTGCGCCGGGAGTGCCTCCGCCCGGGGTGCCTCCGCCGGGAGTCTCCCCGCCTGGGGTGCCTCCGCCAGGGGTTTCGCCCCCAGGGATTCCTCCGCCTGGGGTGTCGCCTCCTGGGGTGCCTCCGCCGGGGGTCTCCCCGCCCGGGGTTCCTCCTCCAGGGGTTTCGCTGCCCGGGGTCCCCCCGCCCGGAGTCTCCCCGCCCGGGGTGGTGGCCGGTTGCAGGAGGGTGGTCAGTTGGCGCTTCGAGCGGGAGCCGGCCCAGGGTGGGGGTGTTTCCGCGTCGACCTGGGACGTGCCCCAGGCGAAGAAGGAGACCGAGCCGGTCGGGGCGTCGGCGGAGAAGCGGACGCGGACCGGGACGTCGAAGGCCGCACCCGCGCCGATCGGGCCGCGCACGAGGCCGCCCGCGAAGAAGTAGCCGTCCTCGTCCGAGGTGATCTCCACGGCCTGCCAGGCCGCCGGCTGTCCGTCCGCGGCCGGCCGCAGGACCTCGACCGAGATCTGCGAGACCTGCATGGAGACGAAGTCGGGCCGGGCCAGGACCAGTCCCAGGTCGAAGGCGGCCAGCTCACCCTTCCCCGTGTTGTCCACCCGGACGGAGAGGTCCGTCCAGTCGCCGCCCGCACGTACCGATTCCGGGACCCCGCTCACCGTCAGGGCGGGACCTTCGGTGAACAGCGGGTCCTCGTCGCCACCGGGCGCGCCCGCGATCCTGGTCGCGTACGAGGAGGTGGGGGAGCTGCCGGTGGCCGTCCCGACCCGGCCCGTGCCGTCCGCCGTCAGGTCGAACGGCACGACGGGGGTGTCCGCGGCGAAGCTGATCCGGACGTCGATCGTCCGGACCTGGCCGACGGGGACCGCGGTGGCGCTGCCGAGGGCATAGCCCAGCGTGGGGGCCGCGGTCTGGACCGGCGCGGCGGCCGTCCACGGCCCGCCCGCGGTGCGGTACTCGACCTTGATGTGGGCGGGCCCGAACTGTCCGGCGGCCTGCGAGACGCCCAGCATCGGGGTGTAGTCCGCCACCGCGACGTGGCCCGAGTTGTCGACGGTCACGGTGAGCGGGGTCCAGCTGCCGTCGGCCTTGAAGCCGTCCGCGGGGATGCCCTGGACCGTGACCTCGGGCCCCACCAGGATCCGGTCCGACCCGGTGTCCTGCTCGTCCTCGACGGCCTCGGGCAGCGCCTGTGTCTGCGCCTGCGGCTGTGTCTGGGTCTGCGGCTGTGCCTCGGACGCGGCCGGGACGGTGGGCGTCTCCGGTGCCTCCGGCGCCTTCGGCGTCTCCGGTGCGACCACGGCCTGCGCGGCGGGCTGCTGCGGGCCGGTGTCCTCGGCCTGTTCCTTCTCCCCGGTCTGCCCCTGCGCCGCTGCCGCTGCCTCCGCCGGTCCGGCGGTGTCCGCGGGTACCGCGTCCGGCGCGGTCACCGCCGGATGCTCCTCGGCCACCGCTGGTGCGGCGATCAGGAGCGTTTGGCCGGCCATCGCGGCTGCTGCCACGACGGCCATGCGCTTGAACTGCATGCTCTTTACCTCCCCGGGCTCCGGGCATCAGACCGGAGCCACCCCAAACCCCTTGGGAGGCGCCTAGGTTAGTGAGACGGGAGGGGCTTGCAGAGGGCTACAGGATTGCGAAATATGTACGGTCCCACGACACGCCGGGCGGGCTACGGGCCGAGCTGGTCCGGGCGCGGGTGGTACTCGCCCGG
The DNA here is from genome assembly GCF_042894025.1 of Streptomyces sp. NPDC001549. Taxonomy (NCBI): domain Bacteria; kingdom Bacillati; phylum Actinomycetota; class Actinomycetes; order Kitasatosporales; family Streptomycetaceae; genus Streptomyces; species Streptomyces sp. NPDC001549. Next base: position 37,233 of record NZ_JBIAVJ010000043.1, read on the forward strand.
GTCCGGGTCCACGGGGCCGCCCGGCCGGAAGGAGGGCCGGCCCCCTACCCGGCCCGTACGGCCCGTACGGCCCGAATCGGGCCGTACGGGTGAACGCGGGCGGCGCCTCAGGCGGTGGTGCGGCGGCGGCGACCGGTGCCCGCGACCAGGGCGGCGCCCATGGCGAGGGCCACGCCGGCGCCGCCGAGAGCCCAGGTGGTGGCCGGGTCGCTGCCGGTGGCGGCGAGCTCGCCACCGGTGGTGGCGGTGGTGGCGGTGTTACCAGTCGTGCCCGTGTTGCCGGTCGTGTCGGTGATCGGCTTGGCGCCACCGTTCGGGTTCGGCTGGTTGCCGTTCCCGCCCGTGTCCGCGGAGGCGGCGACGATGTTCGTCAGGCGGGCCTTGGAACGCGAGTCCGCCCACGGCTCCGGGGAGTCCGGGCCGACGTTGGACGAGCCCCAGGAGAAGATGCTGACGGCACCGAGGGGCGCGTCGGCGGCGAAGCGGATCCGGACCTGGACGTCGAAGCTCTGGCCGGCCGCGACCGGGCCGCCCGCGAGATCGATGCCGAAGAAGACGCTCTCCTCCTCGGACCAGACCTCGGCCTCGTGCCAGCCGGCCTTGCCGCTCTTGTCCTTGCTCAGGACCTCGACCTTGATCTGGGAGGGCTTCATCTTGACCCAGTCGGGACGGGCCATGACCAGCCCGACGTTGAATCCCTTCAGGGCCTGCTTCCCGGCGTTGTCCACGTGGACGGACAGGTTCGTCCAGTCACCGCCCGCCTTGATGCTCTCCGGTACGCCGTTCACCGTCAGCGCGGGGCCCTCGACGAACGGGTCCTCGGGTCCGCCGACCGCACCGGCGATCCGGGTGCTGTACCAGGTGGAGGGCGAGTGGTTGACGTGGTTCCCGACGCGGCTCTTGCCGTCCGAGGCCAGGTCGAAGGGCACCACCGGGCTGTCCGCGGCGAAGGAGATCCGCACGTCGACCGTGTAGGAGGTGTCCTTGGTGACGGACGGGGCCGTCCCGAAGGTGTATTGGAGGCCGGGGCCGAGCGCCTCGCCCTGTACGAGCTTGGCGGCCTGCCAGGTTCCGCCGGCGGTCTTCCACTCGACCTTGATCTGCGAGGGCTTGAACTTGCCGTCCTCCTCGTAGACGGTCACGCTCGGCGTGTAGTCCGGGACGGCGATGTGGCCGGAATTGTCGACCGTCACCTTCAGCGGGGTCCAGCCGCCGCCGGCCTTGAAACCGTCCTTCGGGATGCCCGCGACCGTGACCTCGGGACCCATGAGGATCCCGTCGGACTCGGCGTCCTGCGCGTCCTCGTCGCTCTTGGTGTCCTTCGCCGCCTTCTCGGCGACGGGCGCCGGCTGCGGCGCGGGCGCCTGGGCGTCCGGGACGGCCGGCGCAGGTACGGGGGCCGGCGCCGGGGCCGGCGCCTGGACGTCCGGCACGGCCGGGGCCGGCGTTCCCGCGTCGGCGGCGTCGTCCTTCGGTGCCACGTCCGGGACGATGACGGCCGGCTGGTCGGCGGCCATCGCGGGCGTCGCGGTCAGGATGGTCGGGCCGGCCACGGCCACCGCGGCCACGGCGGCCATGCGCTTGATGCTCTTCACGGGTGTCCCCCCACTAAGTTTTGAACACGATCAGATTAGTGGGGGTGGCTGGATTGTGGGGGCCTCGTAGATCACGAAATGCGTACGACCCCAGCAGCAGCTGCCGGGGCCGTACACATTTGGCGCGGGTTGTGCGGATCGAGCGAGGTCAGAGCTTCTCGGGGGTCCGGATGCCGAGGAGGGCCATGCCCTTGTTCAGGGTGCGGGCGGTCAGCTCGCACAGGAACAGCCGGTTCTCGCCGACGACGAGCTCCGGCTCCGGCTTCACGACGGGGCACTCCGTGTAGAACGTCGTGAACAGCGAGGCCAGCTGGTACAGGTACGCGGCCACCTTGTGCGGGGCGTGCTCCGCGGCCGCCTCCTCGATCAGCGCGCCGAACCCGTCCAGGTGCAGCCCCAGCGCCCGCTCGGCCGAAGCCAGCTCCAGCTCCGGGTGGGCCACCGGGGAACGGTCGCCCGCGTTGCGCAGGATCGACCGGATCCGGGCGTACGCGTACTGGAGGTACACGGACGTGTCACCGGTCAGCGACACCATCTGGTCCAGGTCGAACTTGTAGTCGCGCGCCGCCGAGGTGGAGAGGTCCGCGTACTTGACCGCACCGATGCCGACCTGGAGGCCGTTCTCGACGATCTCCTGCTCGGTGAGCAGGCCGCGGTCCTTGTCCTTCTCGCGCACGACGGCCGTCGCCCGCTCCACGGCCTCGTCCAGCAGGTCCACGAGCCGGACGGTCTCGCCCTCACGGGTCTTGAACGGCTTGCCGTCCTTGCCGAGCACCGTGCCGAAGGCCAGCTGCACGGCCTTGACCTCGTCGCTCAGCCAGCCCGCCCGGCGCGCCGTCTCGAAGACCATCTTGAAGTGCAGGGACTGCCGCGCGTCGACCACGTAGATCAGCTCGGTCGCGCCCAGGTTGCCCACGCGGTCGCGGATCGCCGACAGGTCGGTCGCCGCGTAGCCGAAGCCGCCGTCCGACTTCTGCACGATCAGCGGGGTCGGGTTGCCGTCCTGGCCCTTGACGTCGTCGAAGAACACGCACAGCGCGCCGTTGGAGCGGACGGCGACGCCCGAGTCCTCCAGCAGCTTGCAGGTCTCGACCAGCATGTCGTTGTAGCCGGACTCGCCGACCACGTCGGGGTCCTGGATGTCCATGTCCAGCTTGTTGAAGACGGAGTAGAAGTAGATCTTCGACTCGTCGACGAACCGCTGCCACAGGGCGAGGGTCTGCGCGTCGCCGGCCTGGAGGTCGACCACCCGCGCCCGGGCCCGCGTCTTGAACTCCTCGTCGGAGTCGAAGAGCGCGCGCGAGGCCTTGTAGAGCCGGTTCAGGTTGGACATGGCCTCCTCGCCGGACACCTCCTCGTCCGACTTGTGGTCCAGTTCGTGCGGGTGCTCCAGCAGGTACTGGATGAGCATGCCGAACTGGGTGCCCCAGTCGCCGATGTGGTGGCGGCGGATCACCTTCTCGCCCGTGAACTCCAGGATCTCGACCATCGCGGCGCCGATCACGGCGGACCGCAGGTGGCCGACGTGCATCTCCTTGGCGACGTTCGGCTGCGCGTAGTCGATCACCGTGGTGCCCGGGTTCGCCGCGAGCGGCACGCCCAGACGGTCGTCGCCGGCCCGCGCGGCCAGGGTCTCGATGATCGCCCGGTCGGAGATGGTGATGTTGAGGAAGCCGGGTCCGGAGACCTCGATCTCCTGGATCAGGTCACCGGTCGGGATGCCCGCGACCACGGTCGCCGCCAGCTCGCGCGGGTTGGCCTTGGCCTTCTTCGCGAGCGCCAGGATGCCGTTGGCCTGGAAGTCGGCCCGGTCGCTTCGTCGCAGCAGCGGGTCCGCGCCACCGGCCTCCGGCAGGGCGGAGGCAAGGGCGTCCGCGACGCGCTGATTGACGGAAGAAGCGAGGGAAGGGACCGAGGCCATGAGCTGCCGTTCCTGTGAGGTTGTGCCGGTGGGTGCACTTGGTTGTTCCGACAAGTGCCGAGTATCCCACGAGGGGGCAACCCGTTTCCCGGTGGAAAAGCAACCTCAGAGCGACCCGTTCCGTCTGGGAGAATGGCTGAAGCCAGCATTCGAGATAGAAGGACGTGTCGTGGCTCAGAGCAGCACCGAGACCGACTGGGTCTCCCGTTTCGCGGACGAGGTCATCGCCGAGGCGGAGCGCCGAGCACCCGGCAAACCTGTCGTCGTCGCGTCCGGACTCTCCCCCTCCGGCCCCATCCACCTGGGCAACCTCCGCGAGGTCATGACCCCGCACCTGGTCGCGGACGAGATCCGCCGCCGGGGCATCGAGGTCCGCCACCTCATCTCCTGGGACGACTACGACCGGTACCGGAAGGTGCCCGCGGGCGTGCCCGGCATCGACGAGTCGTGGGCGCAGCACATCGGGCGCCCGCTGACCGCCGTGCCCGCGCCGGCCGGGTCCGCGTACCCGAACTGGGCCGAGCACTTCAAGGCCGTCTTCGTCGAGGCACTGGCCGAGATGGGCGTCGAGTACGACCCGATCAGCCAGACCGAGCAGTACACGAACGGCGTCTACCGCGAGCAGGTGCTGTTCGCGATGAAGCACCGCGGCGACATCGACGCGGTCCTCGACCAGTACCGCACCAAGCAGAAGCCGGGCGGCAAGAAGCCCCAGCAGAAGCAGGTCGACGAGGCCGAGCTGGAGGCCGCCGAGGGCTCCGGCGCGGCCGCCGAGGACGACGGCAGCACCGGCGAGGGCGGGTACTTCCCGTACAAGCCGTACTGCGGCCAGTGCGGCAAGGACTTCACCAAGGTCACCTCGTACGACGACGAGACCACCGAGATGACCTACGTCTGCACCGAGGACGAGTTCACCGAGACGGTCAAGCTCAGCGAGTTCAACCGCGGCAAGCTGGTCTGGAAGGTCGACTGGCCGATGCGCTGGGCCTACGAGGGCGTGATCTTCGAGCCCTCCGGCGTCGACCACTCCTCGCCCGGCTCGTCCTTCCAGGTCGGCGGCCAGATCGTGCACATCTTCGGCGGCGAGCAGCCGATCGGACCGATGTACGCGTTCGTCGGCATCAGCGGCATGGCGAAGATGTCCTCCAGCAAGGGCGGGGTCCCGACCCCGGCCGACGCGCTGAAGATCATGGAGCCGCAGCTGCTGCGCTGGCTCTACGCCCGCCGCCGCCCCAACCAGTCCTTCAAGATCGCCTTCGACCAGGAGATCCAGCGGCTCTACGACGAGTGGGACAAGCTGGAGGCCAAGGTCGCCGACGGCTCCGTGCTGCCCGCCGACGCCGCCGCGCACACCCGCGCCGTCCGCACCGCCGCCGCCGAGCTGCCGCGCACCCCGCGCCCGCTCCCGTACCGGACGCTCGCCTCCGTCGCCGACATCACCGCCGGCCACGACGAGCAGACCCTGCGCATCCTGACCGACCTCGACCCGACGCAGCCGCTCACCTCCCTCGACGAGGTACGGCCGCGCCTGGACCGCGCCGAGAACTGGATCACCACCCAGGTCCCGGCCGACCAGCGCACCCTCGTACGCGAGGAGGCCGACACCGAGCTGCTGTCGTCCCTGGACGACGAGGGCCGCGAGTCGCTGCGACTGCTCCTCGACGGGCTGGACTCGCACTGGTCCCTGGACGGGCTGACCACGCTCGTCTACGGCGTCCCGAAGGTCATGGCGGGCCTTGAGCCCGACGCCAAGCCGACGCCGGAACTCAAGGTCGCGCAGCGCACGTTCTTCGCGCTGCTCTACCGGCTCCTCGTGACCCGGGAGACCGGACCGCGCCTGCCCACGCTGCTGCTGGCGGTGGGCGCCGACCGCGTGCGCAAGCTGCTCGCCGTCTGAGCCGTCTGAGCCGTCTCAGCCGGCCGACCCGGCCGACCCGGCACGTGGAAGGGCCCGCACCCCGAGGGGTGCGGGCCCTTTCCGCTGTCCGCGGCCGTCAGGCGATGTGCTCGGCCTCACGGTCCTTGTGGTACCGCTGCTTGAACGCCGGGATCATCCGGCGCAGCAGCGAACCGCTGCGCGGGTGGGTCACGCCGTAACCGTCCGACAGGTGTATGTCGAGGGCCTCCGCCGACGGATAGTCCTGCTTCTCGTCGACCAGCGCGCAGAACACCTTGTACGCCGCCTCGGCGAACTCGGCCTCGTCAGGCGTCTCGGGACCCTCGGCCGGGGCCTCCTCCTGGCGCGGAGCCGGGATGGAGAGCTCCTGCTGCGCGGACTGCTCCTCGTCCGGACCCATCGGGGGCAGGACCGGGGTCGGCTCCAGGCCCTCCACGTACTGGGGGTTGTAGCCACCCTCGTACGCCGCCTGCGGCGCCAGCGGCGCGGCGAACCAGGCGCTGTTGTGGGCCGCGGGCATGGCCGTCGGGTCCACCGCGAAGGGCGGCGGGTTGTGGTGGGCAGCCCCGGGAACATCGGGAACACCCGGAGCACCGGGTACACCGGCCGCGTTCTGCATCTGCTGGGCCTGCTGCGCGGCTTGCTGGGCGGCCTGCTGAGGCTGCTGGGCCTGCTGCGCGAGCCCGGGCGCCGCCGCCAGCGCCGGGGCCTGCTGGGCCTGCTGCTGGAGCTGCTGCTGGCCCTGCTGCTCCACCGGCGGCAGCACCGCCGGCTCGATGCCCGTCGCCGCCAGCGCCTCCGCGGTCGTCTCCGCGAGCGGCACACCGATCTTCGCCAGCTTCAGCGGCATCAGCGCCTCCACCGGAGCCTTCCGCCGCCATGACCGGCCGTACCGCGCCTGCAGCCGGGCCTGGTAGATCAGCCGGTC